>JAHHSS010000043.1 GCA_020025095.1 Peptostreptococcus sp.
AATCTTCAATCTATTTATCTAAACTGTATATACAATTATTTTATTTTTAGGCATTTAATTTTTATATCATATGTGTATATTAACTAAATCTTTTCCAATATCTGATTTTTTAATATTAAAAACGAGTTTGTAAAATCGAACAAAATATGTTCTAAATTCTACAAACTCGTAAATATGTCTTCGAACTATATTAAAATTACTTGATTAACAAAATTCACAAAACTATATTTATAAAGATTCTTTATAAATATTTCTAACAATTTCTCTTGTGGCTTCTACTGGAGCACATCCTAGTAAACCATCTAAAGAAGGTGTTGTAAATGCTAAATCAGTCAATTTATCTAAATCATTTTCACTAAATCCTTCATCTTTTAAAGTTTGTGTTAAACCTACTGATTTCAACCATTCTCTTGTTAACTCAGCAGCCTTTTCAGCATTTAAATCTTTAGCACCCGCAAATATTGGCTCGAATATTTCTTCTATAGTTTCTTTTTTTGCTTCAAAACACTGTTTTACTACCGCTGGAAGAAGTATACCCAATCCATATCCATGCGTTAAATCAGTTTTTATAGCACTTAGTGGGTGTTCTAACGCATGTGTAAAATGAAGAAGTCCATTATCAAATGATGTTCCTGCTATCATTGATGCATATGACAAGTAATATCTTGCTTCTATATCATTTCCGTCTTTTATCGCTCTTGGAAGATATTCATGCACTAATCTTACAGTTTCTTTAGCACATAAAATACTAAATGGATTTGCTGCTAAACTTGTTGCCGCTTCAAATACATGATTTATTGCATCAACTGATACTGACATAGTCTGGAACTTTGGAAGACTCGTCATAAGAGCTGGATCATCAATTGCATACATAGGATATATACAATCATATGCTATAGCTGGTTTATATTCTTTTTCAGGAATAGATACAACCGCAAACCTATCTACTTCTGTTCCAGTACCATGAGTAAGATTTATAGCTATTACTGGAGCAGCTTCTTCTGGAACAAATTTTAGTTCATAAAGTTCTGCTGCTGTTTTTTCAGGATACTTTAATAAAATAGCTACTGATTTTGCAGAATCTATAGGACTTCCTCCTCCGATCCCTATTACAGCCTTTGCTCCTAATTCTTTCCCTAATTTTGTTGCTTCGTCTACATCTAAATGTTGAGGATTAGGAGTTATTTTGTCAAATAAAGCATATTCTATATTATTTTTTTCTAAAGCTTTACTAACAACATCCCATGCACCTGTTTTCTTATATGCAGATTTTCCTGTTAATATTACTACCTTGTCCAAACCTTTATGAGCAAGCTCTTCAGCTATATCGTTAAATTTTTGTATAGCTCCTGCACCTAAATATGTTGTTGTTTTTACTCTTATTTCCTTTACTTCATTTACATTAATGTCTTTTTCCCACATTTTAAATACCTCCAAAGTAAGCTTATTAAGCATCTTCCAATAAAAAATAACTAGTTATTAAATTTATTTCGATTTTCTTCTTTTCACCTTGTATTATATACCTTTTTTGTTAATTTGTAAACATTTACTTTAAAATTTTTTAGGCATTTTCATCTTATTACTTTCATATTTTATTTATAATTCTAGTATTTTTTAATAAAAAAAATACTAAAACTGTGTAACTAGACAATTTTAGTATTTCTTTATTTATAAATTATTTAATTCTAGCATTACTCTGAACAATTACAGGCGTTCCTACTGAAACATTATTATACAAAATTCCTACTGCCTTTAAAGGAGTATTTATGCAACCATGAGAACCAGCATAAAGATATCTATTTCCACCATATATTGGTTGCCATGAAGCATCATGTATTCCTATACTTCCATTAAATGGTATCCAATACTTAACTGGTGATGCATATCCTGGCCCCCTCAAAACTGCATTTCTCATTTTTCCTCTTATTGTAAATATTCCTGGTGGTGTTGCCATTCCCTTGTTTGGATTTCCTGAAACTATCGGAGTAGAAACAATTGCTTTTCCCTCTTTCCAAACCCACATACTTTGTGTTTTTAAGTCTATTTGGATATATTTATTTCCAAGGTTTACTGCTCCTCTCGGTAGATTTTTCTTTGTGTAACTTGGAACAAGGTTAAAATATGATTTTCCAGTATAAAGCTTGTTTATCAAATTATTTGTTTCTTTCTCTATATCCACTATTGGATTAAAAGAAGACTTATCTATTATTACCTTACCATTTTTAATATAAGCATATACACTTGATTTTCCTTGATTCATGCCAGAAATATCTATTCCCGAAATAAATTTTCTTACCTTATTTTTATTAAATTCTAAATTAAAACCGTTATTTGAGTTACATTCAATCATTTTAAGAATAGAATTTCCATCTAATGTCTTTTTCTTTCCTGAAATATTATAATTTATCGTTACATTTTCATAAGACATTATTTTGTTAAAAGCATCTTTTGATTTTTTATTTCCCCTATTTACTATAAAATCAGCTATATTTTCTATATAATTCCTAAAATTATTTCCACCACTCACTTGAATAATATTTTTAATTGAATTACCATCACTATTCAATCTTTTCATCTGATTATATGTAAATCCTCTGTCTTCTGATACTAACATAACAGGCCCTGATTCTAAAGATGAAGCTGATTTATTTTTTGAATCTGATTTTATATTTGAGTAATTATTTTCATCTATATACTCATTTTCAAGATCCACTTTTTCGTCTACTTTTTTTTCATCTTCCCTTTTTTCTTGCAAAGTTATACTCTTAGCATCTTCACTCGAAACTTTATCATTAGAGCTTATACTACCGCTATCTCTAACAGCTATTTCCTCATTTGTTATATCCATATTAGCAGAACCTCTACTATTTTCAACAACTTCTTCAGTTATTTTTTTATCAGCCTTTTCTTCTGGTGCTATATATTCAACGCTTTCGCTATTATTACTAGCTATTATGCCTGCATTTATTAAAACAGAATCTATAAGCTTAGATGGTTTTAAGCTTCCATCATCTGCTATATATACTGTGCTAAAATTTTTATAAAATTTATCTATAAGATTTAGGTTTGTTTCTTGCCTATTTTCTCCTGAAATACGCTCTACTACTTCAGAAATATTTTCAAATTCGGATGGCAAACTAGAAGTTCCACCTATCAAATATGTTTGCTTTATATCTAACTTTTTAATATTTGCTTCAATATCTGATACCTTATTTTTATCTGCAAAAATTATTGGATAGTTATTTTTTGCAGCTATCGAACCAGCGCCCGCCGCATCAGCAAGCCCCTTTATTCCATTTACTATAAAAGCACTATTTATACCTTCTTTTGAAAAATCCTTCAACCTATTAGCTATGTTTATAGAAGTTTCCACTCTGCTACTTCCAGATATTCTTTCTATATCGTAGCCTCTAGCCTTTAATTGTTCTTCTATCAATTTTGAAATAGAACTATAGCCACCAATTATAAGTACTCTTTTTGAATTTAACCTTTTTATTTCTTCTTTTGTTTCCCATTTTAAACTATCGCTATCTGTAAGCAAAACAGGTGCTTTTAACTTATTAGCAAGTGGTGCAACTGAAAGAGAATCTGCAACAGCTTGTGAATTAACAAGGATAACATTTTCAGAACCACTTTCCCATCCATTTCTTGAAATACTTATAGCCGTAGAAAATCTATCACGCCCACTTATATCTCTAATTATAGAAGCATCAGCATAACTAGCTATACACATCGCTGTAGTTAATATAGCTGACAATGACATAAGCATCATCGATTTTTTCATAAATTTATTCATAATAATTCCTCCAAAGTATTTTTCTATACCTTCAGTATATCTAATAATAAGCTTTTCTTTCAACATCTTATTGGTGACAATATTTACATAAAACTTAATAAGAAAGTAACATTTTGTTATTATCTTTAATCAAAAATTGATACTACTATCTATTTTTAGTTTTAAAAAAATTTTAACAACTTATATTGCATTAGCTTTATTAATTTTCCCCAAAGTGGTAAATAATATAAATTTATTTTAAAATTACCATATGTATTCAAAAAATTAATTTTCGTAACACCTTTTTTATTAAAATAAAACAAATCGTTAACAATTCTATAAATAGTAATTAAATAATTTTTATGGTAGAATAGACATGTTAATAAAAAACAAAACTTTTAGGAGGTTATCATGACTATTGCTGATAAAAATTTTAAAAAGCTATGTTTAGACATACTAAATAGTGGAAACAACACTTTAGGAGAAAAAGTTAGACCTAAATATGCAGATGGGACTCCTTCTCATACTTATTTCATTAATCAAGTATTTGAAAGGTATGATTTATCGAAAGGAGAGCTTCCTATCCTTACTCTTAGACAAACTGCTTGGAAATCTGGAATTAAAGAAATTCTTTGGATTTATCAAGATCAAAGTAATGATTTAGACCTTTTGAAAGACAAATACTCCATTACATGGTGGGATGAATGGGATATTGGAAACAGAACTATCGGGCAGAGATATGGTGCAACTGTGAAAAAATACAATTTGATGAACAAACTTCTTGATGGGCTTAAAAATCAACCTTATGGCAGAAGACATATTATAAATCTGTATCAAGAAGCAGATCTTAATTCTAGTAAGGGACTTCACCCTTGTGCGATGGAAACGCAATGGAGTGTTAGAGATGGTTATCTTGATATGACACTTATTCAACGTTCTTCTGACGTTCCCGTTGCTAATGCAATAAATAAAATACAATATGTTGCGCTATTAATGATGGTTGCAAGGCATGTTGGCTTAGAAGCTGGTGTATTCTGTCACTATGTTAATAATGCCCACATATATGATAGGCATATAGAGCAAGTTAAAGAACTTATAAGCAGAGATTCTCAAGAAGATAGCGATAAAATAAGACTTGTTCTCAACCCAGATAAAACAGATTTTTATGATTTTACAATAGATGATTTTAAGATGGAAAATTACAATCCAATAAAACCAAACTTAAAATTTGAACTTGCTATATAATTATTTTTTAAACGAGGTGATATATGTACAATAATATATATATGATAGTTGCAATGACAGAAAAAACTAATGCTATTGGCTTTGATGGAGATATGTTGTATCATTTAAAAGATGATTTAAAATATTTTAAAGAAACAACTTTAAACAATACCATAGTTTGTGGAAGTAAAACATATTTTAGCTTTCCAAAAAGACCTCTTCCAAATAGAAAGAATATTGTCCTGACTAGAAGTAAAAAAAAATTCGAAGGTGCTTTTACACTTAATTCTAAGGAAGATGTACTAAAATATGCTGAAAATAATCCCGATGAAAAAATATTTATTTGTGGTGGGGATAATGTTTATTCTCAGTTTATGGATTATTCTTCAAAACTCTTTGTCACAACTATAGAAGAAAAAGATATTGTTTCCGCAGATAGTTTTTTCCCTAGTATAAATGAGAACTCTTGGAAACTAGTTCGTGCTTCAGAATTTATTTATCCTGAAAATGCTCCTCGATACCGTTTCCTTGTGTATGATAGAATTTAATAATATATTATAAAATAAACAAGCAGAAATTTTACAAAATATCTTGTAAGGTTTCTGCTTGTTCTATTGAAAGAATATATGTGTATTTACATTTTAATAATGGCCATAAAAAATATAGATATATCTGTAAACAAAATCAAAAACCTTATAATAGTGACTGAAGGTACTCTTTATCTAGAACTTTTATCTTCTTTTTTTCCAATTGAATTATACCATTTGAGTCTAAAAATTTTAGTTCTTGGTTTAAACTGCTTCTATTCACATGAAGAATATCTGCTAACACTTCCTGAGAATTTGGTATTTCTATTATATTATCTGGATTTTTAATATGTAACAACCAAAAACTCAACCTATCTAGAACTCTTCTGTACTGAGTACATCTTATTATTAATTTGCTATAACAACAGTACTCAGCAACGAATCTTAAAATATTATGAAGAAATACTTGGTCATTATCTATAATTGGGATAAGATCTTTAACCTTCAGCCATACCACTTTGGTTTTTTTTAACGCATAGGTGTTTGAAAAATTCTTTTTTATCCCCCCATATACTAAATAAAAAGGGAATGCATCTCCTCCAAAATAGTACGATGAATTTAATTCTTTTCCTTCTGATGTATATTCAGTAGATTTTAAAGCTCCTGTGAGTATAATGCACACAGATTCAATAGGTTCTCCCTCACTTGATACAAGTTCGTTTGCTTTATATGACTTTTCTTCTTTAGGCATATTTTCTATAGCCATTTTAGACTCTTCTGATATTCCTTCAAATATCATTCTATTCCAAAATAAATCATTCATACAAATCACCTCTTTTCCATCTTACACATCATTTTCATTTATATATTAACGATATTATAACATGCATTAATGTTTAGAACTTATTGCTTTTTTAACTATTGAATATATACTAATTATATAATGAACTCTTATTTACGATTTACTTACTTTTATACTTTAAATTGTATTCTTTTCATTATTTTAAAAATTTTACTATGATATTTTTCCACTTAAATAACATTTTTGAACTTGAAAATATTTTCGTTTTAATCTTTTCTACAATTTAAAAGAAAAAATGATACAGCTATAGCTACTTACTATAAACTGTATCACATTTTAAAATATCTAGCTTATTTTTACTACTTTATCATATAAAAATCGTTTTTTAAGATATATTTTTAACAAGTTTTTTTATATTCTCTTCCATTGAATAGATCTAATTATCATTATTATTAATAAGCCAAGACCAACATACCCATTAAGTACATAAACAATATTTACAAGCGAATCAAACTTTAAAATTAAACCTATTATAGCTCCTACTACACCAAGTACTATGGCTAAAATTTTGAATTTTTTAGTTTTTTCCTCTGCAAACCTTGCTATAACAGACCATAATAATGGAACTGATGTTGTATATATTCCTAAAAGAATAATTATAGAAAATACATTCGCTAACATAGGATGTATTTTTCCTGCTAATATAAGAGTTGGAATTTGAGTTCCTCTAAGACTACCTATTGAAAAGAATATTCCTAGAGTCATTAGTAAAACTGCTAAAGAAAATCCAGCTGCGCCACTAAATGCACCTAATTTTCCTTCTTTATCACTATTTGCGCTAGCACCTATCTGACCAAGAAAAGCAGCTAGCCATAACATACAGAAACCTACATACGAACCAGCAGCTAAAAACCAATTTGTGGAAGCTACTTTAATTTCCTTATTAGCAACAAGATCATGTATTATCTTCGGAGCTTCTTTAGCTCCATCAAGATTAGTAAAAATACTCACTGCTCCAACAAATATAGCTATTATAACTATTACAGGACCTATATTTCCTATAACTTCTACTATCCTATTTAAACCGAATAAAACTGTTATAACAGCAAGTGATGCCATTAAAATTCCTCCTACATAAGGAGACCATCCGTAATGTTGTGAAGTAGTTGCACCTGCTCCACCAATCATTACTGTGAATGAAAGAAATATAAAAAAAATAGAAAAGTAATCATAAAAGGTTCCCAATGTTTTTCCACAATAGTATCTATAAATGTCATTTGGAGTTGAAAATTTATTGTTGTAGCCTGCAGATATAAAACTTATTCCAACATAACTTAGCAAAATAAAGGTTGCCAAAACACCTAAGATACCTTTATACCCCCATGCTGCAAAATATTGCATGACTTCTTGTCCTGTTGCAAATCCTGAGCCTATTAAGAGGGCTATAAATGCCCCAGCATAATTTACCACCTTACTAAGCTTTACCACTTCGTTAGCATTCTTCATAAAATCCTCTCCCTTTGTAAATAAACGGGGACAGATATTACTGGCCCCGTCTTCATATATTATAAATAATTTACTTCTCTGTAGGCCTTTTAAAATTTAGAACATTGTAGGTTTATCTACATCTGTAGACAAAGCCTCTATAGCTCTATCTACTAATGAATTTCTCAACAAAATCTCTTTTTCACCTTTTTCTGGATTACCTACTGGATAAGGTATAGCTACTGTTGGAACTATTCTATTGGCACCAACTGATTTCGATATTGTAACAATTGTAGCCATATGTACAATTGGAATACCATATCTTTCAATTTCTTTAACAATCGTTGCACCGCAACGAGTACAAGTGCCTCATGTAGAAGTTAGAATAACGCCATCTACACCAGCATCTTTTAACTCTTGCCCCATCTCCTTACCAAAAGTAATAGAATTTCCTATTGCCGTACCTGTTCCCGTAGTAGTGTAGAACATATCAAATACTTTTCCAATTTTCCCCTCTTTTTCCAGCATTTTCAAAGAATCTAGTGGAACAACTCTATTAGGATCTTCATTTGCATATACTGGGTCATATCCACCATGTATTGTACAATAATCTCCTTTTAAAGTATCTATATTGGAAACATCGTATTTGCCCCATTTCTGAGCTGATGCTGACTGAATTCTATCTGGATTGCCTAGTGGAACTATTCCCCCTGAAGTAACAAGTGCGATAGTAGCCTTTGACATATCCTTTATTGCAGGAGCTGGATCAACAGTATCAAATACTGGCATTGGAAGTTCTGTTTCAAATTCTTCACAATTTAATCTCTTCATCAACAAATCAACTGCTCTCTGAGCCCCTGTCTTTTCAGAAAATACTGTCAATCGTTTTCCTTGAGCAAAATAATTGTCAATATCAGGTTTTAGAACTTCACCTTTTAATAGTTTTGCACTTATATTCGCCATTATCGGAAGTGCTTTTCTCATATTTGCAGCTGAATCGGCAGTTTTTGCCACATAAGCTACTTTTCTAGTTTCTTCAAGACCTGGATTTTCTTGATACATACCTGATACTACAGGAATGCCTATTTCTTTAGAGAAAAATTCTGCTACTCCCTGGCATGCCATTCCATAACGACCTGCATTGAATGCTGGTCCTGCAACAACAAGATCTGGTTTTATTTCATCATTTATCTTTTTTAAAAAAGCTACTGCTTCATCCTTATTTTCGTTAAAATAGTTATCTCCGCATATTACAGTCGCAACCACTTCACCTACTCCAGATAATTTTTCATTATAGGCTGCCGCTGGACCTATTGCTTCTTTTTTTAGTATAGGAGGTATATCTGCCTTTTCTTCTCCTCCTATCTGCCCAAAGAACTGATTTAGATAGTATAAGATTTTCTTATTTGACATTTTCATCCCTCCTTAATATAATTCTACAGTTGCATTATGTGTACCAATTTCAGAAGTAGAACCTATAATTGCATTTAATTCACACTTCATTGTTCCATCTTCAGGATTATAAGCACCAGCCCATCCACCTGCTATATTTGCAACTGCTTCTGGATCACCTAATATTCTATCTGCCTTTCCAAGCTCTACAACATGAGAAACATTTCCTGTAGATATAACTGCAACTGCCTCTTTAGATATATCTGTAAGAGGTTGGCTCATTCCATCCCAACCAGAGCATTCATCTGTAACAAGAACTGATTTTATACCATGCTTTTCAATTCTTGAACATATCATCACAAGATCAGAATCTGGATTTCCATAACCTTCTTCAGATACTATAACCCCATCTGCTCCAAGAACCTTACACAATTTAGCTGTATAGTCACAAGATACAAATTTTCCGTCTAAAGTAGTTTTTTCAGGAACAAGAACAACACCTAAGAAATTTATTTCTTTTCCGTGAAGTTTATAAAGTTCTTTTATTATTGCATTGTTTTGATGCTGATAAGTTGTAATTTTATCACACGCTGCAACACAGTTACCACTTATTACAGCTCCATCTAGTTCTTCGTTAGGATGCATAAAAGTTGGCAATATATGAGCTGAATCTACACCGTATATATAACTTGCATGTAATAGTCCCTGAGATATCAGCATCTCTACATATACAACTTTAGGAAGATTAGGATACTTTTCAGTTTCATCGTCGTTATCTCCCATTTCAAATATTTCTACATCCTTATGTTCAATGTCTTTTGCTGCCATACCAACTATTTCAGATGCTCTTAGACCAACCACTCTACAAGCTTCTTCGTGTTCGTGAGGATCTAATCCGTCGACTACACTTATGTCTACTACTATATTATTTGTTTTAGAAAACGGAGTCCATTTAGCTCCCTCACCCCACATGTCAATTATACCTTCTTGGAAACCTACTATATCTCCAATAGTTACAATCGCAGCACCATCTAAAATATTTACTATTCCATTTCCTAGCTGCGCCACATCTGAAGTTACACCTGCAAAACCTGATGGTCCTTCAACTTTGTATCTAGGCTGAATAACATCCTTAACCGGTATTATTCTTACTTTTTCGCCAGGTTTTGCTAAATCAATTTTAATGTCCTTTACATTTGGAACCTTTTTTAGTTCTGAAATAATTGAATCTCTGTCAAGTACTAATCTTGTACCCTCTACCTTTGTCTCACTTCCAAATTCAACGTCATTGATTGGAATTTTTCTAAGTTCTAGTTTCAATACATTCACCCCTTCTTATGCTTTACTAATACACCTTACGAAACCATTTTCTTTAATTGCAGATATAGTTAAATCATAATCTATGATTTCATAATCTTTTTTATTTTTTACATCAATATTTCTTTTCCCTATTATTAGTTCATATTTCTGAATGCTTTCATCAATTATTCTTAGTGAATCCTCATCTAATGAAGCAGGATTTGATGATACTAAGATTGTTCTGATAGGAGAGTAGATCATCCTTATGCTGGCTGGCAATGGAAAAGATATTATTTTATAACCACTATAAATCATATCCCTTGTTTTTATTAATACTTCTCTAAATTCTCCATCTACAAAAATAGATTTTGGAAATTCACTTTTTATCATTGGATTATTAGTTATTACTAAAAAATCACTTGAAAAATCAATCTCATTTTTGAAATTTTCGACAAGGCCAAGAGTATATTTTTTATCAAGAAGTTTTTTTTCAATACAATTTAACATTTAACTCCCCCTTTTTTATCAGTCTATCAGTTACGTAACTTTAATTATAATAAGCCTATATTGTTATAAATTTGCTTATAAATTTATTCAAGTATAAAATCTAAAAAAGTCTTTATTTAATATATATTTTTTATACTTTAAGGCTTATATTCATTACTTTATCTATCTTTTGTTTAATAATATCAAATTTATAACTAGCATAAAAGTTGTTATTCCAACAATTTTTGAAATTATCCGAAAATTTTAAGAATAAAAATTCATTTAAAATCTCTCTACGCTTTGCAATTGTAACATTATATGTATTTTATATGATTTTTATTAAAATTTATTTTTCTATTTGTTTTATAAATAACGAGTATAGTTTAAGTGTATTACATTTTTAAAGCTAATAAGAAAGAAAAATAGCAGCCACAAAAGTGACTGCTATATATATACTTTGTATGATTAAGATAATGTATTTATATAAATATACTATCTTAATGAATTAACAATATAAATAGGAAATGTGAAGCAATACCTGCAACAAGTCCTCCAATAGTATGAGACACTATAGCCTTACTTGCAAGCTCTCTAGAATTTAAAGCATCCATCATTCCGATGTGAGTACTTAAATATCCTGACCAACACATACCCATTGCAGTAAATACTGCTATATCGTTAGGTGTTATTATGTTATTTTGTATAAAATTAGGAACCATAGACATTGCAGCACCAACTGCACCTAATGAAGTTACAGGGAATGCAATTGCTTCCGGTGATTTAAATCCGAATAGTGGCTTAACTATGAATGATATTTTTTCACCTAAATAAGGTAATAACTTAATTCCTTCATAAGCTGCACCTGTATAAGATCCGTCTTTTGATGGTCCAAATGTTAACATCATAACCAATGTACATACAATCAATACTCCAGGTATAATTGCCATACCCATATCTACACCGTTTTTACCACCTTCTAACAGCGCATCAAGCACTCTCTGGAATATATTACCTTCTCTTACATATCTTATTTCTCCGATTACTTCAGCATCTATCACAGCATCATCTACTTCATCGCTTTCGCTAATCTTATAGAAATCATTTGCTTCCGCACCATAGTACTTCTTAGTTTTAGATATCATCAATCTAACACTTACAATACTTCCTATAACCGCACCCAAATTACCGATTAAGGCTGGAGCTATGTATTCTCTCCCCTGAGCAATCATGAATGTAGTAAGTATCAAACCCATACCATATGATGTTCCTAAGTTACAAAGAGCAGGAACCTGATATTTTCTGAAGTACTGAGTAAAAGTTTTATCCTTTGCAAACGATATTATAGCTGGGTTGTCAGATAAATACGTTGCCAAAACACCAGTTATACTCGCACCAGGCATACCATATAACGGTTTCATCAACGGAGCAAATATTTTGTTTATAAGAGATATGGCACCAAACTCAGATAAAAGACCACTTATTGCACCTGCTAGTACCGCCATCGCCATAATCAAGAATACAGTTTGTAGTAATAAGTCATGAGCAGTACTCATCATTGTCTTAAACATGTTACCTACACCCATGATATGACCTACCCACGCAAATCCTCCTATAAAGATTACCAAGAAGACAAAAGTCTCCAGCGAAATGGCTTTTACTTTCTTCCGTCCATCCATAATATTATACCTTCCTTTCTCGCTTTGCAGGTTAAATAATATTTTTTTAATTTTTATTTATTTTTTTATTGCAAATTATAATGCAAAGCTTTTTTTTTATATTATAACTTTTTTTAACATTTTTTTCAACTTATTTTTAATATTTTATTGTCAAAGTCGGAATCAATATATATTTAATAGTAATGTTAAATTGTAGATAATTGACATATTAATTTATAC
>JAHHSS010000044.1 GCA_020025095.1 Peptostreptococcus sp.
GCAGCCATTAATACAGCTATTTGTTTTTTCATGTCTATTCATTCCTCCCAAACATATTATTCAATTACATTTCAATCGCGTTGACATTCTCACAAGGAATATCAAACATACATTTCTCACACTTCAATATTATTACAAAATTGTAATAAATTCAAGTAGTTTTCGAAAAAAATATCAATTTAATTGATTTTTTATGTATAAGTTCTATATTATTTTCGATAACCGTACTTCATTATACATCACTAACTTATTCATTTCAATACTTTTCAAAAAAAAAATACCAGTCCTTCAAAGTTTTTAGAACTGGCATTTTTTTTTACTAGAATTATCTTTATTCTTACTATTTTACATAGCGCTTTTTTCTTTTCTTTCTGTTTTCCTTTCCTTATTTTATTTTTTCCCTGTTACTTTTTCGTTACCTTTCTTCTTTTTTTCAATATTTCTTCTACTTCTTTTTCATCTGCTATAAATTCTCTCCCCTCTTCACCTGGCTCTTTCTTCAAATCTATCACTAGATATTTCTTTGAATTTATGCTTTGCCTTATGCAGAGTATATAGTCCTGTCTTTCTAAAAGTTCTTCATGCTGTCTATCCATAATTTCACATATTTCATCAAAAATATCACTAAATACTCCTTCTTTAATCTGTAATCTCTTTTGTAGATACCTCCTTGCTTGCTCCTTACTCTTACCCAGTCTTTCTCCTACTTCCCTATTATTCATAGCATATTTTTCACTTAATAGTCCCGATAAATATATACATATTTTAGATACAACTTTTCTTCTTCCATCTATATAAATTCTTTCGCCTCTTAGTTCTCTTTGAATTGCGTTTAAACTCTCCTCTATTCTTTCCAATGAATATTGGCTTATACGCAAGATAGAAAAGGTCAGTACTTCGACTTTGCCAAAAATCTTTTTTACTTCTCCTAGGCACTTTTTATCTTCTATTATACCCATCGATAAGCCACACTCCAGATTCAACATATCTCTTGTATTTTCTTCTGGCTTCCTAGAAGATATATTCTTGTAGTAGCCACTTGTGCTATTATTTATTTCACTAAACATCATCTTCATTATTAGCAGCTCTTTTTCTCCAACAATGTCCTTTAATATCATTTCAATTTCATTATTTCCTCCAAAGTTTTCACTACTCATTTGATTTTTCTCCCTTCTTTTCATACTGTCTAGTGATAAGATTTTTAGGGAGGAGAAATCCCCTCCCTTTTATTACTTGGACTCCAATATTTTCGAAAGTACGACTATACTATTTGTAAGCTGGTCTATCTTCTTCTCCATCCTTACCAAAAGGTAAATAGATATTGTTATAGGGAAACCTACATTTTGTACTATCGGCACTATTGATTTAAGCTCCATATGCTCACAGCCTTCCTAGCACTTAATTTCTACGCTAGCTTATACTATATCAAAATTCTTTTTTTGAGTTTCCACAAAGCTTGCCCCCTTAATTCCTGATATAAGTACACTTCCTTGTTTGATAATTTTTTTCTCTATTATTTTATTCATCAGATTCTTTATCTCTTCATCTCCTACACCCTCCTTTGCATTTTTAATTGTCAAACTGTAATATTTACCATTCTCCTTCTTGAATTTTAAAAGTATTCTCTTACTACTTTCCATATAAAACACCCCTTTTCAAAATGATTATTTAAAAATTATTTTTTAACTACACCTTTAATATCTTGCTATTCAACTTCTATTGAGCTATTTTCGTTTTTCTGTATATCTACTAGTTCAAATTCTTGCATCTGGGCAATTTCTGTTCCAATTTCATAAAGATCTCTTTCAGATACTTCTGGATTGATATCTTTTATTGTCATCGTTTGTAATACTGCCTTATCATTTTTCATTTCTCCTGTGTTTAGTATTAGTTTCAAGCTAACCTTTTTTCCTTCTAATTTTGCCATGTCTTTTCCTCCTTTGTATTTTTTCTGCAGTTTTATAGTCGACTGTAAGTTTTGCTTACATTTTTATTATATAATTAAATCTTTTTCTTTCTAACCATAATATAGGCTTTTTACAAAAAAAGAGATGGATAATATCCATCTCTTTCCATTAGTATTGCTTTATTTAAAAACTAAATGCTGTATTAAACTGATTTCACTCTGTAATGTGTGTCTGAAAAAGATATTTCCTATCTATATTATCTACTATTTTGCTAGATTAATCTCTTTTCCATCTCTTATTACTTCAATATCCAATTTATCTCCATTTGAATAGTTATACATTATCTTACTCAAATCGCCTCTATTTTTTATTTCCTTGCCATTTACTTTTACTATTATATCTCCTGGTTTGATACCAAGTTTACTAGCTATCGTATTGGCTTCTACAGTTTTGACTATTATACCATTATCTACTCCTATATCTTGACCAGAATATGATACAAATGTCTTTACATCTATTCCGATAATACCTATAATCGGCTTTTTATATGTTCCATCTTCCATTACCTTTTGAACTATGGCTTTTGCTGTATTAATAGGTATCGCAAATCCTAAATTGTCTGCATTGGCTTTGACAGTGTTGATACCTATTACTTGTCCTTCTTGATTCAACAATGGACCACCACTATTTCCTGGGTTGATACTTGCATCGGTCTGAAGAAGTCCTGACATATTTGCATTCTTTGTCGATACATCTCTATTTAGTCCACTGATTATACCTTGTGTTACTGTTGTCATCAAATCAGTTCCTAGAGGATTACCTATAGCAATTGCTATATCTCCTACTTTAACATCATCACTATTTCCTAGTTCTGCTGGCACTAAGCCTTTTACATCTACTTTTACTATGGCTAAGTCTAGTGCTGTATCATACCATAAAACTTTACCTGTTGTTGTTTTTCCTTCATTATATATAACCTTTACAGTTTTAACTTGACCATCTCCTACAACATGGGCATTTGTAAGTATATATCCTCTTTTATCTACTACAAATCCTGTTCCACTTCCTTGTACCGCTTCCTTTATATTGAAGAAGTCATCTGTTTTCGTTGTTTCTGTAATTATACCTACTACTGATGGAGATGCCTTCTCAGCTACTGCCTGATAAACATTTTGCTTTTTTGTTTCGCCTGTATTTACTATTTTTATATTTTTTCCTTTATCTGTAGCATCCACTGCTTTTCCTTTCATCATATTGAATGTAAGTACGCTTCCCACAATGGATGATATCAAAGCTACTACGATTATACTTATTATTGTTTTTATTTTCATAGAAATCATCCTTTCATTTTTTATTATTTTTTTTCTTAATTTATTAATTTCATTATATATACTTTATCTTAAAAGAAACTTAAAAAAATATTCAGCTAAATTTAAGTTTCTAATCGTTATGAAATATATAAGTAGACTTTTGAATGATTTTATGCTTTAATCCATCCTTATTTTTTTCACTGGATTTTTTCTAATCTACTCCTCTATCTCTATATAAAAATTATAGCGTTGATAGTAACATTCACTTTTTTGCCTCGGCCTTTAAAAGCGATTATTACATCAACGCTATCTATTGTAAAAATATTTTAAAATTCTTTAGTTATAATCTTTTATTTTTAGTCTTCAAATAAGTTTGTAGATAAGAATTCGTCATCACAAGTTACATCTATGCCTAGCTTTCTAAATACCTGTTCATCACCTTTAGATAGTATAACTGTTGAGTGAGCTTGACAATTCTTCAGCTGTTCAAGCTTATCCATAGCATATTTTGCAACTGGATTTGTAACTGCACTAATACTTAATGCCATTAATACTTCTTCTGCACTAAGAGCTACATTTCTACTGCTAAATGTGTTTTTCTTTAAATTTATAATTGGTTCAAGTACAAGTGGTGATATAAGGTGCATATCGTCTTGTATCTCTGCAAGATGCTTGATTGCATTTAAGATTACCGCTGCAGAACCATTCATTAAACTTGAGAATTTTCCAGTAATGACAGTTTTGTCTTCTAATTCAAGAGCTACCGCTGGGCAGTCTTCATCCTGACAATCACTGCTTCTATAATCTCTAGCTATATTGACTACGCTTCTATCTTCTGGCTTTAGCCCAAGTTCTTCCATTATCATTTTCATTCTTGAAACTGCATCTTTATCTATTCCACCCTTTTTGTATTCACAAAGTGTCTTGAAATATCTTCTTATTATTTCTTGAATAGAAGCTTCTCTTACTGCTTCGTCATCTATTATTCCAAAACCTACTCTATTTACTCCCATGTCTGTAGGAGATTGGAACATACTTTCTCTTCCTGTTATTTTTTCTATTATTTTTTTAAGTACAGGGAATAGTTCAAGGTCTCTATTGTAGTTTACTGTAGTTTCTCCGTATTTTTCAAGGTGGAATGAATCTATCATATTCACATCCTTTAAGTCTACAGTAGCAGCTTCATAGGCTATATTTACTGGGTGCTTTAAAGGTAAATTCCAAACAGGGAATGTTTCATATTTTGAATACCCAGATTCTTTTCCCATTCTATTTTCATGGTATAGCTGACTTAGACAAGTTCCTAGCTTACCACTGTTTGGACCTGGTGCCGTTACTACAACTATTGGCTTTGTTGTTTCTATATATGGATTTGCTCCAAATCCTTCATCGCTTACTATTGTATCTACATCTGTAGGATATCCCTTAGTTGGCTTGTGCTTGTAAACTTTTATTCCTCTTCTTTCAAGTTTGTTTATAAACATAGTAGCTGCAGGCTGATTTTCATATCTAGTTATTACAACTGAATTTACATCAAGATTGTAGCCTCTTAAATCATCTATCAATCTCATAACTTCCACATCATATGTAATTCCAAGATCTCCTCTTACTTTATTTCTTTCAATATCTCCTGCATATACACATATTACAACTTCTACTTGTTCTTTTATATGACTAAGTACTTTTATTTTTGCATTTTCATCAAATCCAGGAAGAACTCTCTTAGCATGTAAATCCCCGATTAATTTTCCTCCGAATTCAATATAAAGCTTGTCAAAGTTGTTTACTCTCTCTAATATATACTTTGACTGTTCCTCTAAATACTTATTGTGGTCAAAACCTATTTTCATATCTGCACTCCTAATTCATTAATTATTTTTTTAGATAATTTTCGGAAAATCATTGACTTTTCAAAAATAATGTAATAAAATAGAATTCCATCACAAATTTATTTTATACATTAACATACGGCATTCTTGCTGTGTGTTTTTTTTTCCAAAATTTAACTAAGTATTTATTATACATCCTTTTTTTATAAAATTCAAGATTTTTTACAAGGAAATAAACTTTATTTTTATTCCTGTTTTCAATTTGTAAATCACTAAAGTATACAATCTTTTTATAAAAATTTTAAAATTAACTTTAAATCAAGGCTTTCTTTATTTTAATCTAGCAAATAAGTCCCTTACATCGTTTATTCCATCTTTTATCTCAGCTCTTGAAAAATTATTTTCTCTTAATTCTTCATCACTTAAATCCATCAGCATAGTGTAAAATTCTCCAGCTATACAAAGCATATTATCATTTCTATTTTTTTCAAGGCTAGTAAATAATACATCTTCTGCTTCATTTATCTTTTTTTCTAGTACCAACCTTTTTATCGTAATTAAAAGAAATTCTTCTGAAGGTGAGTATGCTATATTAAAATCATCTATATCGCTATATTTTTTACCTAGAAGTTCTTTATAAACTTTTTCTCTATTTTCATTTCTTAGTCTATCTACTAATCCCATTAAAATCACCCTTTCTTATTTAATTTGCTATTCTCTATTATACACGATTTCAAAAGCTTTAGAAAAATTTTTCTTAGATTTTTATTTATATTTTAAAATCTCAAATATAATATTTATTCTTACTTTTTTGAAAATCCAATCTTTCTAAATAGCTTTAATAGGATTGTAAAAATAGTAATGTTTTAATTTTCTACTATTATATATAGTGGTATATTCAAAGATTTGCTATCAAGGATTGTCTTGTATAAAAAAAGACCGTATATACGGTCTTTTTTCTCTCCAATCTTATATAGTATTCTTTATATTATATAAGTAGCCTAATGTATCTTAAATTTCTATAATCTCTATCTTTCTTTATTGCTTTTTCTAGCTATAAAGCATTTTTTCTCATTATTTTTCATCTGTTTTTTTATCATCTGCCATTACTTCCTTAATTCCTTTAAAAGCCCCAAGAAAGTTTACGGCATCTGAAGGAAGTACAAGTTTTGATGATTCGCTCTGTCCAAGTTTTTCAAGAGCTTCCATTGATTTAAGTGCCAAGATATTATCGTCTATATTAGAATCTTTCATAGCTTTGAATACTTTTAGGATACCTTCAGAAGTTGCTTCTTGA
The DNA here is from genome assembly GCA_020025095.1 of Peptostreptococcus sp. Classification (GTDB taxonomy): domain Bacteria; phylum Bacillota; class Clostridia; order Peptostreptococcales; family Peptostreptococcaceae; genus Peptostreptococcus. The sequence goes on from JAHHSS010000044.1 coordinate 6,344, forward strand.
GTTTTTAGTATAAGAGCAGCTTCACCTTCTGCTCTAGCTAGATAAGTATTTCTAATAGCTTCTGCTTCACCTTGTGCTTCTAGTATCTTTGATTCTCTTTCACCTTCTGCTTCTCTAATCATAGCTTCCTTCTTAGCTTCAGCTCTTAGTATTGCAGATTGTTTCTCTCCTTCAGCTATAAGAATTTTTGATTGTTTTTCTCCCTCAGCTTGAAGTATAGACTCTCTTCTTTCTCTTTCTGCTCTCATCTGCTTTTCCATAGCAGCTTGAATATCTTTTGGCGGCATTATGTTTTTTAGCTCTACTCTATTTACTTTTATCCCCCAAATATCTGTGGCTTCATCTAATATAGTTCTCATCTTTGTATTGATTAAATCTCTTGATGTAAGTGTTTCATCTAAATCTAAATCACCTATTATATTTCTAAGTGTTGTAGCTGTAAGATTTTCAATAGCTGATATCGGATTTGCTATTTCAAAGACATAACTTTTTGGAGCAGTAATTTTATAATAAACAACTGTATCTATTTGCATAGTTACATTATCTTTTGTTATCACTGGCTGTGGTGGGAAGTCAATAACAACTTCTCTTAAATCTATCATATAACTCATTGAGTCTACAAATGGAACGAGAAAGTGTATCCCTGTTTTTGCTTCCTTATGAAATTTACCTAATCTCATAATAATACCAACTCTTGCTTGTTTTACAATTCGAATACATCTTACTGCTATTATTATAAGACAGATTATGATAATTATTGTCACTATATTTTTAATCATTCTTACAACCTCCACTTATTAAACATATATTTGAATATTTTTTTCAATTTTTAAACTATTTTTTGCCTACAACTAGCTTTACACCGTCTAGCGATTTCACTATTACTTCTTCACCCTTTTCTATTGTTAAATCTGGGTTACAAGATATTGCACTCCAATCTTCTCCCTTTACCTTTACAATACCAGATTCTTCTGGCGTAATTTTTTTTGTTACAAAAGCCCTTTTACCTATTAGTGCATCTACATTGGTATCTATACTCGCCCAATGTGTGCTGTTTTTGTCGCGATCCATTTTTATTAGCTTTTTTGTGGCTATAAAAAGTAATAAAAAAGAAATTACTGCAAATACAATTATCTGAATAGTTAGACTTTCTGTTATATAGGATACTCCTAAAGCACAAATGGCACCTATTGTAAACCAGATCATTGTGAGGCTAAGTGTAGCTGCCTCTGCAATAGCAAAAGCTATGGCTACTAGGACCCAGATTACTTTTATGCTTAAAACCACCAAATTCCCTCCTTTTTTATTTATTTATTCTATTATACAATATTTTTAATTCTTTTGGTATTCTTTTTATAATATCACTAGCGTTAACCACTTGCTTATTTTTGAATATGCTATCTCCACATTTTCCATGAAGATATACTCCTACTGCTGCTGCAACAAAAGCATCATATCCTTGAGCTGAAAGTGAAGTGATAATGCCTGTAAGTGTATCTCCCATGCCACCATTAGCCATAGCATAGTTTCCTGTAGTATTTACCATGGTCCTTATACCATCTGTTACAATAGTATTTTTTCCCTTTAAAACAAGTATAACTTCTTTTTCTTTTGCGTATCTTTGAGCATAACCTATTCTATCTTTTTCTATTTCATCTATACTAATGCCTGTTAATCTTGAAAATTCTCCTAAATGAGGTGTCATTATACAAGGATTATTATTTACTATAAATTTTGCTTCAAATACATTAATTCCATCTGCATCTATTACTATTGGAACTTTTACTTTAGACAATATTTCTTCTAACAATTTAGAGCTTTTTTCATTATTCCCAATACCAGGTCCAAAAGCAATAGCATCTGCCTGCTCTATTATCCTATTCATTTTTTCACTATCGGAATATAAGCAGGTCATAGCTTCATTTAATTTTACAGCCAATATTTTTTGAAGGTCTTCACTGCACATTAAAGTTGTAAGTCCAGAACCTGTTTTTACACATGCTTCTGTAGAAAGATACGCCGCACCATATAAACCATTTGAGCCTGCAAAGACAGCTACCTTTCCAAAATCCCCTTTGTGAGAATAATCTTCTTTTATTATTAAGTTATCTAATACAAAATCTTCATCTATAAAAGATGCTAATTCATCTACTTCGTTGTAAAATTTGTAAGGAACTCCTATTTTTTCTACATATATTTTTCCTGTATATTTTTCAACACCATACTTTAAAAAGCCCTTTTTAAAAAATTCAAAGCTGATGGTAAAATCTGCCTTAATAGAAACTCCCATCACTTGACCTGTATCTCCATTAATTCCTGATGGTATATCTATTGCCACAAGCTTGTATTCTACTTCTTCTTTTACCCTATTAATTATTTCTATTAATTCTTTATAATTTCCCTCTATATTTCTATTTAATCCCGCACCAAATATACAGTCTAAAACTAAATCTGATTTATACAATATTTTTTCTATTTCTTCTTTTTCGGAAATTTTTTCTTCTTTTTCAATACGCAGAAAATCTATTCCCATTTCCTTAGCTATTTTATAGTTTGTTTCTGCTGAAGAGCTCATATTTGAAAGCTTACCAATTGATAAAATCTGGATATTTTTTCCTATATTATATAGTTTTCTAGATATTGCAAAACCATCCCCGCCATTGTTTCCACTAGCACATACTATGGTAATATTTTTAAACTCTTCATTTATTTCTTTTTCTATTTTTAATATTCTATTAAATGCTGATTCTGCTGCATTTTCCATTAGCATAATTTCTGGCATTTTGTATTTTTCTATACAAGTTTTGTCCATTAAGGATATAAACTTTGCTCCTGCTATATACATCGAAATCATCTCCTTTTACATGTAGTAATATAGTGTTTAAATAGTTTTTTAAAATATATAAAATTATCCCGCAACACTTTGTGCTGCGGAATATACTTAGTCTATTTCTTTATATAAGTGCCCTTTGCTGAATTTCTTGCTATCTATGTCTATTTCATCGTAATAAGAATCAAACTTTCCATTGCATCTATCCGCATATTCTACAAACTTTTCAATTACCTTTAAAGTTTCTTCTTCATCCTCAAAATAAAAGGCAAGTTCTATATTTTTAATTCCTTCTTCATATAATTCTTCTACTTCTTCCAAAAGACATACTGTTTCATCAGAAAAAATAGTTGTTCTACAATTTTCATCTTGAGAAAGTCTAAATCTTTCTCCATCTGATGATTCTAAAGCATATATACTCTTTGAGCATATAGCCTCTCTTTTATTCTTTTTACAATCTTTTGTAAGAACTCCCATTGGACAGTATTCACTTATCATCATTTCTGTATGACCATATACTAGATACTCTAAGTTGCTTCTTCTCTTTACTTCATCAGATATATTTCTAATCTGCATCAAAGAAACTTCCTGTGATAAGCATATTGTATCTGCATTTACAGAGTTATAATATTTTATAGATTCATCATTTATAACATTCATCCAAGAAGATATTTTTATTTTTTTATCAGGATACTTTTCCTTTATTCTTTCTATTTCTCCGTAGTTTGAAACTCTAAAAGCTTCCATATATTCTATATTTGACTTTTCTACTTTTTCTAAAGCCCTGTATATATTATCTTCAGCGTTTCTAATTATTCTAGGCATATAAAATGCAATTTTTTTAGAATTTTCTTTTGCTATTTCTATTGCCTCATTCAAACTATATACATCTTTATAATATATAGTATCAATATTTTTTTTGACAGCTGACTTCAACTGAGCAATATTTTTACAAGAAACATTTACTTTTAAACTATCATCACTTTCATCAAATACTTGCTTTATTGAATTTGTTTTTTCTATATTATTAATGTTAGCCTCACTTCTATCTACAAGTATCCTTTTTTCAGATAGCTTTTCGACTGCCTTCCTTCTAACATTATTTAGCTCACTAATTGCTATGCTTACTCCATCTTCAATTGAACTTTTAAATTCTCTCAATATATATGGTGTGTCTCCCATTTTAGAAATCTGCTTTTCTGCTTTTTCACTACTTAAAGCTACTTTTATAGCTTTTTCAGCTTCTTTTTCTCCACTTACACTTACAATATTGCCATCAAAATCCTCAAGAGTAAGTTTAACTACTTTTCCTAAAGCAACTTCCAATTTTGCTTTTATCGAAATTTTTATATATTCTTTATCTTCTTCATAACTTTTTCTTACTCTATCAATTAACATTCCATCGCTAGTTTTAAATATTTCTGTTCCACTGGCAAGTTTAGATAGATAGTCTATCTCTACTACTTCGCCAGCCCTAGCATAGTCAGAAATTTCTCTTCCTTTTATTATTCTTCCAACTGTACCTCCGCCTATATTTAAACCGTCGCCTTTTTTAAGTGTTTTTTCAAGCTTTATTTTTAGTCGCTTCGATTTTGGATTATATGAAATTACTTTTCCGATATATAGTCCTCTGTTATTCGGCTTATTAGAATTCATTACATCTGAACCTACTTCTCCCAAAATATATCCATTAGTAAATTTTCTATTGAAAATAGTGTATAATTCTTCTATTCTTTGGCTATCAACTTTTTCATTTTTATTTTTTATATAATTTGATATTGCATCTCTATAGGCCGATACTACGGTAGCTACATATTCAGGTCTTTTCATTCTACCTTCGATTTTAAGAGATAATACATTTGAATCTATTATCTTTCCTATATTTTCAACCGTGTTTAAATCTCTAGGACTTAATAGATAATCTCCCTTAGTTTCTATGTATTTATCTTCATCTATATTATAAAGTCTATACTTTTGTCTGCATGGTTGAGCACATCTTCCCCTATTACCAGACCTAGTCCCTAATACTGAGCTCATTAGACACTGACCAGAATAACATACACATAAAGCACCATGAACGAAAACTTCTATATCTGCTTTACAGTTATCTGTTATATATTTTATTTCATCTATATTTAATTCTCTCGCCAAAACAACTCTTTTAAAGCCTACTTTTTCTAGGTATCTCACATCATCTAATGAGTGTGCTGACATCTGAGTACTTGCATGAATTTCGAAATCTGCTATTTCCCTTTTTATTAGCCTAGCCATACCTATATCCTGCACAATTAGAGCATCTACTTGTATTTCATATAAAAATTTAATGTACTCAATAAATTCTTCCACCTCATCTTGTTTTATAAGGGTGTTTACTGTTACAAATACTTTGCAAGCTCTTATGTGCGCATATTTTACGGCTTCTATAAGTTCCTGCCTATCAAAATTATTTGCACTTGCTCTTGCACTAAATTCTTTTCCACCAAGATAAACAGCATTAGCACCATTTTGTACTGCCGCTTTTAGTGATTCAAAACTCCCTACTGGAGCTAGTAATTCTAAATTTTTGTTCATTTAATCAAGGTACTTCTCTGTACCTTGCCTCCCTCCTGTTTTTATTTCCACTGTAAAAAATGACTAACATATCACAGTATATTATACCATTTTTATATCTATATATATAATATTTTCTTTAGAATAAATACAAAAGAACTACTAAAAACGTAGCCCCTTTTATTTTACTTTTTGTTTTTTAGTTCTTCATAGTTTAGCTGTAAATTATACGCCTTATTCTGAAATTCTGTTGCCATACTTTCTGCAACAGCGACCTTTTTTTCCATATCTTTAAGCTTCATCTCTAAAGCTTTTATCTTTTTTTCAGCCTCTTCATCAGTTGCCTTTGTTTCAATGCTACTGCTGATTTTATCAATAGCTTCCTTTTCTTTTTCTTCTATAAGACTTTTTAATCTTTCAATTTCTTTTTCTGATTCAGTCGCCTTGTTTTCTGCTATCTCTAGTTTTTTAAGTACTGAATCAAATTCTTTTTCTACATCTTCAGTTGTATTGCTATAACCCTCTTTCATTGATTTAAGCTCTTTTTCAAGTTCTCCAACCTTATCTCTGTTTTCAAAAAGCTCATCTACTATATTTATAGAAGTAAGAATTGTTGAATCAACTTTACCAAGATTCGGTGCCAAATTTCTTATTTCACTTAACTTACTATCAATGTATTTAGCAATTTTAACTATCTGGGCCTCATTCCTATCTCCGACTATTTTATAGTCTACACCATCAATTGTTACACTTACTGTTTTCATTGCATCACCTCATCGTAATTATAATTTTATTATATCATAAAATTCGCCTTGTTACTATTGTATCAGTATTATATAGATATTAATTTGCTATATAACTATACTTATCTAATATCTAAAAAGCTGATTGCATTGAATACAATCAGCTTTTTGTTATTTTGATTCTATAATATTTAACGTTGATGGTAATAAAAAAGTCTTCTTGGTCGAAAGAA
>JAHHSS010000045.1 GCA_020025095.1 Peptostreptococcus sp.
ATTATATTTTCAAATAATAATTATGGAAAATAAGTTGTGTTTAAGGATTCAAGCTCTATAAAGTATAGAAAATAGATATTTTAGCGTAGAAACTAATATAAAAAAATTATAGTAGATAGTATTGACACAAAATAAAAAAATAGCTATAATAACGTTAAATAATAAATTAACGAAAAATAAAGTAAAGATGAATATGTTTTAAAAATTTATTATATTTAGCTTTAGAGGTGTCTAGGAGGTATTGAAATGACTAAGAAGCTTGAAAACAATAAGAAAGAAGTTAGGGAATTAGTAGAAAAGGAGTATCTTGTAAAAGATATAGAAAGCTTTGATAAAAAACTAGCTGAGGTGAAAAAAGCTCAAGAAGAGTTTGCTAAATTTTCTCAAGAAAAAGTAGACAAAATATTTTTAGAAGCAGCAATTGCAGCAAATCACAAAAGAATAGAACTGGCTAAAATGGCGGTTGAAGAAACAGGCATGGGTGTATTTGAAGATAAAGTTATAAAAAATAATTATGCAGCTGAATATACATATAATGCTTATAAACACACTCAGACTTGTGGAATTATAGAAGAGGATAAGGCATATGGAATAACTAAGATAGCTGAACCAGTAGGAGTTATAGCGGCAGTTATACCAACAACTAATCCAACTTCAACAGCAATATTTAAAACTCTTATATCATTAAAAACAAGAAATGGTATAATAATATCTCCTCATCCAAGAGCAAAGAAATCTACAATAGAAGCGGCCAAAATAGTTTTAGAAGCAGCGGTGAAGGCGGGTGCACCAGAAGGTATTATAGCTTGGGTTGATGAGCCATCAATAGAGCTTACAGCAGCTATGATGAAACACGCAGATATGATACTAGCAACAGGTGGACCAGGAATGGTTAAATCTGCTTATTCTTCAGGGAAGCCAGCTTTGGGTGTAGGTGCAGGTAATGTTCCAGCTCTTATAGATGAAAGTGCAGATGTAAAAACAGCAGTGAGTTCGATTATTTTATCAAAGTCATTTGACAATGGTATGATTTGTGCTTCAGAGCAGTCTGTATTAGTACCTGAAAAGCTTTATGATCAAGTTAAAAAAGAGTTTGAATTTAGAGGATCTTATATTTTAAATGAAGAAGAAGCAGATAAATTTAGAAAAATAATATTAAATGATAAAGGGGCTTTAAATGCAGGAATAGTAGGTCAATCAGCATATAATTTAGGAAAGCTAGCAGGCGTAGATATACCAAAGAGCACTAGAATAATAATTGCTGAAGTTGAAGAAACTGATTTTACAGAGCCTTTTGCTCATGAAAAATTATCTCCAATTTTAGCTATGTATAAATATAAAGAATTTGATGATGCAGTACAAAAAGCTGAACATCTTGTAGAACAAGGTGGACTAGGACATACATCTTCACTTTACATAGATACATTAAACTGTAAAGAAAAAATGAATAAATATATAAATGCAATGAAAACTTGTAGGGTGGTAATTAATACACCTTCATCACAAGGAGGTATAGGTGATCTTTACAACTTTAAGTTAGCTCCATCATTTACTTTGGGTTGCGGATCTTGGGGTGGAAACTCAGTATCAGAAAATGTAGGTGTTAAGCATCTTATAAATATTAAGACTGTAGCCGAAAGGAGAGAAAATATGCTTTGGTTTAGAGTACCAGAAAAAGTTTATTTCAAAAAAGGTTGTATTCCAGTGGCAATAAAAGAATTTAAAGAAGAAATGGATAAAAAGAGAGCATTTATAGTAACAGATGCATTTTTATATAATAACGGCTATATAGATAGAATACAAGAAGAATTAGATAGTATGGGAATTATGCATACAGCTTTTTATGATGTAGCTCCAGATCCTACTCTTGGATGTGCAACAGAAGGTGCAAAAGCAATGCAAAGCTTCCAGCCAGATCTTATAATTGCAGTAGGTGGTGGATCAGCAATGGATGCAGCTAAAATTATGTGGGTAATGTATGAACATCCTGAAGTAGATTTCAAAGATATGGCGATGACATTTATGGACATAAGAAAGAGAGCATATAAGTTCCCTAAAATGGGGGGAAAAGCTTATTTCTGCGCAATACCTACATCAGCAGGTACTGGATCAGAAGTTACTCCATTTGCTGTTATAACAGATGAAAATGAAGGGATAAAGTATCCATTAGCTGATTACCAACTTCTTCCAAATATGGCAATAGTAGATGCAGATATGCAGATGGAAATGCCTCCTAGACTAACTGCAGCTTCAGGTATAGATGCGATGACTCATGCTCTTGAAGCATATGTAGCTATGTTGAGAAGTGAGCCTGCAGATGGAATGGCTCTAAAGGCTGGTAAAACAATATTTGAATATCTTCCTAGGTCATATAAAAATGGTAAGAACGATTCAGAAGCAAGAGAAAAAATGGCAATAGCCGCTACTATGGCGGGTATGGCATTTGCAAATGCCTTTCTTGGGGTTTGCCATTCAATGGCACACAAATTAGGAGCCTTCCATCACGTTCAACATGGTGTGGCGAATGCACTTTTGATAGGTGAAGTAATTAAATATAACTGCTCAGAAGCTCCTTTCAAAATGGGAACATTCTCTCAGTATAAATATCCTGATTGCGTAGAAAGATATGCTGAATTTGCTAGATTCTGTGGAACTAAGGCAGGAAAAACAGATAGAGAAACAGTAGATAACTTCTTAGCAGATCTTCAAAAGTTAAAAGATGAAGTTGGCCTTCCAAAGACTATTAAAGAAGCTGGTGTGGATGAAAAAGACTTCTTAGAGAGCTTAGATGAAATGGCACTTCAAGCATTTGATGATCAATGTACAGGTGCAAATCCAAGATATCCATTGGTAGAAGAATTAAAGCAAATGTACTTAAATGCATATTATGGGAAATAGTTAGAATACATAAGAATAAGAACATAAATATTAATAAATTTATAACAAATAATCTATAATTTAAGATATAAAAAATAAAAAGGTGGTTTTCTGAAAATTGTCGGATAAGCCACCTTTTTAAAAATTTTTAAACAATTTTACAAAAACTGTTAAAAAATAAACCTAAAAGGTGTATAATAGTATTAATAGATAATTTATGATATATTTTTTATATGTTTTTAGAGCTTTAGCTTAGTAAAAATAAAAAAGATTTAAAAGGATAATCTGTATATTTTTTTTTATTATCGGGAAAACATTTCGCCTCAAAAGCTTAATCTTTAAAAAATAAAATGTCAAAAAATAAATATCTTTTATTAAGATGAGTAGTAACTTTAACAAACAAAAAAATATTGGAGATGGAAGTGTTTTTTTGTCTAAATTTCAATACTTACAAGCGCATAAAAAAAATATAATCATGAATTAATCAAAATTTTTTTAAAAAAATTGCATATATATTTTACGAATTTTCAGTTTTTTAGTTGTCTTATGCACTTGAATTATGTTAAGAAATAGTGTAAAATTAGTAACAAAAATATAACTGAAAATTAAGAATTTTTTCTGAAAGGAGGAAATTAGATGGCAAGAGAGGCTTTACTAAAAGTTGTAAAGGCTGAAGATGAAGCTGATAAAATTGTTAAAGCTGCAAAAGAAGAAGCTAAGAATACGATTTCATCAGCTGAAAAGCAGTCTAAAGCTTTTATAGAAGAGGCAGTCATTAAGGCTAGAATTGAATGCGATAAACTTAAGGCCAAGGCTGAAGAAGAAATGAAAAGTGAGCTTGAGTCAATATCTCATAAGAGTGAAGAACGATGCAGGTCGATTATCGACATTCCTCAAGACAAGTTTAATGAAGCTAAGAAAATATTAGTAGAGAGGATAGTGAAATAGTATGGCGATAGTTAAAATGAAAAAATTTCACCTCTTGGTACTGAATTCTTATCGTGAAAAACTGTTGAGAGAGCTTCAGATTTTTAGAAATATTCAATTTGAAGATGTGTGTGAGGTTGAAAATTTTGAAAGTGAAGACCTTCTTCAATTTAAGAGGATATCTGTAGAAGAAGAAATTTCAAAGTACGAAGACCAGATGAATCAGTGTACATATGCAATTGATTTAATCGGAAAACACGCAACTCAGCTTACAGGTTTAAAAGCTCTCATTGAAGGTTTACCTAACTATACCTTTGAAGAAATGGAAAAGAAAGTTTCTTCTATAGATTTTGATAAAGAGTATAGAGTTGTTAAATCTCTTGGTGATGAGCTAGCAAGCATTGAATCAAGTATTTCTAAGAGGAAGGAATTGATAAAAGAATTAGAATCGGTTTCTCAATTAGATGTAAGTTTTAATTCTCTTAATAAATTAAAACGTTTCAAAGCTGTTGTGGGTGGAGTAAGTAATAAACTTATCGATATTTTTAATGAAAGTATGAGAAATCTTGAGTACGCCTATTGTGAAGAAATAGGGGTTTACAAGGATGAACGTCTTTTCTTTATTATTTTTGACAAGAGGGAAGAAGAAGATATTTTAGAAGCATTTAGAATAGGAAATTTTAATATTATTAAAAATGATTCTGATAGCTTGCCTAAAGAAAGAATGGCAGAGCTTAATGCTGAAATTAAAGAAATGTCAGATAAAAAAGAGGAGATATGTAGGATTTTGGGTACAAAATCTACAGAAATGTCAGATTTTAAATTATACTTTGAATACTTAGGCAATCTTAAAGTTAGGGCACAAGCTCAACATGAATTTATGGCATCAAGAAGTGTATGTGCTTTAAGTGGCTACTGTCCTGATTTTGAAACAAAAAGGCTAGAAGAAACAGTATTTTCTGTGTGTGGAGATACATATACAGCTGAATTTGAAGAAGTTGATAAAAATGATTCTGAGGTTCCTATTATACTTAAAAACAATAGGATTGTTAGAGCTTTTGAAAGCATTACTTCTACATATGCACTTCCAAAGTACAATGAAGTTGATCCAACTCCATTGTATGCACCAATATATGCTTTATTCTTTGGAATGATGTCAGCAGATGTAGGTTATGGAATGGTTCTAGTAATTCTTACTAGTTTAGGATTGAAAATATGCAACTTTACTCCTAATATGAAAAAAAATGTAAAGTTCTTCCAACTTATTGGTATTTCTACAACAATTTGGGGATTTTTATATGGCTCATACTTTGGAGCAAGTATTCCGGGTATGTGGAGGCTTTTCGACTTGAGTAAAGACTTTATGACTATATTGATAATATCAATAATCATGGGTGGTATACATCTTGCATATGGACTTTTAATAAAAGCTTATATGCAGGTTAGAGATGGTCAATATGTAGATATGTTTTTTGATGTAATTGCATGGTTCCTTACTCTAGGTGGAATAATATCTTTCTTGTTATCATTAGCAGGCATTATTTCATTAGAAGTTGGAAATATCGCTAAATATGTAATGATAGTAGGTATAATTCTTCTAGTAATAGGAGGAGCGAGAGCTTCAGAAGGAAATATAGCAAAGAGATTAGTCGCAGGTATCTACAATGTATATGGGATTTCTAATTACATAGGTGATTTTGTATCATATTCACGTTTGATGGCATTAGGAATGTCAGGAGGTTACATAGCATTTTCAGTAAATATGATTGCAGGAATGGTATGGGGGAAAACTTTTATAGGGTATATAGCAGCTATAATTATACTTGTATTGTTCCATGCATTTAACTTATTCTTATCTTGTCTAGGAGCATATGTACATGCATTAAGGCTTATATATGTAGAATTTTTTGGTAAGTTTTACGAAGGTGGAGGTAAAGCATTTAAGTTCTTTAGAAATAAGACTAAATATATAAATCTTGATAGACAATATGAAGATTAGCAATAAAAATAAATTAGAGATAGGCAACAAGGTTGTCATTTAAAGGAGGTTTATTTATGAATTTCGGAAGTTGGATAGTTGAAAATGGTGGAGTAGTATTTGGAGGATTAGGTGTTGTTTTTGCAATGCTATCAGCTTTAGGATCAGCCAAAGGGCTATCAATAGTAGGTCAAGCTGCATCAGGTCTTGTTCCTGAAGAACCTCAAAAATTTGGTAAGACATTGATACTACAGTTATTACCAGGTACTCAGGGATTATATGGATTTGTTATAGGATTACTTATATTACTAAAGTTGAGTGGAGATGTAGGTCTGGCTCAAGGGATGTATCTTGCAGCAGTTGGTATGCCAATAGGTTTTGTTGGTTGGGGCTCTGCAGTATCTCAGGGTAAAGTTGCAGCAAGTGGTGTAGGAATACTTGCAAAGAATGAAGCTCAGACTACTAAGGGTATAATTTATTCAGTAATGGTAGAAACTTATGCATTACTTGCATTTGTTATATCACTTCTATTATTCTTTAAATTCGGAGCTTTCTTTGCTTAGAAAATACAAAAAATTTAGAAAAAAGGAAGTGATAAAATGGCAGAACTTAGCAAGTTAACTGATAGAATTTTAGATGAAGCTAAGGTGCAAGCAAATCAGATATTAGAAGATGCTAGGGTAAAAGCAGATAAAATAAATCAGAATTCAAAAAAACAAGCTGAACAAAGATATGAGGACATTGTAGAAAAAGGTAGACTTGAGGCTGAAAATCTTAGAGAAAGATTGAAGTCTAACGCCAAGCTTAGAGCTAGAGATAATGAGCTTAAAGTAAAACAGGAAGCGATACAAAAGGTATTTGAGTCAGCTCTTGAAGATATGAAAAATATAGGCGATGATGAATTAATATCCTATATTGAAAAAAATGCAGCATTTTCAGATGAATCTGTTCTTATAGTTCCGCAGGGAAAGGTAAATGTTGTTAGAGATAGATTACCTCAAGCAAAAGTTTCAGATGAAAGGTTTGCTAGTTCAGGATTTATAGAAATTAGTGGAGGTATTGAGAAGAATTTTACTTTCGATACCCAAATAGATTATATTAAAGATGAGTTACAAGGTGAAATAGCGAAAGTACTTTTTAAGTAGGGGGTAGTTTATGGATAGATTGGATTACGCCCAAGGTGTAGTAATGGCAAGGGTTTATGAGAAAAAGCTTCTCGACAAGGGAAAATTTGAAAAAATGATAGATGCAAAAGATGCAGATGAAGCTTTTAAGATACTTTTGGATTCGGAATATGCCAAAAGTACAGATGGTGTTGATAGTATCAAAGACTACGAATTGCTGTTAAAAAATGAAACCGCTAGAGTTTTTGGGTTAGGTTCAGAAATGCTTCACGATAAAAGAATTTTAGAGATTTTATCTTTAAAATACGATTATCATAATCTAAAAACGATGGTTAAGTCAAAAGTTTCTGGTAAAAATTTAGAAGAACTATTTATATATTCAAGTGAAAATAATCCAGAAAAGATAAGGCTTCAATTTGAAAGCGGTCATTTTACAGATACTAAGAGCGAGTTTATAAAGGCACTTAGAGAAGCAGAAGAAAAATATAATGAAACTTCTGATCCGCAAATAATAGATGTAGTTATAGATAAAGCATATTTCAGGCATCTTAAAGATATTGCTGATTCACTTGCTATTGAACTTTTCAGTGATTATGTAAGTGCAAGTATTGATTTTTTTAATATATCTTCGATGTTAAGAGCTAGAAGGATGGGGAAAAATCAAAACTTTATGGAAAGAGTCCTAGTTGAGGGCGGAGGTATTTCTGTAAATAAACTAATCAATTTATCTCGAGAAGAATTTGATAGATTAGCAACAGCACTTAAATCTGAAAAAATAGGAAGAGCTTTGTTAGATAGTGTTGAAAAATACAAGGAAAGTGGGAGTTTTTCTGTAGTAGATAATGAGAAAGATGTTTATTTAAGGACACTTAACTCTAATTCAAGATTTGTTTCCTTTGGTCCAGAACCTATATTTGCATATCTTGTGGCAAAAGAAAAAGAAATTTCAGTAGTGAGACTGATATTAGTTGGAAAATTGAATAATATCCCGTCAACTAAACTTAGAGAGAGGTTGGGTGATATTTAGTGTATAAAATAGGAGCAGTTGGAGATAAGGATTCTATACTAGCATTTAAGTCTATAGGGATAGATGTATATCCTGTAATAGATGGTAGAGAGGCTAGAGCAAAAATAGATAGCCTTGCTGATGAACAATATGGTTTGATATTCGTTACAGAACATATTGCTCAAGAAATAGAAGAAACAATACAAAGATATAAGAAAAAAATTGTTCCCGCAATAATATTGATTCCTTCAAATCAAGGAACTCTGGGAATAGGTATGAAAGATATAAATAAAAATGTAGAAAAGGCAGTAGGTAGCAATATATTTGCCAATTCTGATAAATAAGGAGGAGAGGCTTAGTGAAGGCAGGTAAAATAGTAAAAGTATCTGGTCCGCTTGTCGTAGCCGAGGGAATGGAAGATGCCAATATATACGACGTTGTAAAGGTATCTGATTCTAGATTGATCGGTGAGATTATAGAAATGCGTGACGACAAAGCTTCAATACAGGTATATGAAGAAACAGCAGGTATTGGTCCAGGAGAACCAGTTGAAACTACAGGAGAACCTTTAAGTGTGGAACTTGGACCTGGTCTAATAGAAAATATGTTTGACGGTATACAGAGACCTCTTGAAAAGTTTAGAGCAGTAGCAGGAGATTTCTTAACAAAGGGTGTGGAAGTTCCGTCATTAGATAGAGAAAAAAAATGGGAATTTCATGCACAAGCTAAAGTAGGAGACAAAGTTGAAGAAGGCGATGTCTTAGGTTATGTTCAAGAAACAGAAGTTGTAAAGCATCTAGTAATGGTTCCATATAAGGTCAGTGGAACTGTAGAAAGTATAAAAGAGGGAGAATTTACTGTTGTTGATGATATAGCATTTATAAAAACAGAAGATGGAGAAAGTAGAGCTGTTCAGATGATGCAGAAATGGCCTGTCAGGGTGAGTAGGAGAATAAAAGAAAAGATTGCTCCTAGAGTTCCTCTGATAACAGGTCAAAGAGTAATAGATACTTTCTTCCCTGTTACAAAAGGTGGGACAGCTTGTGTTCCAGGGCCTTTTGGATCAGGAAAGACAGTGGTACAGCATCAGCTTGCGAAATGGGCAGATGCGCAGATAGTTGTTTATGTTGGATGTGGAGAACGTGGTAACGAAATGACAGATGTTCTTAACGAATTCCCGGAACTGATAGATCCACATACAGGCGAAAGTTTGATGAAGAGAACTGTTCTTATAGCAAATACATCTAATATGCCAGTTGCAGCTCGTGAAGCAAGTATATATACAGGTATTACGATCGCAGAGTATTTCAGAGATATGGGGTATTCGGTAGCTGTAATGGCGGATTCTACATCAAGATGGGCTGAGGCATTAAGAGAAATGTCAGGACGTCTTGAAGAAATGCCAGGTGATGAAGGATATCCAGCCTATCTATCATCAAGAGCTGCAGAATTCTATGAAAGAGCAGGTAAGGTTGTATGTAAAGGTAAGGATGGTAGAGAAGGTGCTCTTACAATAATCGGAGCAGTATCACCTCCTGGTGGAGATATATCTGAACCAGTATCCCAGGCAACATTAAGAATAGTAAAAGTATTCTGGGGACTTAATGCAAATCTTGCATATAGGAGACATTTCCCAGCGATATCTTGGCTAGATTCCTATTCTCTTTATCAAACGGATGTAGATGAATGGATGGGTGAAAATGTATCAGAAAGATTCCCGCAGAATAGAGCAGATGCTATGGCTCTACTTCAAGAAGAATCAGGACTTCAAGAAATAGTTAGACTGGTAGGTAGAGATACATTATCAGAGAAGGATCAGTTAAAATTGGAAGTAGCTAGATCCATAAGAGAAGATTACTTACAACAAAATGCCTTCCAAGATGTAGATACATTTACATCTCTTGAAAAGCAAGATAAAATGTTAGATCTTGTTCTTAAATTCTATAGAGAATCATTGAGAGCACTTGAGAAAAATGTATATTTAAGTGAACTTTTACAACTTTCAGTAAGAGAATCAATTGCTAGAGCAAAATATACTGAAGAAGCTAATATAGCAAAACTTGATGAAATATCAGAAGAAATTACTAAGCAAGTAGATGAATTAATAAATAGAGGAGGTGGACTAGATGATTAAAGAATATAGAACTATAAGAGAAATAGTTGGTCCACTTTTAATGGTAGATGGTGTTGAAGGTATAAAATATGAAGAACTTGTAGAGATTGAAATGCAAGATGGAAATGTGCGTAGAGGTAGGGTTCTTGAAATAAATGGAGATAAAGCGATGGTTCAGCTATTTGAAGGATCATCAGGTATAAATCTTAGAGACTCCAAGGTGAGATTTTTAGCAAAGCCTCTTACATTAGGCGTTTCTGAAGATATGATAGGTAGAGTTTTTGATGGAATGGGTAATCCTAAAGATGGTGGACCAGATTTGATTTCAGAAGCAAAACTAGATATAAATGGTATAGCTATCAATCCAGTAGCAAGAGACTATCCATCTGAATTTATTCAGACTGGTGTTTCTGCAATAGATGGACTAAACACTTTGGTTAGAGGACAGAAGCTTCCTATTTTCTCAGGCTCAGGTCTTCCACATGCTAATTTGGCAGCACAGATTGCCAGACAGGCTAAGGTTTTAGGTACTGATGAAAAGTTTGCAGTTGTTTTTGCAGCCATAGGTATAACTTTTGAAGAAGCTCAGTTTTTCATTGATGATTTCAAGAAAACAGGTGCGATAGACAGAGCTGTGTTATTTATGAATCTTGCGAATGATCCAGCTATAGAGCGTATATCTACTCCTAGAATGGCTCTCACTTGTGCAGAATACCTTGCATTTGAAAAAGACATGCATGTATTGGTAATACTTACAGACCTTACTAATTACTGCGAGGCTCTTCGTGAAATATCAGCAGCTAGACGAGAGGTTCCAGGAAGAAGAGGATATCCAGGATATCTATATACTGACCTTTCCACACTGTATGAAAGAGCGGGTAGAATTAAAGGCAGAAAAGGTTCTATCACACAAGTTCCTATATTGACAATGCCTGAAGATGATAAAACTCATCCAATCCCAGACTTGACAGGTTATATAACAGAAGGTCAGATAATACTTTCAAGAGAGTTGTACAAGAAAAATCTGATGCCTCCGATTGATGTTTTACCATCTTTATCAAGATTAAAAGATAAGGGTATAGGTGATGGTAAGACAAGAGAAGATCATGCAGATACAATGAATCAGTTATTTGCAGCATATGCAGCTGGTAAAGAAGCTAAAGAGCTTCAAGTAATATTAGGAGAATCTGCACTGTCAGAATCAGACAAGGCATTTGCAAAATTTGCAGATGAATTTGAAAAAAGATATGTATCTCAAGGTTATAACACAAATAGAACAATAATAGAAACACTTAATCTTGGATGGGATTTATTGAAGATTCTTCCAAGAACAGAATTGAAGAGAATAAAGGACAAGTATATAGATAAATATTTACCTGAGGAAAGTCAGGTGGATTAATATGGCAAAGTTAAATGTAAATCCAACAAGAATGGAGCTTTCGAGGTTAAAGGCAAGGCTTTCGACTTCCACAAGAGGGCATAAACTATTAAAGGATAAGCAAGATGAACTTATGAGACAGTTTATAGCCATGATAAAGGAAAATAAGAAGTTAAGAGAAGATGTTGAGGCAAAAATTACGGATTCTTTTGAAGATTTCCTTTTGGCTAGAAGTATGAATTCATCTCAAATGTTGGATGAAGCTTTGGCTATTTCAAAAGAAAGCATTAATTTAGAAATAGAAACAAAAAATTTAATGAGCGTAAATGTTCCAGTGATGACTTTTAACAGGAGTAATGAAGAAGATAGTTCAGCGATATATCCATATGGATTTGGTGGGACATCTTCAGAATTAGATGAAGCAGTTAAAAAGCTTTATGACATATTGCCAGATTTATTGAAACTTGCGGAAATAGAGAAGGCATGCCAGTTGATGGCAGATGAAATTGAAAGTACACGAAGAAGAGTAAATGCTCTTGAGTATATGACGATACCTCAACTAGAAGAAACTATTGTTTATATAAAAATGAAGTTAGAAGAAAATGATAGGAGCTCTATTACAAGGTTGATGAAAGTCAAGGATATTATCAATAAATAAATCTGATATATCAAAAAATAGAAAATGGTATGAGATAAATCTCATACCATTTTTTTGAAACGATTTGCTTTAAAATATGAAATTTAAATAATAAAAATTTAAAAATATTTATTTTATATACATAAAATAGTTAGATATTCTATATTTCAATAAAAGATATAAATATAAAAAAATTAGAAAATTCTGGGGAAGTTTTAACTGATAATAAACTAACTATAAATGGAGAACTATTAAACAGTGGAAAGATACAATCTGTTAAAGAAATAACGATAGATGGAGATATAAATAATGATGGAGTAATTCTATCAGATTCTACTTTAACAGCAAAAAATACTAAAAATACAAAAG
>JAHHSS010000046.1 GCA_020025095.1 Peptostreptococcus sp.
GATATTAGCTACAGATGGTATAGATAAAGATGCAGTTAAAATATTGAAAGCAAAGGGATTTGAAGTAGAAGAAAATTTTTATCCTGAGGATAAATTAAAAGAGAAGATAAAGGATGTAGATATTATAATCGTAAGGTCTGCAACAAAAGTCAGAAAAAATATCATTGACGAAGCCTTGAAGACAAAAAGGTTAAAAATGATTATAAGAGCTGGTGTAGGATTAGATAATATAGATGTAAGCTATGCTAGAGAAAATGGGATAGTGGTAAGAAATACTCCTAGTGCAAGTTCAAATGCTGTTGCTGAATTAGTTCTTTGCGAAATGTTAGTACTTGCTAGAAATGTAAAGATAGCTAATTTAAAGCTAGGAGAAGGTATTTGGGATAAGAAGAATTTAAAGGGAACTGAGATAGAAGGAAAAACTATTGGAATTATCGGTTTTGGTAATATAGCCAGAAAACTTGCTCAAAAGGCTCATAATTTAGGGATGAAAGTTATGTATAATGATATAGCGAAATATGAAAATGAGGGAAAAGAATATAAGTTTGCAAATTTCAATGAAATAATAGAAAATGCGGACTATATAACAGTTCACACACCTTTAACAGAAAAAACAAAATATATGTTTGATAAAGATGTTTTTAATAAAATGAAGAATACAGCTTTTTTAATAAACTGTGCAAGAGGTGGTATAGTAAATGAGAGAGATTTATTGGAAGCTCTTAATCAAAATCAAATAGCTGGGGCAGCAATAGATTGTTTTGAAAATGAGCCAAAACCTTTAGAGGATATACTTAATCATCCTAAAGTAACAGTAACACCTCATATAGGGGCATCGACAAATGAAGCACAAAAAAGAATTGCTTATGAAATAGTTGATATAGTATCAGATTATTATGATTGTTTTTTAGAAGGTGCATCAGGTTGTTAAATATACTGATGGAAAAATTAAAATAATGAATAATACAAATGTTTAAAGGAGTGTGGACATGGTTAGAGTAAAAGCTTTTAAAGCAATAAGACCTAATAAGAAGTATGTTGCAGATATTGCAGCACTTCCCTATGATACGATGAATGTTGAAGAAGCAAGAGAAATGGCAAGAAATAATGAAAATTCATATCTAAGAATAGATAGGGCTGAAATAGACCTTCCTGAAGGAATAAATCTTGAATCAGATGAGGTATACGAAAAAGCGGCAGAAAATTTAGAGGACTTTTTAAAAAGGAAAATATTCATAGAAGATGAAAAAGAGCATATATATATTTATAGGGAAATAATGGGGAATATAGTTCAAACAGGTGTAGTAGCTTGTGTATCTGTGGATGAAACAATAAATGGGAAGATTAAAAAGCATGAACATACAAAACCAGACAAGGTTAAAGACAGAATAAGGCATATAGAACATTGTAAAGCCAATACAGGTACAATATTACTTACATATTATAAAGAAGAAAAAATAGAAGATATTATAAATAAAAAGATGCAAGAAGATGCTATATATGACTTTGAATCAGATGATGGGGTAAGGCATACCGTATGGATTTTAAATGAAGAAGAAAGTAAGCTTGTTGAAAAGGCATTTGAAAAAGTAGGAAATCTATACATAGCAGATGGACATCATAGATCAAAGGCTGCACAAGAATATGCTATTAAAAGAAGAAAAGAAAACCCACAGTATACTGGAGAAGAAGAATTCAACTTTTATTTAGCTATGATTGCACCAAAAGATAATTTGTATGTAATGGATTATAATAGGGTAGTAAAAGATATAGCAGGTTGTGAAAAAGAAGAATTTATAGAAAAGATAAAGAAAAATTTCAATGTAGAAAAGTCTTGCCAAAAAGTAAAACCATGCAAAAAATATCAATATGGAATGTATATAGACGGTCAGTGGTATCTATTAGAATTTAAGAATGCAGAAAAATTAAAGGGACTAATAGAAAGGCTAGATGTTAGTGTATTGCATGATTATTTAATAGAAGAAGTTTTAGGAATAAATACTCCTCAAAAGGATCCAAGAATAGACTTTATAGGTGGAATAAGAGGAATAGAAGAAATAGAAAAAAGAGTAGATAGAGATATGAGAGTAGGATTTTCGTTGTACCCAACATCTATAGAAGAACTGATGGAGGTTGCAAATATGGATGGAATAATGCCTGCAAAGTCAACTTGGTTTGAACCCAAAGTAAGATGTGGTTTATTTTTGCACAGATTATAAAGTGCAGGCAGTAAATTTATTAAATTTTAAGGGAAGTCAGAAGCTAAATTTAAACCTAAACCTTAAGGAATATAAGTCGGGAAATCCCGACTATATTCATGTTGTAAAGAAAAAAGCAGATAATATAAAGTAAAGGCTAAAATATAAAGAACAAGAGCAGAAACTGCTTTGAAAAAATACTTAAATTAATTTTCAAAAAAACGAGAAAAAGTAAATGAAATATGGTAAAATACTAATGTTACTGAAAAAGAGCTTATGTCACAATGGGAAATAAAATTCGCGAATTAAATTGTATAATAATGCAAAAACATTTATGTATTCAATTGACATTTAAGCACAATAGTAGTAAAATATATGAGAATGTGTTAATAAGTCCACTTTTGCCCCGGACTTTACATATATGCAGGAAATTTAAACAAATGTGAAAAGTTAAGGAGGGTCTTTATGAAGAGTTATATAGCTAAGCCAGCAGAAATAAAGAGAGACTGGTATATAGTAGACGCTGAAGGAAAAACTTTAGGTCGTTTAGCAAGTGAAATTGCAACAGTATTAAGAGGAAAGAATAAGCCAACATTTACACCACACGTTGACGGTGGAGATTTTGTTGTAGTAGTAAACGCTGAGAAGGTAGTATTAACAGGAAAGAAGCTTACTCAGAAGTTCTACAGATATCATACAGGTTATGTAGGTGGGTTAAAGGAAATTTCTTACAAGGAAATGATGGAAAAGAAGCCAGAAGAAGTTGTAGCTCATGCAGTTAGCGGAATGCTTCCAAAGAACAAGCACAGAGCTAGAATGATGACTAGATTAAGAGTATTCAGAGGTGCTGAACATACACATGCAGCTCAGAACCCACAGGTTTTAAACTTTAAGTAGGATATCGAGAGGAGGATTTTGATTAATGGCTAATGTACAATATTACGGAACAGGTAGAAGAAAACATTCTGTAGCTAGAGTTAGATTAGTAGCTGGAGAAGGTAACATAAAGGTAAACGGAAAGAACTTAGAGGATTACTTCAATTATGAAACTCTTATAAGAGATGTAAAGCAGCCTCTAGTAGTAACTGGAAACGAAAACAAGTATGATGTTATCGTTAAGGTTGAAGGTGGTGGATACACTGGACAGGCTGGTGCTATAAGACACGGTATTTCTAGAGCATTACTTAAGGCTGATGAAGAATTTAGACCAGCTCTTAAGGCTGAAGGTTTCTTAACAAGAGACTCAAGAATGAAGGAAAGAAAGAAGTACGGTTTAAAGGCTGCCAGAAGAGCACCTCAGTTCTCAAAGAGATAGTTCGTACTTTATATTGCAAAGTATATACAAACCCCAAGAATTCAATATTCTTGGGGTTTTTCAATGCTTTGAGGTATTTTAATACTTTGTTTGCTTTTGAATAAAATTGTGTGTTTTAAAATTTGTAATACCCAAGTAATACCCAAGTAATACCCATTTTTTATATCATATCTATTGCCTTTCTAAGCTCATCTATATCTTTATGAGTATAGAATTTATCTGTAGTAATAAAACTGTTATGCCCAATGATTCTTGTTATACTTCTCTCATTCGCTCCTGCGTTATCAAGTAATGTTGCAAAAGTATGTCTGCATTCGTGTGGAGTATGTTTCATGTCTAGATTTTTCATAACCAAATCAAACTTATCTTTATATGTTCTGTAATTCATTTGTTTATTTGGTTCTTCCTGGAAGAACAGATACTTATCTGTATTATTATATCTATTTTCTACTAATTTCCATATTTTATTACTTATTGGAACAAGTCTATCTTTACCTGCTTCCGTTTTCTTTCCACCTACAATATAATGTTCTTCAATATTTACATCGCTTTTTTTAATATCTAAAAGCTCTCCAATTCTAAATCCTGAATAAATCATAATCAAAATAGAATCTATTATATCAAAGTTATCAATATTTTCAAATAAGATATCAATTTCACTCTGAGTAAATGGTATTTTCAATGTTTTATTGTTATTTCTACCAACCTTAACAAATTGGGAGTAGTCCTTATCAACAATATCATTCTCCATAGCATAATCATAAAGCTGATTCAGCAAAGTTTTCATTTTTCTTTTAATACCATGTTTATCTATCTTATCTATAGATTCTCTTAAATTATCAGTTCTAATTGCAGAAAACTGCATATAATGTAAATCAGAAAAATACTTAAAAGAAAGCTCATATGCTTTAATACTTGAATCTCCTATATCCTTAAATTTAATCCTTGAAAACTTCTCATATAGTTCAGCAAATGTTATATCACTATTAATCATATGTGGATTTGTGTGGTATAGATTCAATGCATCCATTGCTTCTTTTCGAGTTGCATAATACCCTAAGTTTTTATATATCTGCTTTCCTTCATCATTCCATCCAGCAGTCACACGGACTCTCCGTTGTTTTCTTCGTTTGTCTTTAGTCTTTATAATAGATCCATACCCATTAGGGAGTTTCACTATCATCACACCTTTCTTTTATTATATTTGGAAGCCTGTATAGGTTAAGTCTATATCCATTACCTAGGTCAAAATATTGATCTCTCAAGCTCAGTTTAGTCACGTATTCATTTAGAATATTGTAACTAATATCTAGGTAATCAATCACCTCTTGAATAGTCTCAGATTTAATACAAGCTTCTTTAAACTTATTAAAGTCTATTAAAAATTCTGCTGCCCACTGCCTAGCTTTCAGCTCAACCTTATCAATTTTTAGTCTATCTGAATAGTTATTTGCCACAGTCATATCTCCTGTAGTAGTTGCATAGTGTCCACACTCCTCAGCTAATATCTCAAGTCTTTCATGTTTAGATCTAGAATTAAAATCATCACCCAATAAAATTAGATTGTTTCCATTAATAGAACAGAATAAAGCTGCTTTTTTAAAGTGTTTGAGTTTATTGCATTCTTCAACTATTATATTATTAGTAAAAATAAAGTCATTTAATTTGTCTAAACTCATAGCATCACTCTCCAAGTAATTAGAATTAGTAATTATATTAGAACATATGTTCGGATAAAAGTCAATAGAAAACAGGACCCTAAAGTCCTGTTAAAAGTGTAATACATTTGCATCTATTATATATTTTCTAATTGGTAAGATAAAGTCTTTTTATTGCTCCAATTTAAAATTTTTATGTCATCTCTAAAGTTGTATTTAAATATTTCGAGATTTGCTCTCTTCATACAGAATATCCTTTTAAAATACATTAATTATGTATATATTACTTAGAGTATTTATTTCTAAAATATGTTTTAAATGTTTTTAAAAAGTTTTAGAGACTATAATTATAAATATCTATTTAAAACTTTTATAAGTTCGTCTTTATATTCTAATATATCCGCTACGCTATTTATATCGTGTTTTATTTCTTTTTTATCTTCAGTAGGAAAGCTTATTTTATAATTAGAAGAGTTTAGCCAAAGTCTACAAATCCATTTTCTAGAATTTCCCTTATAAAGTATTGAAAAGTATCTTTCAACGTCTTTATATGTTATATCATCTAAATTTTCGACATTATTTCTAAGAATATTTCTAACTATATCAAAGCCTACAAGCTCTTCAGCTGTTGTTATTATTTTGCCTTGTTTGTTTTCATTTTCTTCTATAACTTTAACCTCTTTTTCTTCAATTTCTGCAGGTTGTTCATTTTCAAGTAGAGTTTTGAATTTTTCATTCATGAAATCTGTAACAAATTGAGAAAATGACTTTTTAACAATAGGTCTAAATTCTTCTATAACATTTTGCGTTTTAACTCCTTGATACAATCCATTTATTATAAATCTTACAAACTCATCGGATGGATTTTGAAGTTCGTCATTAAGATATTTTTTTATTAGTCCTGAATATTTAAGCTCAGAAGCAGCATTTAGAATTATGTCTAAATCAAATTCGTTACGGCAAATTTTTTTCAATTCTGGGATCTTGTTTTCGTCTATATTTAGAATGTCAAATTCGAAAAAAGGATTTCTATCCATTTTATTTTTTTCTTCTAAGTCTGTAAAAAATTTATAAGTAATTCCGTTTGTAAGAATAGCAAATTTTGCTTCTGTTGCAGTGAAATATCTGTAAAGTTGTGCATCATGATTAGTTAGGTTATCATTTACAGGTTTTGCCTCTATAAGAATAGTTGGCTTATTATCAATCATAATAGCATAGTCAACTTTTTCCCCTTTTTTGGAGCATACGTCTGCAGTAAATTCAGGGACGAATTCAAATGGATTAAATATATCATAGTCTAGAAGTTGGAAAAAAGGCATAATTAAGGCATTTTTTGTTGCTTCTTCTGTACTTAATTCATCTTTTATTTTTTCTGCTCTCTTTGCAAATTGTTTTATTTTGTCTGAAAAATCCATAATTGCCTCCTATTTTTTTAGTGTTTTAGTTTATAGATACTCTGAGTAATTAGATTATATTACTTAGAGTATTTACTTCTAAGATAATTTTTAAAGTTTTCAAGTTCAGCTTCCGCTTCCTCGCTCAAATCATCATCAGTATGAGCAGCAAAAGTTTCGATATCATTTCTGACGGTAGTTCTTCCTAATAAATAATCGGTAGAAACGTTGAAAAAGTCTGCTATCTTTATCAATTCATCATCACGCAATTGTCTATCTCCACTTTCGATTCTAGAAAGAACGCTATTATTAATTCCTATATTATCAGCGAGTTCTGCTTGTGATAGTTTATTATCCTCTCTTAACTTTTTTATTATTGCTCCAGGCTTCATTGTATCACCTCTCTTTACTAGTATTTTACCATTTCCAAAACAGAAATACATTTGAATTGCTAAAACAACAAAAACACTATTGACTTTTCTAAAATAGCAAACTATAATAATAATTAAGAAGTTGCTAATTTAGCAAATAATCTTTTAGATAAGGAGGTCTTATAAATGCAGAAATATGATAAAGATTTTATTAAAAAAAGAAGAATAGCCTTAGAACTTTCAATGAAAGAAATGGCTGAAAGACTTAATTTTAAAAATGCATCTACATATTATAAGTATGAAACAGGTGAATATTCAGTAAAAGCTGAAATCCTCCCTATTTTAGCAAATATTTTAAAATGTAATATTACAGATTTTTTTTGTAATTAAATTTGCTGATTTAGCAAATTATATCATGTATTATTTTAAATAACTAGCGATTTTTAGTTACAAAAGGAGATATGAATATGGAAAATATTTATGCTCAAGATAAGAAAATATATTTTTTTATTAAATAGGGAGGGGATTCAATGATATTTAGATTCAAAAATGGAATTTGTTTAACTGACGAAAAGATTGAAAATTGCAAAATGAAAGTTCTAGAAACAATGAAGTTAGAGCTTCCAGAAAAAGCTCTAACTTCGGAAATAGTTACACATATTTTAGAAGAAACTATTAACCATATAGAATCTATTCCATTAGATTTATAAGCTATTTTCAAGAAGAGCTTGCATACTGTGAGCCATTATTTTTAATGATTCATCACATTGTTTTACACTTGTTCTTCCTGTAATAAGTCCATCAAATACATCTTGATTAAGAACAAAAGAGTCAGAGTATTTTTTGCCAGAACAAGAAGTATATTCGATTTTGAAATTCATAATATCGGGCATATTGTTTAAATCCACATTGAAAATAGTTGTATATAGTTTTTGACTAGGAGCTAAAAAAGTTCCTTGAATTTTACCAAATGGTTTCTTTTGTTCATCGATTGCTTTTAATTTTTCTAGGTCAAAGTCAGGTATGAACTTTGTGATTTTTGCCCCAGAGGAACCGAAATTTTTGACTATAACATAGAAATGAAGGGTTCCTGAATTAATAGCTTGTAGGTAAACACATAGATATGGACGTGTTGATTCTTCAATCATTTTATTACTTGAACGCAAAGTAAAAATAGAAATAACGATTGAAGCAATTCCAACAAGAGCAGTAGTTATTAGTAATGCTAATTGAATTTTGTCAGATATATTCATAATAAATCACCTCCTTCCATATCAAATATATCACAAAGAAAAATAATAAAAAAGGAGTATCACATATGGAAAATATATATTCAAAATATCGAAGAATGGCTGGGATTACCCAGGAAAGAGCTGCAGAACATTTGAGAATATCTGTTGATAGTTTAAAGGGCTATGAATATGACAAAAGAATTCCCAACAATGATATTGCAAAACAAATGTGCTTGCTGTATGGAGATATGAGATTAGCTTATGATCATTTAGTACATTCAAGCACTGGAGAAATGGTACTAGAAAAGTTAGATGAAAAAGACCTTTGTTGCTCAGTTCTAGGTCTAATTAATGAGCTAAACCATTCAGATACTGTTCTGCAAATGATGGTAGAGATATCAGCTGACGGAGTAATAAGCGAAGATGAGAAAGATGAGTGGATGATAGTCGAAAGGCAACTAAGATCCTTGATAAAAAGTTCTTACGAAGTATTATTTAGGAGGTAAAAATGAGAAAAGTATTCATTTTCTGTACTAATAATAATTAAATCTATTACTAATCCAATTGAGATTGGTATTAAAGGGATTATAAGATAAATAGGAAATCCCGTAGTAGTTCCAACATACCTAGATTCCCAAATTTTAATTAATTCAGTTATAATATATGACAGCGCTATTAAATATAGACATATTCTTGTTTTAATATTCATACTATTCCACCTTACTTATATACTACACTTAAATATTTATTATGATATATTTTATCCACTCTGTATGTAATGCTTATGGGTTTAGGATGCCCCCCTTGATAACGAGCTGACGCAACCTTTTTAAACGTTACGTCAGCATAGCAACCCAAACGACTCCAACGATTTGGATTAGCTGGAATTGTGGCACTAGCTGTCTTTGAAACACCTATAGTTGTAAACACACCATAAAATTATATCCTGTTGATGCTAAATACGTTTTCCTAGATGAATTAAGAAGATGCTTTTT
This sequence comes from Peptostreptococcus sp., assembly GCA_020025095.1. Classification (GTDB taxonomy): domain Bacteria; phylum Bacillota; class Clostridia; order Peptostreptococcales; family Peptostreptococcaceae; genus Peptostreptococcus. The sequence continues at coordinate 9,164 of JAHHSS010000046.1, forward strand.
GCCATGTCAGAACTGCATACCAACAAAACACCCAGTTTTTTTTGAGAATTTACTACTGTTTCTTTAGTATAAAAACCAACAGCCTTAGGTTTAATAGCAGACATATCATGCAGACTATCCACTGTATCTATATTATGGTTTATTTCATAATTATCATGGTTTTCAGAAGAAGGTTCTACGAAAACTGGCAAAAATACATTCATAGACAAAGTAACTAATAAGCTATTAAAATAGATGCAAAATGTCTTTTCGCATTTTCCTCCTTTAAAATATAACGTAAATTTTTATTAATTGTATTATATTTTAGAAATTTTGTTAATAGCAACTACATCTAGAGGTTGTGTCAAGTTTTTATGGACTTTTTTACACTAACTGTGATTTATTTTCTCATACTTATTGTGAACCATATTAATGGCAGTAGTGGTAGACTCTACAGCTAAAGGTGGCAAAGATAAAAAAATTACAGGATACCATATATGCTAAAATTTCGTCTATATATGAGATAAGACAACTGTAAGCTGTTCAATGTTTGGTTTAGCTAACAGTGTTGAACTTTGATTATTTTCAAAATAGTAGGATGGATACTTCTGTACATTATTTTGTAGTTCCCTAGAATTTTAAAAGGTCAAGATTAATCTTGACCTTTTTTAGAATATTTAATTTTTAAGTATTCTTTGAAATTTTCAAGTTCCTGAAGTGCTTCTTCAGGAAGAATTTCAGAATCTTTTATAGTAGAATATTTTCTTGAATTTGAACGACCGAGAAGATAGTCTGTTTATACACCATAGAATTCTGAGAGTTTAATTATGATATCTGGGTCAGGGGTAGTTTTACCTTGTTCATAGTAACCATATGCACTTGCTGATATTCCAATTATTCTTGCAATATCTTCCTGTTTAAGGTTACGCTCAACACGAAGTTCTTTCAATACTTTTTTAGCATATTAGACCTCCTTTATCTTATAATAATACTATACAATACAATAAAAAATTGTAAAAATGAATACAATACAATTTAATATTTTTAGGACAGTTAGTTACCTATATATAATATTTTATAATTATTTTCATTATCTTTTGCTAATACAAATAATTTTGTATTAACACCATCATCATATCCAAATGATGATGTATTTTCATTTTTATTTAACTTTATTTCAAAATCAACAGTAAAGGCGAGAGGATCCTTTAGTTTAATAGTTTTCCCTTTTTTATCTTTTATTTCTATAGGATTTGTCAAATTATTCTGAGTTTTATTAGGAAGAACAGATATTAGTTTCGCATTTTTTATGGACTTAGATAACTTATCTTCAATTTTTGTTTTATTCTTATTATTTGTAGAAGAAAATGTTCCGCCAACGTCCATAAAAACATAGTCATATCTACTATTATATTTAATATTTTCTACATATCTAGATATAACATCAACTGGATTTTTCTTCCAATAGTCCTTCTGTATTGTTGGTTTAGAAGTAGATTCATTATTTAAATAATCATTTTCACAACCCACAGCTAGAAATAAGAGTGGAAAAACTATTAGTAAACATATAATTTTCTTTAACATAATTTCCTCCTTTTTTTATTTCTATTTTTGAAAAATTAAAAAGAAACTCTCTCTTGAACGATTTTTTCTCCTCGTACTCTATTTAATAATGAATTACCAAGATTGGTGTTACCAGAACGCTCGTAGTACCACCAATCATTAGATCCTTTTTGACCGCCAACTATTATAGTATGATATGCTTGTCCTGTAGATCTCTTCATTAAAGATATTGGAGTTCCATAAGCTGTTTTAAAGTAAATTCTAGTTGCATTAGAAGGGACATCATGAACAGATATTCCAGCACGAGCAGCCCAATGATGTTTAAAAATTACTAGCTTGAGCCCATGATCCAGAATATGCTGTTGGCCAATTACGTACACTACCATAATAATACCAGTTACTGTTATTCCATATATCATTATCATATTTTCTCATCGACATATTACCAGCTTTAAGGCATTGTGAAACAAAATTTGTGCAGTCTCCACCATCATTTGAGAAACTATAATAGTTAGGAGAAGGAGAATTATTTCCATGATACTTTTTTGCATATGCTACAGCATTAGTGGCATCATATCCAGAGATAGCTCTTTTTTTTCTAATGTTGTTTTGGAAATATTGTTTATAACTATCAGATTTGCTTAATAAGGATTCTTTCCAAGGATTAGAATCCTTTTCGTCTAAATTATTATAAGTAGTAGTAATGGAATATATCAAATCTACAAAGTCACCATCATTTAAATGAGACATATAAGATTTAAAATCATCATAATTCTCTATTAAAAAAGATATGGCTTTATAGCTTGGTCCGTTATCCATAGATTCATTCAAGTGAGTTTTTATATAAATTTTTGTTTTATATTCGTTATAATCGATCTTTAATTCATAAGAATCCTCAAAATTATTACCTTCAGAATTAGCATATTGATCCATGCTAATCACACTGTTTAATTCTGGAATATCTTTAAAGGTAGAACTACTATTCAATTTTAAAGATCTTTCTTGTGAAATAGCTTTTGAATCATATGAGGAAATGTTTTCCTCAAGATTAATGTCCTCAGCAAAAATATTTTCTACTGTGGGGACTGTAGACAAGAGTAATGCTAGCGAAAAAAACGAAACTTTTTTAATTAAGTTATTCATAGTACGTTACCTCCTTTATTTGATAATATATATTAAGTTTTAATAATGATCAAAACAATAATAACAGAATATTCTAAAAAAATCAATAGGTTTATAATGGAAAATAAATTATAAAAAGCAAAATATTTAGTATTAAAGAAATAAAAAGGTAAAGCATAATAATAGTATTAAGACACTATAATATATATAATACTTTATAAATAAAGAAAGAGTAAAACTAATATATTTAAGTTTGTCCTTATCTTTTTCAACATTGCGTATTTTTTCAATTATTTTACTATTAAATTTCTAATACCTTGCTAGCATTTTGGTAGTAAAATTATTAAAAAAGATATGAAATAAGAAAAGTACATAAAATATCAATATATAAAATATAGCAAATTCAATATGTATAGAGTCTATTTAATATTAAATAATACTAAAATACATATTACGATGATGTAACAAGAAGCAAAAAAACTGTTGATATAAAGTCTTTGAGTTGGTTACAATTAAGAAAGAAAAGAAAAAAATCTAGCAATATATTTTTGATATATGCTTTATATAATAC
>JAHHSS010000047.1 GCA_020025095.1 Peptostreptococcus sp.
GTCGCATAAAATTATACGATTTTATTCATCAACGTCAGTTGACAAAGAACCTTTAAAGAATTAATAGTGAAAAATATTATTGAAATTAATACTAATAATAATCTAAGATAAGATGTATAAATGCAAGACGATATAAAATAATTATTTAAATAATATATTTTATTAATAAAGCATAATTCTGATAAAATTTCAAAAAATTTAAACCTTCTATATAAACGTATGTATATTCACATTATTTTTTTTCAAACTAAAAGACAGTTTATAAGCTATTTTTAAGACGATAAAGTTCTATTATTAGTTGTAAATACAAAAGAGAATTTTCAAATAGCTGTTGACATATTTTTTTTTTGATATTATAATTCAAATATATTATTTTGATATTCAAAATAAAGGAGGATTTTATATGGATATAGATTTCATAAATAAGTTAGCGAAAGTATTACAAGAAAATAATATGCAAGAACTTGAGTACAGTTCAAATAACGAAAAAATTATATTAATAAGAAATAAAGAGTTAAAAGCTAGTGAAAAAGAAATAAATTTTAAATATCAAAATAATCACGAATTTTTAAATCAAGAAAAAACAGATAATTTTACAGGAAAAAAAGAAGATTTTAAAAATAATATATCTTTAAACGATGAAATTAATAACATTGAAAAAATAAATTCTAACATGATTGGTACTTTTTATAGAAAGCCTTCACCTAGTGATGAAGAGTTTGTAAATATAGGAAGCAAAGTTAAAAAAGGAGATGTAGTTGGAATAATAGAATCAATGAAGCTGTTAAATGAAATTAAAGCACCTTTTGACTGTGAGATACTAAATGTTTTAGCAGATGATGAAGAGGTAGTTGAGTTTGGACAGGCTCTTTTTGAAGTGAGGGTGATGTAATTGTCTGATAAAATAAAAAAAGTTTTGATAGCAAATAGGGGAGAAATTGCCGTTAGGGTCGCTAGAAGTCTAAGAGATATGGGAATAAAAAGTGTTGCTATATTTTCTGAAGTAGATAAAGAAGCATTGCACACTAGAATAGCCGATGAGTGTATCTGTATAGGACCTAAAAATACGAAAGACAGCTATTTAAATAAAATACAAATTATTAATGCTGCTATAGTTACTGGTTCCGATGCAATTCATCCAGGATTTGGTTTTTTATCTGAGGATTCAACGTTTGCAAAGTTATGCGAAATATACAATATAAAATTTATAGGACCTAATAGTAAAGTAATTGCTCTTATGGGGAATAAAGATGTATCTAAAAAAATGATGGAGAGTATAGGTATACCTGTCATACCAGGTAGCGAAGGAATAGTTGATACAGTTGATATGGCAAAAGATATATCAAAAAAAATAGGATATCCAATAATTATGAAAGCTAGAGCCGGTGGCGGAGGTAAGGGAATGAGAGTGGTTAATTCTGAAGAGGATATAGAATCGAATTTTAAATCCGCTAAAAAGGAAGCTGAAAATGCATTTGGGGATGATAGGGTGTATATTGAAAAATATATTGATAAGCCACGACATATTGAAGTTCAAATATTGGCAGATGAATTTGGAAATATTATTCATCTCGGAGCAAGAGATTGTTCTATTCAAATGAAGCATCAGAAAGTTATTGAGGAAGCTCCAGCGACAGTGATTTCTAATGAAATACTAGAGAGCTTATATGAAATTTCTATTAAGGCCGCTAAATATGTTGGATACACTAATGCTGGTACAATTGAATTTTTGGTTTCTAAAAATAATGAAATATATTTTATGGAAATGAATACAAGAATTCAAGTGGAGCATCCAGTGACTGAAATGATAACAGGCATAGATATAGTAAAGGAGCAAATAAAAATTGCTTCAAAAAAAAGTCTATCATTTAAACAAGAAGATATAAAAATAAATGGATGCGCAATAGAATGCAGGATAAATGCCTATGATTCTGATAAAAATTTTATGCCTAGTGTTGGGAAAATTAGTGCTTTAAATATTCCTGGAGGATATGGAGTAAGAGTAGATAGTGCAATTTATCAGGGCTGTGATGTTTTGCCATTTTATGATTCTATGCTGGCAAAAGTTATAGCTTTTGCTGAAACAAGAGAAGAAGCAATTCGTATCATGGAAAGAGCCTTAGAGGAATTTATAGTAGAAGGTGTGAAAACAAATATTGAATTTAATAAAAAGATAATGAAGGATATTGACTATATTCAAAATAACTACTCTACTTCATTTTTAGAAGAAAAGATGAGAAGATAGGGAGAATAGTGATTGTATGATATTAGAACATTTAAAAAGAAAAAAATATAAAGCAAAAAAAAATATAGATATTCAGCCAGATATGCTGATAAAATGTCCTGAATGTGGAAATATAATTCTTAAAAGTGATCTTTCTAAAAACTTTAAAACTTGTCCTTTTTGTCAGTATTATTTCAAAATGAATGCTAGAGAAAGATTGGAAAGTATCTTAGACAGTGAAAGTTTTATAGAATACTTTAAAGAAAAAAAAATAAGAGACCCTCTCCATTTTCCAGATTATAAGGAAAAACAAAATAAACTGAGAAAAGATACGGGAAACGATGAGGCTATTATTTGTGGAATAGGTAAAATTAATTCTCAAAAAATAGTAATAGCAGTTATGGATACTTATTTTATGATGGGTAGCATGGGTAGCACGGTAGGTGAAAAAATAACAAAGAGCATTGAGTTATCAATAAAAAAAAATTTACCATTGATTATATTTACTGCATCAGGTGGTGCTAGAATGCAGGAAGGAATGTTCTCTTTGATGCAAATGGCAAAAACATCTCAAGCTATAGCAAAGCATGATAAAAAGGGATTATTATACATTTCTGTAATGACTGATCCAACAACAGGAGGAGTAAGTGCAAGTTTTGCAAATCTTGGAGATATAATTATCGCTGAAAAGGGAGCTTTGATTGGATTTGCTGGACAAAGAGTAATTAAGCAAGTTACAGGAACAGAATTACCAGAAGGTTTTCAAAGAGCTGAGTTTTTATTAGAGCATGGCTTGATAGATATGATAGTGAAAAGAGAAAAAATAAGAGAGACATTAAGTAATATATTAATAATACATAGTAAACAAACAAAAGGTGGAAGATAAGATGAAAGCGATGGATATTGTTAGAGCATCAAGGCATCCTCAAAGGTTAAAGTCAATGGATTATATTGAATATTTATGTAATCCATTTATAGAGCTTCATGGTGATAGATTATATTCTGATGATGATACAATTATTGCTGGTATTGCTATGATAGATACTCATTCTGTAATGATTATAGCTCAACAAAAAGATAGAAATTTTGGTATGCCAAACCCTGAAGGATATAGAAAGGTCATAAGGCTTGCAAAATATGCTGAAAAATATAAATTCCCCCTAATAACTTTTATTGACACACCTGGAGCTGGATGTGGTATAGAAGCTGAAGAAAGAGGACAATCTGGAGCAATTGCAAACTGCATCTTGGAATTTTCTAGATTAGAAATTCCAACCCTGTCAATTGTAATTGGAGAAGGTGGAAGTGGTGGAGCTTTGGCACTAGGACTCACTGATGAAATATGGATGTTAGAAAATAGCGTGTATTCTATACTATCGCCAGAAGGGTTTTCTAGTATTCTCTGGAAAGATCCAAGTAGAAAAGAAGAAGCTGCACAACTTATGAGAATGACTAGTAAAGATCTTTTTGATGACGGTTTTATAGATAAAATAATAAAAGAGGATGGTAGTCAAATTTATAATTTAAAGATTGAAATTTTGAAATACTTAGATAAATATAGAACAATTTCTACAGGAAAATATTTGAAAAAAAGGTATGATAAATATAGGTATATCTTAGGTTAATGGAGGTGAAGATATTGGAAGACAGGTCAAACTATGAAAATAGTAGGAAAATTATTAATGAAATAGTAGTTGAACTTTTAAAAAACATATTGACCATAGAGGAGCGTTCTCTAAGAAATAGAGGCATAAAAAACCTTTCTATGACAGAGATTCATACAATTGAAGCCATAGGAAAATCTTATACAAAAACTATGTCGGAAATAGCGGAATCATTAAATATTACAATGGGAACGCTTACTACAAGTATAAATAGGTTAGAAAATAAAGAATATGTGTGTAGAAGTAAAGATGTTAATGACCGCAGAGTAGTACTAGTTAATTTGACTAACAAGGGAGAACTAGTTGATAAAATACATAAGAATTTTCATGAGGAAATGATAAATCACGCTATGATAGATTTAAAATTAGATGAGGATAGAGATTTAATTAAAGCATTGAAAAACATAAATGAGTTCTTTTTAAAAGAATATGGAGGTAAAAATGTCTATTAAAATAATATCAACTGGTTCATATGCTACTGGAAAAATTTTGGATAATTGTATGTTATCTGAAATGGTAGAAACAAATAATCAGTGGATAATAGAAAGAACAGGAATAGAGACTAGATACATAGCAGATAAGGTAACTACAGAAGATTTAGCATATAATAGCTGTAAAAAGGCTCTTGAGAAGTTGGAGATAAACAAAAATGATATAGGTTTAATTATATGTTCGACTATAACAGGTGATAGTGCTGTACCTTCATCATCTTTTATTCTATCAGATAGATTGGAGATAGAAAATGCAATATGCTTCGATGTAAATGCAGCTTGTAGCGGATTTATATATTCATTAGCAATTGCAAAATCACTTATTGAATCTAGTAATTTTAAATATGCTATTGTTGTAGGTAGTGAGCGTTTATCCAAGTATGTTGATTGGAAAGACAGATCCACTTGTATATTATTTGGAGATGGTGCAGGGTGTGCTATTTTAGAAAATACTTCCTATAAAGATAGTAGCAATCCAGAAAAAGAAAATATTAATTCTATTGATTTAGAACTTATTAATTCTATAATAGGTGGGCAATGTGATAAAAGAAGGTATCTCACAATGAATTCTAAAAAGAGTATTATAGAAGAAGAATTCTATATTAAAATGAATGGAAGGCAAATATATAAATTTGCGACAGACATTGGAGTAAAAATAATTGAAGATTTACTAAAAAATAATAATATAAATAAAGATGATGTATGTTTGCTAATTCCACATCAATCAAATTTAAGAATAATAGAAACTTTAGCAGCTAAAAGTGATATTAATATTGATAGGTGGTTTATAAATTTGAACAAGTATGGAAATACTTCTTCTGCGAGTGTTCCAATTGCTATGGATGAGGCAATTAGAAGCTTCGATTTGAAAAAAAATAAAGGAAAGTACGTTATTATATTAGCCTTTGGTGGTGGACTGAGCTATGGTGGATCATTACTGAAAGTTAATTAGCTGTTATATATACTATGGTACATATCATTCTTATTCAATTTGTATCATAGATTAAATATAAATAATTTAGAAAAGAGGTAATAATATGTTAGAAAAAATAAAGGAAATATTAGCAGAACAGTTAGATGTAGAAATTTGTGAAATAAAGGATAATAGTGATATCCAGGAAGAATTAGGAGCAGACTCTCTGGATGTTATGGATATAATGACGGAAATAGAGGAGGAATTTAATATAGAAGTTGAAGATGAGATAATTGAGACTCTTAGAACTCCTATCAAAATAGAAGAATATATAAAAACGAAGTAGGATAAAATATATTCCTAAGAAAGGAAATTCTAATATGAAAATATCAAATAATCAGGTGTGCAATTTATTAGGTATCAAATATCCCATTTTTCAGGGAGGAATGGCATGGGTGTCAGACTCTGATTTGGCAGCTGCCGTTTCTAATGCTGGCGGACTTGGAATAATTGCTGCGGGTAATGCTCCAAAAGAATGGCTTGTTGAAGAAATAAGAAAAACAAAAATGCTAACAGACAAAGCCTTTGCGGTAAATATTATGCTATTGAGTCCGTATGTCGAGGATATTATAGATGCTATTATAGAAGAAAATATTAAAATAGTAGTTACTGGAGCTGGTAATCCAGGTAAATACTTTAAAAAGCTAAATGAAAATGGCATAAAAATAATACCCGTAGTTCCTTCAGTTGCTCAAGCAATAAGAATGGAGAGAAATGAAGGTGTAGTAGCGTTAATTGCAGAAGGGGCTGAAGCAGGTGGACATATAGGTGTGACTAATACTATGTCACTTATTCCTCAAATTGTTGATGCGGTAAAAATACCTGTAATTGCTGCAGGTGGAATAGCTGATGGAAGAGGTATGGCAGCAAGCTTTTGTCTTGGAGCTTCTGGAGTACAAGTAGGTACTAGATTTTTGGTTGCAGAGGAATGTAATGTATCAGATTCTTATAAGGAGAAAGTGCTTAATGCAAAAGATACATCTACAATGGTTACAGGAATTTCAACAGGACATCCCGTCAGAGTGATAAAAAATAAATTTGCAAAAAAATTTAAAAAAATGGAAGATATGAAATCTAGTTTAGAGGAATTAGAAAATTTTAGTAGAGGAAGCCTTAGAAAAGCTGTTGTGGATGGAGATGTAGATAATGGATCTATAATGGCAGGTCAAATTGCTGGTTTAGTGAAAAAAAGAGAGTCCTGTAAATCTATAATAGAAGATCTAATTAGAACATATGAAAGGACGGTTACTAGTATCTATGGTTAAAAAGGTGGCGCTTATATTTCCTGGTCAGGGAGCACAATATGAGGGTTTAGGAAAAGATATAATGGATTCAAACTTACCAATCTCAAAGGTTTATCACAATTTATATTCAATAGTAGGTGAAAAAACTGCACAAAAAATATTAGAGGCTAAAAAAGAAGATTTATCTATGACTAGATATGCCCAGTTGGCTATTTTTTTAAACAGCGTACTTTTGCATAAAGAATTTATGAATAGGTATGGTAAAAGTATAGAAGTTGTCAGTTCTACAGGTTTGAGTTTGGGTGAGTATTCAGCACTTTGCTCTGCTGGAGTTTTTGATATTAGTACTGGTATTAAAATAATAAGTAAGAGGGGCGAAATTATGGGAAAAGCTGCTGCTGGAAAAGGTGGTATGCTGGCAATAATGAGGTCAGACTTTGAAACAATATCAAGCATAATATCGAAAGTAAAAAAAGAAAAAAGAGGGGTTATAGATATTTGTAATCTCAACTCTCCAAATCAAATAGTAATAGCTGGAGAATTTGAACTTATCGATATGTTCAAAGAAAAGTGCTTAGAGGAAAAAATCAAATCAGTAGTGGATTTAGATGTTGAAGGGCCTTTTCACACAGAAATATTGAAAGAGGCATCCATAGAACTTGGTGAAATTTTAAATAAAATTGAATATAATATGCCAGAATACAAAATATATTCAAATTTTGATGCAAAAGAATACATAAAAAAAGAAGACTTTTCATTGAAATTACAAAAACAGATGTATTCACCTGTGTATTTTGAAAAGATAATAAGAAAAATACTCGAAGATGGTATAAAAGATTTTATTGAAATAGGTCCAGGAAAAACTTTAAAATCTTTTATAAAAAAAATTGACCGAAATGCGAGCGTTTTTAATATAGAGAGCATCTACGATTTGGAAAATTACAAAATATAGATGCATTGTATTTAGGGAGGTACTTTAAATATGAAAAATTGTAAAAAAATCGCCTTTGTAACAGGTGGTTCAAGAGGTATAGGAAAAGCAATAGTTGACAAACTTGGTAGTGATGGTTTTATAGTAGGTTTCAACTATGTAAATTCAGAAGAAAAAGCAAAGGACTTTGTAAATGAATTAAAGTTGAAAAATATTGATGCTTTCTGTATTAAGTTTGATGTAGGAAATTATGAAGAAACAAAAAATGCAATTTCCAAAATTCAAAGCGAAATAGGTGATATAGATGTTCTAGTAAATAATGCTGGTATAACAAAAGATAAATTATTTATAAGAATGAAAGAAAAAGATTTTAGCGATGTAATAGATGTAAATCTCAAAGGGGTATTTAATTGTACTAAACAGGTAGCAAATAAAATGATGAAAAAGAAAAATGGAAGGATAATAAATATTTCATCTATTTCGGGATTGATCGGGAATATAGGTCAAGTTAATTACTCAGCATCTAAAGCGGGTATTATTGGCTTGACAAGAACTTTAGCAGCTGAACTGGGCGGATATGGTATAACTGTAAACGCAATTGCTCCTGGATTTATAAAGACAGATATGACTGATACTTTGTCAGAGAGCATAAAAGAAAAAATTATTAATTCAATCCCACTTAAATCTATTGGCTATCCAGAAGATATTGCAAACTTTGTTTCCTTTCTTTCTTCAGATTTAGGAAGATATATTACTGGTCAAGTTATAAGTATAGATGGTGGTTTATCTGCAATATAGTGTGAGGTAAAATATGAAAAGAAGAGTAGTAGTAACTGGTGGTGGAGTAATATCACCAATAGGTAATAGCATTGAAGATTTTATTGATGGGCTTATCAAGGGTAGAAATGGAATAGATAAGATAAGTTTATTTAATAACTCTCAATTTAAGACCAAGCTAGCAGCAGAAGTGAAGAATTTCGATCCAAAAGAATATGGTATCGAATCTCCAAAGAAAAAAGATAGGTTTGTTCAGTTTGCAATAGCAGCATCAAAAGAAGCTATTAAAAACAGTGGACTTGTGATAGACGAGAAAAATAAGTACAGAACAGGTGTGGTGATTGGAAGTGGAATAGGAGGATTAACGACTATTCAAAGCGAGCATGAAAAATATTTTAATAAAGGTGTAAAAAAAATTTCATCTCACTTTATTCCTAAGTCAATTATAAATATGGCCGCTGGACATATATCAATAGAACTTGGAACTAGGGGAGTATGCACTTCTAGCGTTTCAGCTTGCGCAAGTGGAGCTGACTCAATTGGGTATGCATATCGACTAATCAAAGATGGATATCAAGATACTGTTTTTGCTGGAGGTTGTGAGGCAAGTATATGTGAACTTGGAATTGCTGGATTTGAATCGATGTCAGCTTTAAGTTTTTCAGATGATATTAATAGAGCGTCTATACCTTTTGATAAAGAAAGAAATGGATTTGTTATGGGAGAGGGAGCAGCGATATTGGTGTTAGAATCCTTGGAATCCGCTAAAAAAAGAGGTGCAAATATAATATGCGAAGTAGTTGGTTTTGGACAATCTAGTGATGCCTATCATATTACAGCACCTAGTCCAGATGCTGAGGGAGCAAGGCTTTCTATGAAGTACGCAATAGAAGAAGCGGGTATAGATTTAATGGAAGTGGATTATATAAATGCGCATGGAACATCAACTGTTATTAATGATTGTATAGAAAGTAATGCAATTAAAAAATTATTCGGAAAGCAGTGCTATAATATCGCAGTTTCATCTACTAAAAGTATGACAGGTCATATGTTAGGTGCAGCAGGAGCAGTTGAAGCTTTAATATGTTGCTATGCACTAAATAAAGACTTTATTCCCGCAACAATTAACTACAAGGAAAAAGATTCTGAGTGTGATTTAGATTATGTAGTTGAAGGCAGCAGAAAAAAAAATATTAAATATGCACTATCAAATTCACTAGGGTTTGGTGGTCATAATTCCTCTTTATTGTTTAAAAAGTATGAATAAGAGTTATTTTATTAAAGAACTTATTAAGTATAAATAGTATTATTCATATGATTTTTGTATTTTAAAATTTAAAGGAGTAAAAATGTTTGAACTTAACATTGAAGAAATTAAAAAAATAATACCACATAGATATCCTTTTTTGTTGATAGATAAGGTTTTAGATATGGAAGTGGGTAAAAGTTGTCATGCTATAAAATGTATAACAAATACAGAACCGTGGTTTCAAGGACATTTTCCAGAACATAATGTTATGCCGGGAGTATTATTAATTGAGGCTATGGCACAGGCAGGAGCAGTAGCAATTTTATCTATTGAAGAAAACAAAGGGAAAATAGCCTTTTTTTCTGGAATAAAAAATGCTAAATTTAGAAAAGAAGTTATCCCTGGAGACAAAATAGATATTTATGTAAACATAATTAAAATGAGAAAGCAGTTTGGAATTGGAGAAGGAAAAATATATACTGATGGGGAGCTATGTGTAGAGGGAGAAATTAGCTTTTTTATTGAAAAGTAAAACCATAGCATTTACACTTTATAAACTAAAATAAATACATTGTTTATTAATCGGAATGCAATAGAGATTTTCTTTTGTATTCCGAATTTTAAAGTTAAATTATACTTTGTTTTAGCAAAATAAAGTGCAGTATTTGTAAAATTCAGATTAAATGTGCAATTTAAATATTAAAAAATCCCAAATCAATACAAAATAGTGTATTATCAATACAAAATGGTATATAATGATAATTGTAGGAACTAAAAAATGCAATTTGAAAACTTTATATTTAATTAGGAGGAGATTATTATGATAACATTTTTAATCGGGCTTGTAATCTTGATAGTCGGTGGAATGCTTTATGGTAGATTCGTTGAAAAAGTTTTCGGGCCAGATGACAGACCAACTCCAGCAGTTGAAATCAATGATGGAGTTGATTATGTACCTATGAAGCAACGTAAAAATGCACTTATTGAATTATTGAACATAGCGGGTACTGGTCCAATTCTTGGTCCTATACAGGGTATTCTTTTTGGACCGATTGCCTTTATATTGATTCCTATTGGATGTGTACTGGGAGGAGCAGTTCATGATTATCTAAGCGGGATGATTTCTATAAGAAGTGGTGGAAAGCAGATGCCTGCTCTTATTCAGGATCATCTTGGTTCTAAGGTATATAAGATATACAATGTATTTGTTATATTCCTGATGATTCTTGTTGGAGCAGTATTTATTTATACGCCAGGAGATCTTATTGTTGGAAGTCTTTTAAAGCAACAGTCAGTTGTAGATAATCCTGTTGTATGGGTTGTCTATGGATGTATTTTTGCTTATTATCTAGCAGCTACATTATTCCCTATCGATAAGATTATAGGAAAAATTTATCCTATATTTGGTATAATACTTTTATTATCTGCTGTTGGTATTTTCTTTGGCCTGTTTGTAAGAGGATATCACCTTACTAATTTAAATGCTTCTAATTGGATGGGAACGCATCCAAAGGGTACTCCTCTATTACCTGTATTCTTTGTTACTGTTGCCTGCGGTATAGTTTCTGGTTTCCACTCTACTCAAGCAACTTTAATAGGTAGATCTGTTTCTGATGAAAGAGAAGGTAGAAAAACTTTCTATGACATGATGATTTTAGAAGGTTTCATAGCTATGATATGGGCTGCTGCAGCAATGGGGATATACAATAAGGGGGTTGCTCCACAGTTTATAGGTAAGCCACAAGTAATAGGTATAGTAGCATATGATATGTTAGGGAAAATAGGTGGATTAATAGCTGTTTTAGGCATTATAGTTCTTCCGATTACTTCAGGTGATACATCTTTGCGTGCGGCAAGACTTATGATTGCAGATGCAATTGGATATGATCAATCTAAACCAGCAAATAGAATTAAATTATCTGTATGTATTTTTATACCAGTTGCAATAATATTAGTATTTGCAAAGTTCTCACCACAAGGATTCAACATTTTATGGCAATATTTTGCATGGGCAAATCAGACAATAGCAATATTTGCATTCGCAATGATTAGTCTTTATTTGTATAAATTGAAGAAGCCGTATATTATCACTTTGCTTCCAGGAATGTTTTATACCTATGTAATATCAGCATATTTATTAGGTGCTAAAATAGGATTTAATCTTCCACAAAATATAGCAAATATAATAGGTGTTGTACTAGCTTTCGTATATGTATTTGCAATTATTAGAACAGGCAAGAAAGCTTTAGAGAACAGAGAAAGATTAGCGTAATAAAAGTTGATTTATTTTTTCAATTTTAATAATTAGTTCCTATATAATAATTTAAGATTATAGAAACTATATAATCTTAAATCTAATAATAACCGTCAATTATTGACGGTTATTATTTTTATAAAAAATCAGTATAATTCTAGTTTATAAATACTTATTTTTTAATTATCTTTAAAATGATAAATTGGGGGAAAATAATTTAGTTTATTATATAAATAAAC
>JAHHSS010000048.1 GCA_020025095.1 Peptostreptococcus sp.
ACAAAAAATATAGAGTATTATATCTTATGTATAAATTTTGATATGCTATTTTCTAGTTTTATTAAAAAGAAAAATATGCATGGAAATTTACTAAATGTATACTTGAATTACATTTTTATAAATTCAATATATTAAAAATTAAGATGAAATATTGAATATAATTTTTAGATAGGGGCGGATAAAATGAATAAGATAGTTATAAGTCAAAGACCTGATGGAAGAGAATTTGATGAAATAAGAAATGTAAGAATAACAAGAAACTTTACGAAATATTCACAGGGGTCAGTTCTTATAGAGTTAGGGGAAACAAAAGTAATATGTACTGCTACTGTAGAAGAAGGAGTACCACCATTTTTAAAGGGGTCAGGAAGTGGCTGGATAAGTGCAGAGTATTCTATGCTACCAAGTGCAACTCAAAAGAGAAAGAGAAGGGATTCTAGTAAAGGTAAAGTAGATGGAAGAAGTCAAGAAATACAGAGATTAATAGGAAGAGCAATTAGATCTGTAGTAAATCTTTCAGCATTAGGAGAAAGAACTATCTGGATAGATTGTGATGTTATACAAGCGGATGGTGGAACTAGAACAGCTTCAATTACGGGTGCATATGTAGCACTAGCAGATGCTTTATATACATTGTATAAGAATAAGGAAATTAAAAAAATGCCTATGAATACTATGCTTGCTGCTATTAGTGTTGGTGTAGTAGATGGTGATGTAAGGTTAGATATATGTTATGATGAAGATTCAAAGGCAGAAGTTGATACAAATGTTGTAATGAATCATAGAGGGGAATTTGTAGAAATACAAGGAACTGGTGAAGAAAGACCTTTTACTAAATTAGAACTTGTGAAAATTCTTGAATATGCTGAAAAGGGAAACAAAGAGCTTATGAGAATACAGAGAAAAGTTCTTGGTGAAGTAGCAGATGCTATAATAGGTTGCGAATATAAAAGAGAAGCTATTATAGCAACTGGTAATGCTCATAAGTTAGAAGAAATAGGTGTGATTCTTAAGGATATAGATTTTAAAATTGAATCTTTGAAAGATGTAGGTCTTGATGGAATTGAGATAATAGAAGATGGGAAGACATTTGAGCATAATGCTCTTATAAAGGCTAGAGCAATATCTAAAAAAACAGGTAAAATTTCAATAGCTGATGATTCGGGAATAGAAGTAGATGCACTTGATAAAAGACCAGGAGTATATTCAGCTAGATATGCAGGAGAAAATGCAACTGACAAAGAAAACAGGGATAAAATGTTTGAAGAACTTGGAGATACTCCAATGAGCAAAAGAACAGCAAGGTATGTTTGTGTTATAGCAGTAGTATTCCCAGATGGTAAAGAAATTATTTCAAGGGGCGTAGTAGACGGAAAAATAGCAATGGAAGAAAAAGGTGAAAATGGATTTGGATATGACTGCATGTTTATACCTGATGGATATGATTACACATTTGGACAACTACCTATAGAAGTAAAAAATAGTTTTAGTCATAGATCCAGAGCTCTTGAAAAAATGAAGATACAGCTTGAAAATATTATTAAGGCAAGAACTATATAAACTTGCCAGGGATAATATCTATAAGGCTAATTTTAAATTTGACAAGATAAATAGGATTAAGTAGCTTATAAAAAATAGTGTAACTATATAGTTACACTATTTTTGCAAGCAGGATAGTGTAATTAAATTATTAAGAGTATAAGTATGTAAAAGTAAAAGTTATAGACAAAAATAAGGAAAGGAGAAAATATGAAAGTAGCAATAATATCTGATTCTCATAGATTTAAAGTATATATGAATGATG
Organism: Peptostreptococcus sp.; assembly: GCA_020025095.1. Classification (GTDB taxonomy): domain Bacteria; phylum Bacillota; class Clostridia; order Peptostreptococcales; family Peptostreptococcaceae; genus Peptostreptococcus. The sequence goes on from JAHHSS010000048.1 coordinate 1,805, forward strand.
CGATAGAAATTATTCAAAAAGAAGGTGTAGAACTAATACTTCATGCTGGAGATAATTTTTCAGATTCATTATATTTTAAAGAAAAAAGTGATATTCCAGTAATTGCAGTAGCGGGTAATTGTGATTTTGAAAATATAGAAACTGAGTTAGACTTTGAGTGCGAAGGGATTAGAATATTTTTAACCCACGGCCATAATTATGGAGTTAAATATGGATTGGGAAATATAGCCGAAAAAGCAAAGGAAATAGGTGCAGATATTGCCATATTTGGTCATAGCCATATTAAGGTAAATGAGTTAATAGATGGAGTAGTGCTTATAAATCCAGGGAGCCTTTCAATGCCAAGAGATGGTAAGGATAGGAGTTTTGTAATAATGAATATAAAAAATGGAAAATTCACATATGAATATAGATTTATATAAAATGTTTAGAGACAGAAAAATTTGCATAAAAGTAAAAAATAACATAGACTGTAATTGGACTAAACATAATATTATAAAAAGTTATAGAACTTTCGATTACTAAATATTGTTTTTTAACTTATTGAGATTAACATAAAAATTAAAAACAATTAAAGAAATGCTAGATTTTTGCAAAAATGGGTGCAATTTCAAGCTTTTTATAGTATAATTAAATGGTTGAATTGTGTTTTTATATAATGACAATTAAAAGAATAGTATAGAACATTAAACTTAGGAGGAAAATTTTATGAAAGCTGAATTAATAAAAAGAGAAGGTAATTCTGTAAAATTTGAAATATTAGTTGATGGTGCAGAGTTTGAAAAAGCTATAGATAAGGCATACAATAAAACTAAATCAAGATATAATATACCTGGTTTCAGAAAGGGTAAGGCACCTAGAAAGATAATCGAACTTAACTATGGTAAGGGAGTATTTTTTAATGATGCTTTAGATATAGTATTGCCAGAAGTTTATCCACAGGCTATAGATGCTCTAGAAATAGATGTTGTAAGCCAGCCACAGTTAGACATAAAGGAAATAAAGGAAGATGGCTCAATAGTTTTAACAGCTGATGTTGATGTTAAGCCTGAATTTTCTATAGAAAACTACAAGGGTATAGAAATAGAAAAGGTTGAAAAAGAGGTTTCTGAAGAAGAAGTAAAGAATGAATTAGATGCTCTTCTTGAAAAGCAGTCAAGAATGGTTGAGGTAGAAGGTCCAGTAGAAAATGGACTTATAGCTAACATAGACTTCGCAGGAACTCTTGATGGAGAAGCTTTTGAAGGTGGAACAGCTGAAGGATATTCATTAGAAGTTGGTTCTGGTTCATTCATACCAGGATTTGAAGAACAAATGATAGGTAAGTCAGTAGGAGAAGAATTCGAAGTAAATGTTACTTTCCCAGAAGACTATCCAGCAGAAGAATTAGCTGGTAAGCCAGTGGTATTCAAGGTTTTAGTACATGACCTTAAGAAGAAGGAACTTCCAGAATTAGATGATAATTTTGCAAAGGATACAACTGAATTTGAATCTTTAGAAGAATTAAAGAATGATATAAAGGCTAAGCTTCAAGAAAAGGCAGATTCAGAAGCTAAGGAAGAAATGAAAAACGCAGTTGTAAATGCGATAGCTGAAAAAGTTGAAATAGAAATACCTAAGTCAATGATAGAAAGTCAGATAGACAGACAGCTAGAAGAAATAAACATGCAGTTAAGCTACCAGGGATGGTCTTTAGAAAAGTTTGCTGAACTTTCAGGACAGAGTATAGATGAAATAAGAGAAGCAAGAAGAGAAGAAGCTGAAAAGCTTGTTAAGAACACTCTAATAATAGAAAAGATAGCTGAACTTGAAAATGTAGAAGTTACAGAAGAAGATGTAGACAAGGATATGGAAAATTTTGCTAAGATATATAATATGGACTTAGCAAAGATAAAGAGTGCTATAGGAGAAGCTGAAATAGAAGGAATAAAGAATAGATTAAAGAATGAAAAAACTGTTGAATTATTATTAGATGCTGCAACAGTAAAGTAATATTTGACTTTTATTTCGAGTAAAAATATGAAAGTTTGTTTTACTAGTGCTTGTTAATCAAGTATATGTATGCTTTCATACTGATTTAAAAATATTTGTATAATTTATATTTAGTATAGGTTATATTTAGGAAAAAAGAGTATTATTATAATTATGTTGATAAAGACCACAAAATTTGTGGTCTTTATCTAAAATTGCGAATTGGAGGTGCAAAAATGGCATTAGTACCATATGTAGTAGAACAAGATGGTAGAGGTGAAAGATCATATGATATCTACTCAAGACTTTTAAAAGATAGAATAATATTTTTAGGAGACGAAGTAAATGATACAACTGCAAGCTTAGTAGTAGCTCAGTTATTATTCTTGGAAGCAGATGATCCAGATAAGGATATTCACCTATATATAAATTCTCCAGGTGGAAGTGTAACAGCTGGTATGGCAATATACGATACAATGCAGTATATTAAGGCTGATGTAAGTACAATTTGTATCGGTATGGCAGCTTCAATGGGAGCATTTCTTCTAGCAGCCGGAGCAAAAGGAAAGAGATTTGCCCTTCCGAATAGTACCATAATGATTCACCAACCTTTAGGTGGCTCAAAAGGACAGGCAACAGATGTAGAAATTCATACTAAGTTCTTGTTAGATACAAAGAAAAAGTTAAATGAGATTTTAGCTGAAAGAACAGGTCAGCCTTTGGAAACAGTAAAGGCAAATACTGAGCGTGATAATTTTATGACTTCGGAGCAGGCTAAAGAATTTGGCTTAATTGATGAAGTGATTACAAACAGACTGTAAAAGTTTTGCAGTAATGTTATAATGTAATTAGTAATAAATAATTGATAGCATATAGATACTTAAATTTAACCTACTAGTATTGAAGGTATAGTTATGTGCCCATATATAGGGTATATTTTATTTTTGTGTATAGTTGTTATCATTTTTATATACTTTTAACTATCGCTTATGCGATATTATGTAAGTGGAAGGAAGTGAAAAAGTGACAAAACAAGATAGCAATCAATATAGATGCTCATTTTGCGGAAAAAGTCAGGATCAAGTCAAGAGAATAATTGCTGGTCCCGGTGTATACATATGTGATGAATGTGTAGAGTTGTGCGGTGAGATAATCAAGGAAGAAATAGATGAAAATGAGGAAGTATTAGAAGGTTCTCTCCCAAAGCCTAAGGAAATAATGGAAATTCTAGATGACTATGTTATCGGTCAAAAAAGTGCTAAAAAGGCTTTATCAGTTGCAGTATATAATCATTACAAAAGAATATATAGTGGCAAGAAAAAGAATGAAGGCGTTGAAATACAAAAGAGTAATATTCTATTATTAGGGCCAACTGGTTCAGGAAAGACTTTGCTAGCTCAAACTTTGGCAAAGATACTAAATGTTCCATTTGCAATAGCTGATGCAACATCTCTTACAGAAGCTGGTTATGTTGGTGAAGATGTTGAGAATATAATACTTAAATTAGTTCAAGCTGCAGATTTTGACATAGAAAAGGCTCAGAAGGGGATAATTTATATCGACGAGATAGATAAAATATCTAAAAAATCAGAAAATCCTTCTATCACAAGAGATGTAAGTGGTGAAGGAGTGCAGCAAGCGCTACTAAAGATTCTTGAAGGTACTGTTGCCAATGTACCACCTACAGGTGGAAGAAAGCATCCTCATCAGGAATTTTTAAAAGTTGATACTACTGATATATTATTTATATTAGGTGGAGCTTTTGATGGGATTGAAAAAATAGTACAAAAACGTGGAAATGAAAAAGTTTTAGGTTTTGGTGCAAAAATAGAAAGTAAATCTGATATGGATTTAGGTAAGTTGTATTCTAAAGTAATACCTGACGATCTTCTAAAGTATGGTATAATACCAGAATTTATTGGTAGAATACCAATAATAGCAAATTTAGATTTATTAGATGAAGAGTCTTTGATGAAGATACTTACAGAGCCTAAAAATTCACTTGTAAAACAATATACGAAGCTATTCGAATATGATGATGCTAAGTTAGAATTTGAAGAAGAGGCACTTAGAGCGATAGCCAAAAAGGCCATAGCTAGAAATACAGGTGCCAGAGGACTTAGAAGTATAATAGAACATTCTCTAATGGATGCAATGTTTGAAATACCTTCTCTTGAAAATGTTGAAAAGGTAGTAGTAACAAAAGAGTGTATAGAAGAAGATGCAAAGCCGTTAGTTGTATACAAGGATGTTCATGAAATAATCAATGATGAACCAATATCGTAAAAATATTCTATATAAAGCAAAAAAGAGTGGTTATTTTAACCACTCTTTTTTAGAGAGGAAAGTATGATTTTTAGTATGAGTATATATGCATATTTGTATTTAAATTGCTTAATTTAGATATATCATTAGTGAAAATACATAAAAAAGTCAATAACAGACGTGATTTTGCAAAAAAAACATATTAATTTACTTTTTTTGCTATAAAGTTATTGAATTTAGGTATATACATATATATAATAGTTTATACAATGGAAATCTGAAATTATTAAAAATATTTATCAAGAAGCTTATAAACTGTTAAAAAATAAAAGTATTCTATTTATAATAGATTAATTTAAGATTATTGTAGTATAATACTATTTATCGACTTTAAAAAATATAGAATTTTCTTGAATAAAAAATAAATGAGTAAATTTGCAAATTTTTGCAATGGAAGGGAGTGCTTATGACAGATAAAATAAAAGACAAAGATTTAGAAGAAATTTTAGATGATGTCTCAGAAGAAGTTACAGAAGAAATAAATAATCAAAAATATAATAATGGCGAAGAAAATCAAGAGCTTCGTCGTTCGGAAGATGGAGTAATAGTGTATAAGGAAAAGATAGAGATGCCGATGATACCTTTAAGAGGAATATCTATATCTCCATGTATTTTGCAATCATTTGATATAGGAAGACTTAATTCAATAGAAAGTTTTGAGCTTTCAATGATTAATGATGAAAAAATATTTTTAGCAAGCCAATTTGATTCAACTCTTGAAGAACCTAGTGTAGAAGATTTATATACAATAGGTACCATATGTAGTATTAAGCAAGTTATGAGAACATCAGAATCATCTATAAGAGTTCTTGTAGAAGGTATTGGAAGGGCAAAATTAGAATCTATGAGAATAGATGAAAATGATGCTTGGATAGGAGAAATTATACCTATTGAATTTGATGAAAGCAGATTCAATGAAGAAGACAATTTATACTTAGAAGCATATTCTAGAAGACTTTCTAAAGGATTTGAAGAATATCTTAGCATAGCGGCAGATATACCTACAGATGCATCTATGGAAATATCAGATGCACAAGGATTTTCAATGTCAGCAGACATTATAGCTTCAAGTCTTTTTCTTAAGTTCACTGATAGACAAAAAGTTTTAACAACATTAGATATTAAGGAAAGAATGAAGCTTCTTTACGAGTATTTATTACAGGAAATAGAAGTAATAAAAATAGATAAAAAGATTAGCCTTGATGTAAGAAAGCAAATGAATAAGATACAAAAGGATTATTACCTTAGAGAACAACTTAAAGCTATACAGAAAGAGCTAGGAGATACTCCAGACGGAAGTGAAGGAAGTGAATATAGAGAAAAATTAGAGAAGTTGAAAGTTGATCCAGAAACACACGAAAAGATAGAGAAGGAAATAGAAAAATTTGAAAGAACTCCTTTGGGCTCTCCAGATTATAATGTTTCAAAAAACTATCTTGATGTAATTTTTTCACTTCCATGGAACAAGGAATCAAGAAATAGATTTAATATAAAAAAATCTGAAAAAATATTAAATGAAGATCACTATGGACTAGATGACGTTAAAGAAAGAATACTTGAATATCTTGCGGTAAGAAAACTTTCAAAAAACTTGAAAGCACCAATTATATGTCTTGCAGGACCTCCAGGTGTGGGAAAAACATCTATTGCAAAATCAGTCGCAAGGTCTTTAGGAAGACCATTTGTAAGAATTTCTCTTGGTGGAGTAAGAGATGAAGCTGAAATTAGAGGTCATAGAAGAACATATATAGGAGCAATACCAGGTAGAATAATAAATGCAATTAAAGAAGCAAAAACTAAAAATCCAGTAATACTTCTTGATGAAATAGATAAAATGTCGAGTGATTTCAAAGGCGATCCAACTTCAGCTATGCTTGAGGTATTGGATCCAGAGCAGAATAAATACTTTGTAGATCATTATTTAGAATTACCATTTGATTTATCAAAGGTTATGTTTATAACGACTGCTAATGACCTTAGACAAATACCGAGACCTTTATACGATAGAATGGAAGTAATAGAGATAGAGGGTTATCTTGAGGAAGAAAAATTAGAAATAGTAAAAAGATATATACTTAAAAAGCAGTTAAAAGAAAATGGACTTGAAAAGAACTTTATTACAATAGATGATGAGGTAATAAAGTTTATAATAAGTAGATATACAAGAGAATCTGGAGTAAGACAGTTAGAAAGAACAGTTGCTAAGATTTGTAGAAAAGTGGTAAAGGAATTATTTGAAAATCCAGAACTTGAACCTGTTAATCTTACAAAAGAACAGGTAAAAAAATACTTAGGTAGCGAAAAGTTTAAGGAAGATCCACTTGATTTGAATCCGCAAGTCGGAGTTGTAAATGGACTTGCATGGACTTCAGTAGGAGGAGTAACACTTGAGGTTGAAGTGAGCGTGCTTCCTGGAAAGGGAAATATAGTACTTACAGGAATGATGGGGGATGTAATGAAAGAATCTGCAAGAACAGGTATTTCATATATTAGATCTATTGCAGAACAACTAGGTATAGATAGCAATTTCTATAAAGAAAAGGATGTTCATATACATATCCCAGAAGGAGCTACACCAAAAGATGGTCCTTCAGCGGGTATCACAATGACACTTGCAACTATATCTGCACTTACAAATAGACCTGTTCCAGGAAATATTGCTATGACAGGAGAAATTACTCTAAGAGGAAGAGTTCTTCCAGTAGGCGGAGTGAGAGAAAAAGTGCTTGCAGCTTATAGAATGGGTGTAAGAAAGATAATACTTCCAAAGGATTGTAAATCTGATTTAGATAAGATACCTGAGAATGTAAGAAAAGAAATAGAATTTGTGCTAGTTGAAAAAATGCAGGAAGTTCTTGATATAGCATTACTCGAAAAGTAGGAGGAAATAGTGGGCAATAATAAAAATAAAAAAACAGCTAAAAAGGCAAAAGCAAAAAAATTCAAAAAAAATGGACAAGTTCCTTATCCATATACAAGAAAAAATAAAAATACAGATGAGGCTAAAGCAAGTGTAAAAATAAAAAGCGCAGAAATAACAATGAGTGCAGTGAATAGAAATCAGTATCCTACAGAAGGTATACCAGAAATAGCACTTGCAGGACGTTCTAATGTAGGCAAATCTTCTCTAATAAATGGTCTTTTAAACAGAAAAAGTTTTGCTAGAACATCTCAAACACCAGGAAAAACAAGAACAATAAACTTTTATTTGATAAATGACGAATTTTTCTTTGTAGATCTTCCGGGTTATGGATATGCTAAAGTTGCAAAATCTGAAAAAGATAAGTGGGGAGAAGTTATGGAAAGATATCTTTCTGAAAGGGAAGAGCTTTGTTCAATACTTTTACTAGTAGATGTAAGACACGAACCTACTGATGATGATAAGATGATGTACGATTGGATTAAATTCTTTGGATATAACTGTATAGTAGTAGCTACTAAGGCAGATAAAATTTCAAGAGGAAACTATCAAAAGCATATAGCTATAATAAGAAATAAACTTGAATTAAAACCTGAAGATAAAATAGTAATTACATCATCTTCAGATAAGATAGGACTTACAAGCTTATGGGATGAAATAGTATCTGAATATAGGTCGCATGGATATCAGATTACGACAGAGGAAAAAGCAACAATAGAATAAAGAAAAAATCCCCTTTTAACTTTTTACGTTAAAAGGGGGTTTTTTATTATTGAGTTAATGAAAATACTTTAGATATATATACAAATTTTATTTTTGTGTGATATTCTCTTGTTGCTTTAGCAACTCTATTTTTTAGAGTATTTACATAGTCTATTAGGATAATTTATTTTTCCTGTAATAATGTATGTAGGCTAGAACTTCTTTTTTATATTGATTTTTCTAGTTATAAATATTGCATTAGAGTTATTTTCTTCATTTTATTTAATTTATAAAATATGATATATCACATTAAATGTCTTTAAATTGTAAAAATATCAATAGTAATTTATAATTTAAATAAGTAAAGAGTATAGTTTAATCTAAGTAAGTCAAATGATATTGAAATACATTCAAAAACACTATAATTATTAGATTAATCATAGATATAATCAATACAAAAAAGACATAATATTATGATATACTCATATAGCAATAAATATTATAAATTAATAGGAGGATAAAATGAAATTTAAAAATAAATTGGGTGTTGCACTTAGTATATGTGCAGTAGTGACTCTAATTTCGGGCTGTGGAAGTACCGAAAAGAAGGTGGATGATTCTAAGAATATTAAAATTGAAACAGCAAGCACTGAAGAGGTAGAAAAAGCTCTTAATGATAAAGATGGAAAAAGTATAGTACTTGATGCAAGAATTAATGATGCTTATAATGGTTGGGCAGTAGAAGGCGCTAAAAGAGGAGGTCATCTCCCAGGAAGTTCGGATTTTTCAGCTCAATGGTTAAGAAGTGAGTATGATGAAAAAGAGAATCTTGAGGGAAGAACAAGAAAAAAAGTTCTTGATATAACTATGGAGCAAAAGGGATTAACTCCAAATAAAAATGTGATTGTTTATGATATAAATGATAAAGATGCGAATGAAGTAGCACAATATTTAGCAAAAAATGGAATAAAAAATATAAAGAAATATAATGCAAAAGAATGGATAAATAATAGTGATAAAAAGCTAGAGTCGTATAAAAATTATAAACTTTTAGTAGCGCCTAGTGTGGTAAATGAAATAGTGGAAGGAAAAACACCAAAAGGATTTACAGAAGCAAAGAATATAAAGATAGTTGATGTAAGATGGGGCAATAATAAAGAATCTGGTTATACAGATGGCCATGTTCCAGGTGCTGTACATATAAATACAGATTCATTTGAACCTCCAAAGAAAAATAAAGAGGGAGACCCAGAATGGAAATTAGCTGATGATAAGACTCTTGTAAAGCTTCTTTTAGATTCAGGAATTACTTCAGAAGATTGTGTAATTGCTACAAGCCCAGAACCTATGGCTGCATCAAGATTTGCAGTAATATGTGATTATTTGGGAGTAAAAGATGTAAGGGTGATGAATGGTGGCCTTGTTGAATGGAATTATTTAGGATATAAGCTTGAAAAAGGTGAAAATAAAGCAAAAGTAGCGAAAGATTTTGGTATAAAAGTACCAGCTAGACCAGAGCTTATAGATTCGCTTGATAAAATAAAAGAAATAATGACTAATAAAGATAAGCACAAAGATTTTACTCTTGTAGATAATAGAACATGGGGTGAATATATTGGAGATGTTACAGGATATTCATATCATAAGAAAAAAGGTAGAATACCAGGTGCAGTGTTTGGACATGCTGGAGTTAAAAATTCAAGCTCAATGAGTTATTATAGAAATATTGATAAAACAATGAGAAATGAAAATGAAATATTAAGTATGTGGGAAGAAGATAAAATAGATACATCTAATCATCTATCATTTATGTGTGGAAGTGGTTGGAGAGCAGCGGAAATATTATGGTACTCTAAAGTTATGGGTATGAATAATACATCTTTATTCTCAGATGGATGGATAGGATGGTCAAATGCACATTATCCAATAGAAACAGGAGCTCCTAAAAAGTAGGTATCAAAGGTATGAAAAAAATAGCAAATATTTTATTTGGAATATTTTTAGCGATTGAGATTATATTAATTTTAGGAATAAGTTATTTAGAAAATATTGCATATAAGAAGGCTGGTGTTAATCACCATTTATATTTTAAAAAGGTGGAATATACGAGTGTATAGAATTTTTTCTGTAAATTAGCCTTCTATGGCTACACTGCCGATTAG
>JAHHSS010000049.1 GCA_020025095.1 Peptostreptococcus sp.
CTATATAAATGAATAAAAATAGTTTTTAAACTTTTTTAAATGTATTTTCTTTTTAACGAATTATTTATTATCCTTTTCGCTCTTTTCAAATTTCAAATTTATTACCTTTTTAGAATTTTCTTCTTTAGATACATTTTTTTCTTTTTTAAAACTTTCAATATCTATTTCTTTAAGCATCATCTCTATAAAATTGGATATATTTTTATCTGGTTCATCCTCTTTTGCCTCTTCCAGACTTTCTATTACCTTAATACTCCAGTTATCTTTAAAACAGTTTAATAGCTCAACAGATTTCATTCTTACATCTTTGAATCGAGCAAATAAACACTTTATAAAAAATTCCTCTTTATAATCTCCAAAATTTTTCATATTTTCAAGTATATAAACTAGCCAAACATCTGGTAAATACTTTATATTCGCTTCCTCAACACTTCTATATGAATTTAAAACATCTTCAGGTAGATTTTCTTCCAAAACTTCATATACAACCTGCTGATATTTTTGTCCGTTTTCAACCAAAAAATACTCTATCAAATCAAAATAAAAAGGTAGTATATCAAAAATAACTCTAAATACAAATTCATCTATTGTTTTACCTGAGTAATATTGATATTCTTTTAATACAAATAACATCAAACTTGCTTCGTCAATATTGAAATATATATTTTCAGAAAGTTCTTCTAGTATTTTTTTTTCCAAGTCAAATTTCTCTAAAATAACACTACAAGCTTTTATAATTTGCTCTTCAGTATCAATCTTCCAACCATTTTTTACATAAATTTCATCGTCATCACCTATAACTTTTTCTAATCCTGATTTTATAATTAATATCGCTGCTAAATCAATATAATTACTTGCATATCTATTGGCATTTGATATATATTTTTCAATTAAATTCCTACTTATTGAAAATTCTTTAAAATAGGATTCATAAAAAGAATAAGCTATTAAAGTAGATATACTTCTGAAATTTTCTTTTGTTATTTCCATTTCACAAAAATAATCTTCTAAAAGAAGATTTTTAGCGATGCTCAATGAAATTTCTTTCTTTCCAAAAAAAGACTCCTCTATCGCTTTCTCTACCATATATTTTTTTTGTTCTTCAGTTGTTGGTTTGTATTTTATAGCAGAAAACAACTTTCCATATCCATCCGTATTTCTTAATAGTTCTTCTAATATCTCATTATAATCAGAAAATCTATAACTAGCTTCTATAACATAAATTGTAAATTCACTATGATAACCTAGAGTCATCATCACTTTCTTTGTATAGTCATTTTCAAAATTTCCCAATATTAATATTCCTAATTTTACTAAACTGTCATATACACTCTGTGTTGTCAATCTAATAGCAAAGTTGTATATTTCATCCAGACTAAAATATCCATAGTCTATACTTGCTCTTAATAAGTCAACAAATTGCCTCATATACAAACATAGTGGAACTTCTTTAATATAGAGTAAAAGACTTATATCTTTTTTCTTATTCTCTATATGATTTTTAATTTTCTTGATTGTCTTATACGCTATTCTTTCTTTGTCTTCATTACTTAAATTTTCTTCTTCACTTAATAACTTACTAAACTCGTATTTTCCGGCCTCTGAAAGAGGTTGAAATATGTACGGTAGTTCATTAGTTTCTTGGAATGCCTTCCTTATTTCACTATATATGCTTACTGACATAAGGTCACCTTCTTCCTTTATTTATAGTTACAAAATATCTAAAAATTTATTTCCACTTTATATTTCTATAGTATCACACTTTTTATAAACATTACATCATTTTAAAAATATGCTATATATTTTTATTTTTTTAAAATATACTAAAAAATGTGCAGAAAAGTTTAAAATAAAAAATGCCGTTAGTATTAACTTTTTACAAAACGGCATTTACATAAATTTTACTTTTATATTTTTAATAGACTATATCATGTGATATTGGCTCGTAAAACATTCTTTCTACTTCTTTAACATCTTTGGTTATTCCTGTTATCCACATCATTTTACAAACAGTCGATTCCGTAGTCATATTATAATTTTCTAAAAGGTTAAGATTATCTTTTATTTCATATCCAACCTGATAAACTTCCATATTACTTCCTTCGTGAGGTACTGAAGTAGAAAGTATAATAATTTTACCCTGTTTTTTTAGTTCTTGAAGCTTTTTAAATAGTGAATCATCACCATCATAAGAAGGTATACCTCCTACACCAAAACCTTCTATTATCAAAACATCTGATACTTTTCCCATAAATTCAAATAACTCAGGGCTTATTCCAGGAACTAACTTTAAAATATTAACGTTTGTATTTAACTTATCATAAAAGATAACATCTCCTTTTATCTTTTCTTCCAGATAATAAATTACTCTTCCGTTGAATACTCTTCCTACCATAGGATAGTCGATACTATCAAATGCATTATAACTATGAGTTCTTGTTTTTCTAGCCCTTGTTCCCAGTATTATCTTAGAATCAAAAACTATATGCACTCCACATGCTTTTTCATCACAAGCATATATAAAAGAATCATATAGATTTTTCCTAGCATCTGTATCTTCTAAATATATAGACTTCTGAGAACCTGTCATTACTACAGGTTTCTTGGAGTTCTGTATAAGATAAGATAAAGCTGAAGCTGTATATGCCAGAGTATCCGTTCCATGTGCGATTACAAAAGCATCATATTTTTCATAGTTCTCTTTCACACAATTTGCTATTTTTATCCAACCTTTTGGACTCATATTGCTACTATCTATATTCATTAACTGAATAGCACTTACTTCACATAAATCTGCAATATGCGGTGCAAGTTCAAGAATTTCATCACTTGTAATACTAGGTACTAAACCAACTGCTGTAGGTTTAGATGCAATAGTACCACCAGTTGCAATTAATAATATTTTTTTCATATCAATACCTCTTTTAAATTTAATTATATAACTTCTTCTTTATAACTCTATAGGTCATAAATACCACAAAGCCAAACATAAATAATTCTATGGATTTAACTTTAAATAAAACAACTAAAAATATCGGTTTTGAGTATGATAACATAGCTCCTAAAAGCATTAAAATTATTATCATTTTATAAAAGAGTTGTCTTCTATTTTCTTCTTGTTGAGTCATATTTTTAGGCGATGTATACATTTTATATATAATAAAAAGAACTCCAACTATAACAACTATTACAGTAAAAATGTCTCCTCTTGTAATTATACTTTCTGTAGAAAAATAACTTTTAGCCATAAATCCTCTAAAAATATCTACTACTGCCTTTATTAGTGCCGCTATACCTAAAATTCCAACAGAAAAAATCGAGGCACTTAGAAAATCAAATCTATCACTTATCCATTTCATATACCTTCCCCTTTTATATATATTTTTTTAACTCTTTGCTATGCAAACATATGCACACATAAAATATTATACACAATATTCTTATCTTTTTCCACACTCCAGATAAGTTCTAAATGTCTAATAAATCTTATTTTTAAAAGTTTAAATTAATTTATAAGTGACATTAAATTCAAAAAAATACAGCCTAAAGGCTGTATTTAAAAATTTATTATTTTCTTTCTGCTGGCTTTCTCCATATTCCATATACTATTCCTGATATTAATGTTCCTATTGCTATTGCAAGAAGGAAGAAAAGTATATGATGTGGTTGCATTACAAATGCAACTAAAATTCCACCATGAGGGGCTGGAGTACTTACATGCCATAACTGAGTAAGTCCACCTGCTATTGCAGAACCAATTATTGAACTTGCTATTACTCTTACAGGATCCGCTGCTGCAAAAGGAATTGCACCTTCTGTAATAAACGTAAGTCCTAAAATCCAATTTGTAAGTCCTGACTGTATCTCTTTCTTAGTAAACTTTCTTTTAAATACAGTAGTCGCAAGAGCAATTGCTAGAGGTGGAACCATACCACCTGCCATAACAGCTGCCATAAAATTACCTTGCTGAGTAGATGTAAATACACCTATTGCAAAAGTATATGCAGCCTTATTTATAGGACCACCCATATCTACTGCCATCATACCACCAAGAACAGCCCCTAATACAACTGCATTTCCTGTTCCCAGATGAGTAAGTGCATTATTCATAGACTTATTAATACCTGAAAAAACTGGATTAATTCCAAAATACATAATTGCCCCTGTAATTAATAAACCAAATATAGGGAATATAATCATTGGCTTTATACCTTCTAATGATTTAGGTAATTTTGCTGTTAATTTTTTCAATAAAATCACTACATAACCTGCTATAAAACCTGCTGCTAATCCACCTAAAAATCCCGAACCAGTCTGAACAGCCATTAAACCTCCTACCATACCTGGCATTAAACCTGGTCTATCTGCTATACTCATAGCTATGTATCCTGCTAATACTGGTATCAACAGTGAAAAAGCACCATTACCACCAATATCCATAAGGAACTTGTATATTTCACTTTTTGATCCGAATAAACTTTCTGCCATAAATGATATCGCGATAAGTATACCACCACCTACTACAAATGGTAGCATATGACTTACTCCGTTCATTACATCTTTATATATCTTACTTCCTATTGATGATTTTTCTTTTATTTCCTCATTTGAACTTATATTTTCAGCACTATATATTTTACCTTCTTTTTTCAAGGTTCTATTAATCAATACTTCAGGATTTCTTATTGCTTCACTTACAGGAGTCTTAATTAAGTGCTTTCCATCGAATCTATTCATTTCTACATTTTTATCTGCTGAAACAATAACTCCTATCGCTCTTTTTATTTCATCTTTAGTAAGAACATTTTTAGCTCCATCACTTCCATTAGTTTCAACTCTTATATCTACATCCATTTTTTCAGCTGTTTCTTTCAAAGCATCTTCTGCCATGTATGTATGAGCTATTCCTGTAGGACAGGCTGTTACCGCTACCACAAGAGCTTTTTCACCATCTTTTTTCTTGCTTTTTTTAGCTTCTTCTCTTATTTTTTCAGTTTCTTTATTCTCTTTTTCACCAGCTTCCACAAGCTCTATTATTTCATCTGGATTCTTAGCCCCTTTTAACTTTTCTATGAAATTAGGCTTCAATAAAAGCTTTGATAGATTTGCAAGGGTTTCAATATGAGTGTTATTAGCACCATCTTCAGCTGCTATCATGAAGAATAAATGTGCAGGCTGTCCATCTAGAGAATCATAATCTATTCCCTTTTCACTTCTTGCAAATAAAACACATGGCATATTTACTGCCTTTGTCTTTGCATGTGGCATGGCAATGCCATCACCTAAGCCAGTAGATGAAAGTTCTTCTCTATTCATAATTTCTTTTCTAAATAGATTTTCATCATTTATCATTTTCTTTTCTTTTAACTTAATAATCATTTCATTTATTGCATCTATTTTATTATCCGCACTAAGTTCCATAATCATTATTTCTTTTTTTAATAAATCAGAAATTTTCATGCTTTCTCCCTTTCACATACTAGACACTAGTCTAATAAATCATAAGTGTCTACTCTATATAATCAATTTTTAACCATAATAAATAAAAATATATTTTAAAATTAAATAAAAATAGATAATAATCCTTTATTATTTGTATCTATATTTATCATTTGTGTATTCATAATTTTTACATAGTCTTATATTCTTCTATAACTGCTTTTTTATACATTTTTTCCACTTCTTCTTTACTTGCTATATCCTGGCAAAAAGCAGTTGCAGTAGCACAAGACACAGCTATTTTAAAGCTTTCCTTTTCATCGTTTCCTTCTTTTAAACTAGCTACAAATCCTGCTAACATAGAATCTCCAGCACCTACCGAGTTAATCAACTTCCCTTCTATTCTAGGTGCAAAATATATATTTTCTTGGCTAAAGAATAATGCACCATCTTGTCCCATAGAAACAATTACATATTTTGCTCCCATTTCAAGGCATTTCTTTCCATAAGGTATTATTTCTCTTTTTGTTTCAAACTTTCTTCCAAACAAATCTCCTAATTCATCTATGTTTGGTTTTATTAGTAGTGGTTTCTTTTCAATTAAATCAGAAAGTTTTTCACCTGAAATATCTACTACAAAATCTGCTCCATTTTCTATACATACATCTACAATTTGAGTTAATATATTCTCATCAAGTCCTGGAGCACTACTTCCTGAAACAATTACTATATCACCTTTCGATACATTTCTAATTTTTCTTAAAAAATCTTCCTGTTCATCTGATTTTATCTCTGGGCCTTTTCCATTAATCTCACTTTCGCATTCTGACTTTAGTTTTACATTTATTCTCGTATTTTGACTTACTTGAGTAAACATTTCTAACATACATTCTTCTTTAAACCAACTCTTTATATAATCTCCAGTAAATCCACCTGTGAAACCTAATGCTGTACTCTCTATGCCTATGTTTTTAAGAAGCTTAGAAACCATAATTCCCTTGCCCCCTACATTTGAATACTCTTTTTTCGATCTATTTAATCCACCTTCAACAAATTTATCTACTTCAACAACATAATCTATAGATGGATTAAGAGTTACTGTATATATCATATTTTCACTCCCTTCTTACTTTTACAGTAATTTCTTTCAAAATCTTTCATCGCTTATTAAACACTAAATAGATAGTACTCTGCTTTTCTTTGATTATAGCACTTCAAAAAATATATTTCAATCATTTTCTATCATTTTCTATTTTTAAAAATCGTTTTTCCTTTTATTTTCTTTCATTTTCTGTCATTTTCATTGAAAGTTCTGTTTTAAATTTATAAGTTAAAATTTTATATATGATTACACTTACAGTTAAAATTAAAAAAGATGGCAAAAGCCATCTTCCTAGAATATAAGTTATACTTAATCAAGTTTATTAAATTTATACCGTAAAATACTACTGTTTTAAAAGTAATTAATCTTATAACTAAACTATTAATATAAATTTACATTTTTTATACTTATATTTTTTATGACCAATAAACAACTTTAGTATTTTGCTATTCTACTGTGATTACTCTAGTAAATTCATATATTTCTTCTATATCTTTTCTTTTAGCGTCTGTTACTATTATTACCTCATCCAAATCACATATTTTTGAAAATGAAACTTTGCCAAATTTACTGGAATCTGCAAGTATGTAGGCTTCTTCAGACTTTCTTATAGCCGCTCTTTTTAATATAGATTCGCTAATATCCGGAGTTGTTACTGCAGCATTTACTGTAATACCGTTTGCCCCTAGAAATGCCTTGCTAAATCTAAAATCCTCTATTTGCATAATTGCCTGCTCACCCACAACACTTTTAGTTATCGGTTTTATCTCTCCACCCAAGATATATGTTTTTATTCCATTTTCAATAAGCTTTTCCATATTGTAGACACCATTTGTAACAACAACT
This sequence comes from Peptostreptococcus sp., assembly GCA_020025095.1. Lineage (GTDB taxonomy): Bacteria > Bacillota > Clostridia > Peptostreptococcales > Peptostreptococcaceae > Peptostreptococcus. Next base: position 7,388 of record JAHHSS010000049.1, read on the forward strand.
ACATCTTTGCCTTGTAAATAGGGTATTATTTCATATGTAGATGTCCCTGAATCAATATATATAAAATCTCCGTCTTTTACTAATTCTCCACAATATTTAGCAATTTTTTTCTTCTCTCTTGCAAACTGTGTTATCCTCTCTGTAATCGTATTATCATATGTAAAATTACTTCTTGTTCCTACAGCTCCTCCATGAACTCTCTTAACTAGTCCCTTATCTTCTAATTCGTCAAAATCTCTCCTTATAGTTGATTCACTAACATCTAGCTCAGAAACTAATTCTTTTAATTTCACTGTTCCATTCATTTTTATCTTGTCCAATATATATTTAAAACGTTCTTCCGTTAACATTTTTACCTCCCGCATTTGTATAGCTATTTATATATTAACTATATAATAATAGTAAACTTATTTCTATCTATTTTATTGTATTTTTTCTATTTCTTAGCAAAAATTTTTAATATCTTAAATATTGAACCGATACATTTTGTTTTTATTTACGATACAAATTGAATAATATATTAATTTGTACTATCATTATTATTGAGGAATAATTACAATAATATTTATAGTTGGAGGTCAATTATGAGCAGTCAAATTTATGAAGAAAACAGGTTTGAAACGAAAGATTTCGTACTATGCGGAATACTTATGGCACTTACAACAGTCATGACAATGATAGTTCAAATTCCAGTAGTAGGTGCTCATGGATATGTAAATATGGGAGATACTGTAGTTTTATTTTCTGGTTTATATTTAGGCAAGAAACATGGAGCTATTATCGGTGGAGTTGGTTCTGCTTTAGCAGATTTAATTTCTGGATATGGTATATACGCTCCTCTTACGTTTGTTACAAAAGGGCTTGAAGGTTTTGTATGTGGGCTTATCGCTGAAAAAATAGGTGGTAAAAAAGGAAATACCATAGCTGCTATTGTAGGTGGAATTATAATGGTATCTGGGTATTTTATAGGAGAAATCTTTATGTTTGGTATAAAAACTTCAATGGCTGCAGTTCCTGCAAATACTATGCAAGCAACTTTTGGTGTAGTAACTGCCCTTTTAGTTTTTGCTGGAGTAAAAAGATCACTTAAAAAATAAGTAATAATTACCAACTAAAATACTCCCTTAATATAAAAATTGTTTACTGAGCTTTTTAAATGGTATATATCTAAATATTATTTAACGCAGGAGGAATTTTTATGGATTTTAAAACGGAAAAATACAGAGTCTATATTGATGATGAAGAAGGTAATATTTTAGCTGAGCTTACATTCCCACTTGTTGATGAAAATACTGTTTCTATAAACAAAACATATGTATCACCTACTCTTCGAGGACAAGGTGTCGCAGGAAAAATTATGGAAAAAGCAGTAGAAGTCATTGAAGACAATTGTTGGAAAGTAAGGATAGAATGTAGTTATGCTGAAAATTGGTTTAAAAAACATCCAGAAAAAAACGGACTATTGATATAAAAATCTAAATGATAGATTACTTTATATAAAATTTTAAAAGAGCACATTCGTGCTCTTTTTTATATTTATCCTAGTAAAGATAATTAACAGTACTATACTATTTAATAACTTTTACAATAATCAAATATTTTACTAAATAGCCATAAAATTTTCTTATAGCTATTTAATCAAATAAATTTATTTTCTATTTTTCTATTTTTCTATTTTTCTATTCTTCTATTCTTACAACAGGCTTTATCAAATCTGATGGCTTGTCCTTCATAAGCATCAAAGCATCTTCTATCTTATCGAAGCCTTCAAAACGATGAGTGATTAATTTTGATAAATCAAGTTTTCCTACAGATACTAGCTTTGCTAATTTTTCCATTCTCAATCTACCACCAGGCATTAAACCACCTTGTATTTGCTTATGAGCCATTCCAACACCCCATTCTACTCTAGGTATCTTTATATACTCACCTGTTCCAAGATAGTTAACATTACCTATTTTACCACCTGGTTTTAGACACTCAACAGCATCTGCAAATGTATCCACTGTTCCGCCTGCAATAATTACTTTATCAACACCCTTTCCATCAGTCATTTCTAAAACCTGCTTAGCAATCGGACCATTCTTATAACTTATAAAATCAGTTGCTCCATAAAATTTTGCAGCTTCAACACAAACTTTTCTTGTTCCAACAGCTATAATTCTTGATGCGCCCCTCAAGTTTGCTCCTGCAACAGCCATCAAGCCTACAGGCCCAATTCCTATAACAAGAACTTCATCCCCAAATTGTATATCTGCTAATTCTGCACCATGAAAACCAGTAGGAACCATGTCAGATAACATACAAGCTTCTTCTGGGTCAATATTATCTGGAAGTAATGCCAAATTTCCATCCGCATCATTTACATGGAATATTTCTCCAAAAACACCGTCTTTGAAATTAGAAAACTTCCAACCTGCAAGCATTCCATTTGAATGCATTGAATACCCTGCTTGCGCTTCTAAAGAATTCCAATCTGGTGTAATAGCAGGCACTAAAACTCTATCTCCAGGCTTAAAGTCTTTAACTAATTCTCCAACTTTTACTACTTCACCACAGCACTCGTGCCCAAGAATCATATTCTCTCTTTCACCTACAGCACCTTCCCAAACTGTATGTATATCAGAAGTACATGGTGCAATAGCAATTGGTTTAACTAGAGCATCTAATGGTCCGCATAGCGGCTCTTCCTTCTCAATCCAACCAACCTTACCTATTTCTAGCATAGCAAAACCCTTCATAACAATACCTCCTAACTCAATTTTCAAAAATACATTTTATCTTAAAAATTTTCTGAAATAATTGCAAAAAATTTTTAATGACTAGAATATTTGTTAAATTATTATTAATTTGATACCCTTTTATATCAAACGTAAACAATATTTTTGAATACGTTTACATTTTATATAATCAAAAAAAACTACTGTTTTATCAAAATTTATAATATCTGAATTTGATAAAACAGTAGGAATATTAAAGTAAAATTTAAAATATTATTTATCTCAATTATATTTTTTTACACCTTAAATGACTTCCAAAAGTATTAAGTATTAAAAAATCTTATAAAAGCTCATTAAACAGCATAATGTTAAGAACTGTTAGTATTATAGCTATTACTATCAGCATTAACTTCATCATTAAACTATTTTTATTCTTACCCATAACTTTTTTTGATGACGTCAAATATATTTGAAGAAATACAGTTATTGGTAGCTGTATGGATAAAAGCATTTGAGAATATATCAAACCTTCAAATGGATTTGGAATAAAAAATATAATAATTGTGGACAAAATCACTATTGAAATGACTGCAAACCTGCTGTGAAAATCTTTTATATCATATGGTTCTCCAAACATCCCTGCAAATATGGAAGCACCTGACATAAGAGCTGTTATTGTCGATGAAATACCAGCAAATAAAAGAGCTAGTGCAAAAATTACAGATGCTAAATTACCTAACATAGGTGCTAAAAGTCTTTGAGCACTCTCTAACTCAGAGACCGGTATTTTATGTTGAAAAAAGCTTGCTGCCGCTAGTATAATCATTGCTGAATTTATTCCCCAACCAATTATCATAGAAAAAATGGTATCCATAAATTCATATCTCAACTGTTTTTTAATGATTTTCTCATCTTCATGATTAAATTCTCTAGACTGAATTACTTCAGAATGTAAAAATAAATTATGAGGCATTACAACAGCTCCTAAAACCGACATTACAATTGGTAATGAGCCCTTTGGAATAGATACAGTAACCCAACTTTTTGCTGCTTCTCCCCAATCTACAGGAACCATTTTTAATTCTATAATAAAAGATATTCCTATTAAAGATACAAATCCAATTATATATCTCTCCAATTTTGCATATGAATTTGAAAGCATCATTGCAACCACAAGCATTGATACAAGAACTGCTCCTAATTTAATGGGTATATGAAAAAGCATCTTTAAAGCAATAGCACCACCTAATATTTCTGCCATACTTGTAGCTATAACCGCCATCAATGATGTTGCAAGAACTGGCACGGAAATTTTTTTAGGAAGATGTTTGTTTGCAGATTCTGAAAGACAATCTCCTGTTGCTATTCCCAAATGTGCAGCATTATGTTGAAGCACAATCAACATAATTGTAGATAGAGTTACCATCCACAATAAAGAATATCCATAGTCTGCTCCAGAAGATATATTCGATGCCCAATTCCCTGGATCAATAAAACCAACAGTTACTAACAATCCCGGTCCTACATATTTCAAAAAATTCTTCATACCTTTAATTGGCTTATGCCCATCTGACTTAAATTTTTCTAAAAAATTCATAAACTCTCCTTTCTATATAAATTTTTTTATAAGTTATATATTATTAACTATCCTAATTG
>JAHHSS010000005.1 GCA_020025095.1 Peptostreptococcus sp.
TTTTGACATCTTCTATAATTGAGTTTGAAAGTATTAGATTCTATGTTAGGAGAAGTTAAAATTATGAAGAAAGAAAAAAAGTTAGATAGTTGTAAAGAAAATATTTTTGAAACGGAAAATGAGGAAGTAGATGCCTATATTGTAGAGTCAAATCATAGTGGAAAAAGACTTGATTTGTACCTATCAGAAAAATACAATGATGTATCCAGAAGTTATGTTCAAAAACTTATAAAAGATGATAGAGTTTTAGTTAATTCAAAAAAGGAAAAACCTAGTTATAAGTTATCCATTGGAGATGAATTATTGGTAATGATACCAGAAGAAAAGGAATTGGAACTTTTACCTCAAAAAATAAATTTGAATATAATTTATGAAGATGAGGGACTTCTTATTGTTAACAAAGAGCAGGGGATGGTAGTTCATCCGGCTCCTGGAAATCCGGATAAGACACTAGTAAATGCTCTTTTATATCATTGCGGCGAGAGCTTATCTACTTTAAATGGAAAAATTAGACCAGGGATTGTTCATAGGATAGATAAAAATACATCGGGACTTCTAGTCGTGGCAAAAAATAATTTCGTTCATGAGCATCTCGCCAAGCAATTTGCTATTCACTCCATTACGAGAGAATACGAAATGCTGACGGTAGGAAATGTTGATTGGGATAAAATGACTGTAAATAAGCCTCTAGGTAGGAATCCTAAAAATAGGTTAAAGAGAGCTGTTGTCATTGACGGAAAGAGAGCAGTAACACATTTTAAAGTGATTGAAGATTTAAATGGATTTACATATATGAAGGCAAGTCTTGAAACGGGGAGAACACATCAAATAAGGGTTCATTCTTCTTATATAAAGCACCCAATTGTAGGCGACGATCTTTATGGTTATAAAATAAAGAAATTTTCTAATTTGCAGGGGCAGATGCTTCATGCAAGAAAACTTGGATTTATACATCCATTAACAGAAAAATATGTGGAGTTTACATCAGAGCTTCCGGAAGATTTTTTAAAAACTTTGAACAAGATGAGAAGTCTATAGTTTTATTATTAATAAATAGTATTTAAAAATAAATATGTAATATATTTACTGAAAATCAACTTGAAAATAATTGAGAAACTTATAATTAATAATAGAAAAATTTTAGTATAGATACTGTTTAAGGAAAGGTGAAGTTTATGGAAAAAGCAAAAATTATGGATCAAAAGGCTATTTCTAGAGCAGTTACGAGAATAAGCCATGAGATAATAGAAAAAAATAAAGGTGTGAAAGATATATATATAATAGGTATTGAAAGTAAGGGAACGCCTCTTGCTAAAATGATAGCATCTAAAATTGAGGAAATAGAAGAAACTAAGATAGCATGTGATTCAATAGATATTACTAGATATAGAGATGATATAACACATGAAAAAATAAAAGATACAATGGATGCAAATTTTAATTTGGATGTTGAAAATAAAACCGTAGTTTTAGTTGACGATGTTTTATATACAGGTAGAACAATAAGAGCAGCCCTTGATTATATTATAGACAATGGCAGACCAAAGCTTATACAATTAGCAGTTTTGATAGATAGAGGTCATAGGGAACTTCCAATAAGAGCCGATTATGTAGGTAAAAATGTTCCGACATCAAAGTTAGAGTCTGTTCTTGTAAAATTCGATAAAGATGATTTAGATAGTTCAGTAACAATTTGTGAATAATGCTACTATTTATAAAACTATAATAGTAGCATTTAATAGAAAACTATATTAACTTGCCTATATAGTTATATTTTTTAAAGATAATATTAGGCTATAAGCGTGAGAAAAAATAATTGGTGATAGGATGGATAATAATGGCATTTGATGGTATAGTAATTAACTCCTTAGTTGGAGAATTGAAAAAAAAACTAATAAATACAAAAGTAGATAAGGTATATCAACCTGAAAAAGATGAGATATGTTTGAAAATAAGAGCTAGAGAGGATAACTTCAAGTTAGTGATAAGTGCTAGCGCTTCAAATCCAAGACTTTATTTAGCTAATAAGTATGAAAAAAGTAACCCTAAAAAAGCTCCTTTATTTTGCATGACTTTAAGAAAGTATGTTCAAAGTGGGATAATAACGAATGTGGAACAGGTAGGCTTTGAAAGGATTATAAGAATATCTGTAGATTCTTATGATGAATTAAAAGAAAAAACTAGAAAATATATATATGTGGAAATAATGGGAAAGCATAGTAATATAATCCTTGTTTCTGAAAATGAAAATAAAATTTTAGATTCTATAAAGAGAGTTCCTATAAGTGTAAGTAGAGTAAGGCAAATAATTCCGGGGAATATATATGAATTACCTCCTGAGCAAGAAAAAATAAATCCCTTAGAAGGTGTAGAATTGGAGAGTTTTATCAATAAAGTTAATGAAACTGAACTTCCTATATTTAAAGCTATCTACGGAAATATTCTTGGGATATCACCTTTGATAGCAAGAGAAATATGTGTAAGAGCTGGTATAGATAAAAATAAAAAAGCTAAAGAATTATCGAAAAGCGAATTTGAGGATATATCTTATCAAATAAATTACATATTTAATGATATTAGAGAGGGAAAAATATATCCGAGCATTATAATAGATGACAGTAAGGATAAAATATTGGAGTTTAGTTCTATAAAACTTTATCAATATAAAGATATGCGTGAAATAAAAAAAGAAAGCATGTCATCTACAATAGAGGATTTTTATTTAACAAAAGATGTTAAGGAAAGAATAAATCAAAAATCATCTAACTTAAAAAAGAATATAACCTTAAAACTTGAACGTATAAATCATAAAATAGAGAAACAAGAAAAAGAATTAAAAGAGGCTCAAGAAGCTGAAAAATATAAAATAAAGGGAGAACTTTTAACTGCATATATATATATGATAAAGCAGGGGATGGAATCAATAAAAGTATTAGATTTCTATAATAATAACAAAGAGGTAGAAATAGAACTTAGAAAAAATCTTACTCCTTCAGAAAATGCACAAAAATATTTTAAGAAGTATAATAAACTCAAAAAAGCAAATGAGGAATTAAGTATACACATAAAAAATAATAAGGAAGAGGCAGAGTATCTAGAGAATACACTTTTAAGTATAGAAAATTGCGAAGACGAAAAAGAGTTGAAAGAAATAAAAGAAGAATTAATGAGAGAAGGTTATATCAAAGTATATAGAATGCCTAAGAAAAATAATAAACCTAAAACTACTATTATGAAGTTTGTTTCATCAAAAGGTAATATGATAATGGTGGGTAAAAACAATAAACAAAATGACTATCTAACTTTGCGACTAGCAGATAATGAGGATATATGGTTTCATACAAAGGATATCCCAGGTTCTCATGTTCTTCTTAAATGTGCAGGTAAGAATGTAGATAAGGCAGAAATAGTGGAAGCAGCTACTCTTGCTGCTTATTATAGCAAGGGAAAAATGTCTCAAAATGTTCCAGTTGATTATACAATCAAAAAAAATGTAAAAAAACCAAGTGGTGCTAAACCAGGTCTTGTAATTTATGAAAAAAATAGAACTATTTATGTAACTCCTTCTGATGAAGAAAAAGCCAAGATAAAAAAGTTTGAAAGTGAAGGTGAGAAATAGTGATATTTACCAATAGTGAGGGGATAAAAATATACTATAGAGATACTGGCGAAAAAAATTTACAGCCTATAATTTTTCTCCACGCTTGGGGGTCGAGCCAAATTGACTTTGATTATAGTTTCAAAAATATTGAAGGATATAGAAAAATAGTATACGACCATAGGGGATTTGGAAAATCTGAGCGACCAAATAAAAATATGTCCTTAAAATCTCTTGCAAAAGACTTAAAAGAGTTGCTAGAAGGATTAGAAATAGAAAATCCAATTTTAGTAGGATATTCTATGGGAGCGTGTGTAATATTTAAATTCATTGAAATGTTTGGTGACGAAGATATAAAAGCTCTAGTGATATGTGATATGACTCCCAAAGTGGTTAGCGATGAAACCTGGAATTTGGGAATCATAAATGGAGAGTATAGACAAGAAAACTTCATGGAAAGCGTAGCTATGCAGTTTGATGATATGTTAGCTGCATACGTTAAGTTATTTACTGATATTGACCCTCAACTTAAAAATAGGAATTGTGAAATATTAAAAAAAGTAATACAAATAGAGCTCGAAAAGAATTCATATTACTCTATTACAGCTATGTGGTTTTCTATGGGATATGAAGATTTTAGAGAGTGTGTAAAGGGGATAAAAGTTCCAACAGCGCTTTTTTTTGCTAAACCTGGTTCACTTGTAAATCCCAAGACAGTTAAGTATTTAGAAAGTGTAATAGAGAATACATATACATGTATTTTTGAAAATAGTAGCCATAGTTTTGTAAATAGTAAGCAAAAAAAATTCAAAAGTGAGTTGGAATTATTTTTAAAAACCTTAAAATAATGAATTTTTATGATATAATAGAAGTTATGGTAATAATATAAATTGAATTGGAGAAGTAAATATGGCAAAGAGTATGACTGGATTTGGCATGGGGGAATATAAGGATGATAGCTATAATATATCAGTTGAATGTAAGGCTATTAACCACAAATATTTAGATATAAATCCTAGATTGCCAAGAAAAATATCTTTTTTAGAAGATAGATTGAGAGTATTAGTTAAAGAATACCTTAGTAGGGGTAGAATCGATATATTTATCAAGTTTGAAACCTTAAAATCTTCAGGCGTAAAACTTCAGTATGATGATGAATTGGCATCACAGTATAATGATATTTTAAGAAGAATAAAGAAAGATTTTGATATCGAGGAAGAAATTTCAGCTACTGATATAGCAAGGTTTCCGGAAATAATAACTTCAACTGAGGCAGAAGATGATGAAGAATTACTTTGGAATATATTATCTGATGCAACTGAAAAGTCCCTGAAAAAATTGATAGAAATGAGAGAAATAGAAGGGAAAAAATTAGAAAAAGATATACTTGAAAGAACAGAACTTCTTGAAAAATATATACTTGAGATAGAGCAATATTCAGATGATGTGGTAAATGAGTATAGAGAAAAATTAAACTTTAGAATTTCTGAAATACTTGAAGACCCTAGCGTTGTAGATGAATCTAGACTTGCTCAAGAAGTAGCTATATATGCCGATAAATCAAATATAACAGAAGAAATTGTTAGATTCAAAAGTCACATTATTCAGCTAAGAAATACAGTAAAAAGAGATGATACTATAGGAAGAAAAATGGATTTTCTTATTCAAGAAATGAATAGAGAAACTAATACTATAGGGTCAAAATCTTCTAATATTAATATAACTAATCTAGTTATTGAAGTTAAGTCTGAGCTTGAAAAAATAAGAGAACAGATTCAAAATATTGAATAGTTAAAGGAGGGGATAAGGTGTCTATAAAGAAGAAAGGTTTATTATTAGTAATATCTGGACCAAGTGGAGCAGGCAAGGGTACGATATGCAAAGATTTACTTAAATCAGATGAAGGAATGAAGCTTTCTATTTCTGCAACAACTAGAAAACCAAGAACTGGAGAAAAAGAAGGCGTAAATTACTATTATAAAACAAAAGAAGAATTCGAAGGAATGATAGCAAGAGGAGAATTTCTTGAATATGCTCAGATATATGACAACTATTATGGAACTCCTAAAAAAGCTATATTTCAAGAATTAGATAAAGGGAATGATGTCATACTTGAAATTGAAATGCAAGGAGCTATGCAGATAAAAAAGGCTTATCCAGAAGCTGTATTTATCTTTATACTTCCACCTAGTCTTATGGAATTAAAAAATAGAATAGTTGGAAGAGGAACAGAAACTGTCGAACAAATAGAAAAAAGGTTCGGAAGTGCCTACAGTGAAATCAAATTGATTGGAGATTATGATTATTTTATATTTAATAATGTAGTTGAAAAGTCATCAGAAGAAATAAAGCATATAGTATATGCTGAAAAGAATAAAGTAGGTAGATATAAAAAAGATGTATTAGAAATGTTTGAAAAGGAGATAAAAGAATGTTAAGACCATCATTAAATGATATAGTAGAAAAAATAGAAAACAGATACTACCTTATAGCGACAGTATCAAAGAGAGCAAGAGAATTAGTAAATGGTGAAAAGCCACTTATAGAAGCTAAGGCTAAGGATAAGCCAGTTGTAATTGCGAGTGAAGAAATAATAGCAGGTAAGATAGGTTATAGACTATTAACAGATGAAGAAATAAAGGAAAAAGAAATAGCTCATAAGATAGAGCAGGAAAGAAAGTTACTAGAACAAGAATAAGAAATAATATTTTAAAAGAAAGAAATGATGCAAATGCTTAATAATAAAACGATAGTACTAGGTGTTACAGGTGGAATAGCTGTATATAAGGCTTGTGATGTTGTAAGTAGGTTAAAAAAACTTGGAGCAGAAGTTCATGTTGTAATGACAAAGTCTGCAACAGAATTTGTTTCACCAATGACATTTCAGACTTTGAGTAATAATTTTGTAACTGTAGATATGTTTGAAGAAGTAAAGACATGGGAAGTAGAACATATAGAACTTGCAAAAAAAGCGGATGCTTTTCTAATTGTGCCAGCAACAGCGAATTTTATAGGTAAGGTTGCAAATGGAATAGCAGATGATATGTTAACAACAACTGTTATGGCAACTAGAGCACAGTTAATTATAGCACCTGCTATGAATACAAATATGTATAATAACCCGATTGTACAGGGAAATATTGAAAAACTTAAAAAATATGGTGCTATGTTTATAGATCCAGCTTCAGGAATACTTGCTTGTGGAGATACAGGAAGAGGCAAATTAGAAACACCAGAAAATATAGTTTCCTTTGTTGAAAAGTTTTTTGAGGAAAAAAATATTGAAAAAGATCTTGAAGGTATGAAAATTATAGTAACTGCAGGACCTACTATTGAGTCTATTGATCCAGTAAGGTATATAACAAATAGATCTAGTGGTAAAATGGGATACTCAATAGCAAGTGAAGCAGTAAAAAGAGGTGCTTTAGTAACACTTATTTCTGGAAAGACTGAAATTGAAGTACCTTCTGGTTTACATAAATATATTCAAATTGAAAGTGCAGAAGATTTATATAGAGCAATTATAGAAGAATATGATAGTTGCGATGTTGTTATACAAAGTGCAGCAGTCGCAGATTATAGACCTAAGACTTATTCTAATAAAAAAATTAAAAAGTCTGATGGCGATTTAGTTATTGAACTTTCAAGAAATAAAGATGTAGCACAAGAACTTGGGAAAATTAAAGGAAATAAAATATTGATAGGTTTTGCTGCAGAAACTAACGATCTTTTGGAAAATGCAAAGAAAAAAATATCTAAAAAGAATTTAGATTTTATAGTTGCAAATGACCTTACAAAAGAAGGTGCTGGATTTAAGTCTGATACTAATATAGTTAAAATTATAGATTCCAAGGGTAATATATCTGAATATCCAAAGCTTTTAAAATCAGAAGTAGCGAAAGTTATATTAGATAAATTACTTAAAATATCAGATAACAAGAATAAATAATAAAAATATGGGGAAGTATGACTTCCCTTTTTTAAAGGAGGTGCTTTGTGTGTATGCCGATTTGATTTTGCGAACTAAAGGAAAGTTTGCCGATATGCTGTTTACATATAAGGTGCCTTCTCATCTTTTGACAGATATAAAAAAAGGTCATAGAGTAAGTGTGCCGTTTGGACGTTCTAATAAGCCAATAGAAGCAATAGTTGTTCATTTAAAGGAAAATATAGATGAAAATAGTGATATAAATAAGATAAAAGAAGTAGATGATATATTAGATGAAAGCCCGCTTATAAGTTCGGAGAGTATAGATTTAATAAAATGGATGCGTAATAGATATATGTGTACATACTTAGATTGTCTTAATCTTTTTTATCCAAAGGGTTATCACTTAGAGTCTAAAAAAGTTGTCAAGTTAGCTACGATAAAAGATGAATTTTATTTGGATAATGATGAGCAAAGATTAATAAATATGTTGAGGATGCATTCTGGAAAACTAGATTATGATATTTTAGTTGAAAGTTTTTCAAAAAAATTAATATCAAATATGAATAAAAAAAATCTTCTAATTATATCCTGGGAATATATAGATAGGAAGAATGAAAAGTTTATAAAATATATATCCCTTGTAGATAACTTAGAAAATATTGATAAACTAATAAAAGAAAAAAAGTATAGATTAGGTAGTAAGCAGAAGGAATTAATAAAATTTCTTTCCTTAAATGAGAAAATAGAAGAAGATTTGGCGATTAAAATTTTAGAATTATCTTCAAGTACGGTAAAAAGCCTTGAAGCTAAAGGGATAATTAAGATTGAAATGGTAGAGTATTACAGAAAATCTCTGAGTAAATTGAACTGTGTTGACAAGGATATAACTTTAAATAATGAACAAAAAGAAGTTTATCAATCAATAATAGAAAAGATAAATCGTAATACGAAAAAACCTATTTTACTTCATGGTGTTACAGGAAGTGGTAAGACAGAGATATATCTTGATGTAATAGAATATATGTTAGAACAGGGCATGGACAGTATTTTTTTAGTTCCAGAGATAGCTCTTACACCACAAATGATAGCTAGGGTGAGAAATAGATTTGGAGATATAGTAGGAATTTTCCATAGCATGCTTTCAGAAGGTGAGAAGCACGATGTTTTTAGAGAAATAAAAGAGGGGGAAGTTAGAGTTGTAATTGGAACTAGGTCAGCACTCTTCTTGCCATTTAGCTCTCTTGGATTGATAATAATAGATGAAGAACATGAAATGAGTTATAAATCAGAAATGACACCTAAATACAACTCTATAGAGATCGCAAGATATATGGCATTCAAACAAGGTGTTACAGTAATTCTAGCATCTGCTACACCTTCAATTTCAGATTATTATAGAGCAGAAAAAGGTGAATATGATCTTTTAACTTTAAATAAAAGAGCAAATAATAGGCCTTTGCCTAAAATAGAAGTTGTTGATATGAGAGAAGAGCTTCATAAGGGTAATAAAGATGATTTAAGTGAAAAGATGCTAAAAGAAATTGAAAAAACAGTTAAAAATGGAAATCAAGTAATATTATTTTTAAATAGAAGAGGATTTGCAAGTTTTCTTACGTGTAAAGATTGTGGTTATGTTTTCAAATGTGATAGATGCGATATATCACTTACATACCATAAATATAATAATAAAGGGATTTGTCATTATTGTGGTAAAGAGAAACTAATTCCAAATACTTGCCCAGAGTGTGGAAATAGCCACATTAGCCCTATAGGTATAGGTACAGAAAAAATAGAATTTAATTTGAAAAAAAGATTTCCTAATTATAAAATATTGAGAGTTGACAAAGACACTACCTCTAAAAAGGGTGAGTTAGAAAAAATTCTCAATTCTTTTAACTCTCAAAAAGCAGATATTTTAATTGGAACACAAATATTAAGCAAGGGGCACGATTTTGAAAATGTTACCCTTGTAGGTATTATATCTGCAGATATGATGCTTAATTATCCAGATTATAGAGCTTTTGAATCAACTTTTCAGCTAATAACTCAAGTATCAGGAAGAGCTGGAAGAGCAGAAAAAGAAGGAAAGGTAGTTTTGCAGACATATAATACGGAACACTATGCTATTCAAAAAGCAATTGAGTATGACTATAAAGGTTTTTATCAAAAAGAAATAGCTATAAGAAAAACTTTTGGATATGAACCGTTTAATAACATATTCAGGATAGTATTTTCTGGGTATTCATATAATAAGGTGAAGGAAAATTCAAATAGGTTCTTAAAAAGTTTAGAATATATATTGAAAGAGAACAATATATATTTTCAAAATCTAATACTTGGGCCAAATGAATGTTCTATAAACAAAATAAATGGCAAGTATAGATGGCAAGTGATTGTAAAGGATAACAATTTAAACGTTAAAAAACTAAAGTCTATTATTAAATATATTTGCATAAGTAAGTACGGAGAAATTTTTGATAAAGACATAATAGTTAGTGTTGAACAGAATCCAAATAGCTTTATATAATGTAAATAAAAATTTATACAAAACAATCACAAATTATAAAAAAAATGTTAATATAATTATATAAAGAAAGAAATTCTAGGAGGTAAGATATGGCAATAAGAAACGTAGTAAAAATGGGGGATCCTATTTTAAATAAAAAATGTAAAAATGTAATAGATTTTGATGAAAGATTACATGAACTGCTAGATGATATGGCAGAAACTATGTATGCAAATGATGGAGTTGGTCTTGCAGCACCTCAAGTAGGTATAATTAGAAGGGCAGTTGTAGTAGATGTTGGGAGTGGCCTTATAGAACTTATAAATCCTGAAATAGTAGAATTTTCTGGCGAACAAACAGATCCAGAAGGTTGTCTAAGTGTAGAGGATTATATTGGGGATGTTACTAGACCTAATTATGTAAAGGTTAAGGCTCAAGATAGAAATGGGAATGAAATAGTTGTAGAAGGAAGTGGATTTCTAGCAAGAGCATTCTGCCATGAGCTTGATCATTTAGAAGGCATATTGTTTGTAGAAAAAGTAAATAAAGAAGAAAAGGGTGAAAAATAATGCGTATAGTTTTTATGGGAACACCTGAAATATCTGTAGGAACTTTAAAAAGAATAATAGCTGATGGACACGAAGTATTGGCAGTTGTAACTCAGCCAGATAGGCCAAAAGGCAGGGGGAAAAAAATGGTGATGTCTCCTGTAAAAGAGCTTGCTCTTGAGAATAATATAGAAGTTCTTCAACCAGAGAAAGCATCAAATCCAGATTTTATAGATAAGTTGACAGCTTTGGAGCCAGATTTAATAGTAGTAGTTGCATATGGTCAAATTTTAAGAAAGAGTCTTCTTGATATACCTAAAAAAGGTTGTGTGAATGTTCATGTATCTTTGCTTCCAAAATTAAGAGGCGCGGCACCAATAAATTGGGCTATAATTAATGGGGACAGAAAAACTGGTGTAACTACCATGTTTATGGATGAAGGTCTTGATACTGGCGATATAATAATGTCAAAAGAATTTGAACTAGATGATGAAATAACTGCTGGGGAACTTCATGATTGGATGATGATTGAAGGTGCAAATCTTTTAAGCAAAACAGTAGAGGCAATTGAATCGGATAACTATACAAGGACTAAGCAAAATGACGAAGAATCTACATATGCTCCTATGATGAGTAAAGATTTAGGGCATATTGATTTTTCTAAATCTGCAAAAGAAATACATAATCTTGTAAGAGGAACTATTCCTTGGCCAGGGGCTTGGTGTGAATCTTCTTATGGAAAAATGAAGATTTGGAAAACAAAAGTAATAAATAAAACTCACTCATTCGAGTATGGAAAGGTTTTAAAAGTTGATAAAGAAGGTATAGAGGTGGCATGTGGAAAAGATATACTTTTGATAGTAGATATGCAAATGCCTAATAAAAAGAGAATGCCAGTTGCAGAGTTTATAAAAGGAAATAGTATAGAAGAAGGAACTATTTTGAAATAGTACAGTTGTATTTTTTAAGGGGTGATAAATTATGTATCCATATGGTTTTTTTTGGGATAGAACAATGTTAATCTTGTTGCCAGCTATTATACTTTCAGCATATGCTTCGTATAAAGTAAATTCAGTAACAAGTAGATATTTTCAAGTTAGAGCATCTAGAGGTTTGACTGGGGCAGAGGTTGCTAGGACTATATTAGACAGAAATGGTCTAAGTTCAGTTCCAGTATATCCTGTGAGAGGAAGTCTTACAGATCACTATGATCCTAGAAGTAGAAAAGTAAATCTTTCAGAAGAAGTTTATTATGGAACTTCTATTACTTCTGTGGCTGTAGCTGCTCATGAATGTGGGCATGCAATACAACACAAAGAGTCTTATTTACCACTTACGCTTAGAAGTGCAATTGTACCAGCTGTGAATTTTGCTTCATCAGCGTCATGGATTATAATTTTGTTAGGATTTTTTGTAAATAAGAGTTTATTATGGATAGGAATAGTGTTATTTTCTGCTACAGTATTATTCCAATTAGTTACACTACCAGTTGAATTTAATGCATCTAGCAGAGCTTTAAAACAATTGCAGTCACTAGGAATAATGGAGTCAGAAGAAAATCAGCAAAGTAGGAAAGTTTTAAGTGCAGCAGCTCTTACATATGTGGCAGCAGCCCTTTCTTCAATTCTTCAATTGTTAAGATTAGTTGTAATTGCAAGAGATAATGATTAAGATTAAGTAAAAATATGACTATATGCAATGCATATAGTCATATTACTTTTCATTTACAAAAAATATACTATATCCGAATTTGTAGTTTAAGACATCTAATTTATACAAAAATGATAATAAACTCTAAAATATAAATAAAAAGTATTTAGTTTGAAAAGAAAAACAGTTATATTTACAGAATGTGTTATAATATTGCTTAATTGTAATTCTAATAACTGATTTTAATAATAGTTTATTAAACTCAGTTATCTGTAAATTTGCTGATTTAATATAAAGATGGAAGGAGAATTTATGTCATCAAGAAAAATAGCATATGAAATTTTAATGGACATAGAAATAAACAAAAACTATTCCAACATATCTTTAAATGATCGTCTCTCTAAAGTTAAGTTAGATGATAGAGATAAAGGATTGATAACTGAACTTGTTTATGGTGTTATAGAAAAAAAGAGGTACATCGATTATATAATAAACAAGGTATCTAAAATAAAGGTAAGAAAAATGGAAAACTCTGTAAAAACAGCGATAAGATTAGCTGTTTATCAGATTATTTTTTTAGACAGGGTAGCTGACTATGCATCTATCAATGAATCGGTAAATATTATTAAAAAAATTGATAAAAGAGCTTCAGGTTTTGTAAATGCTGTTTTAAGGAATCTTGTTAGACAAAAAGATGAAATTTGCAAGATTGGAGATAAGACAGTAGAGGATATAGCTATTAAATATTCATATGAAAAATGGATAGTGGATAGATTAATAGGAGAACATGGTATATCTAGAACAAAAGATATACTAGATGCTCTTTCAAAGAAACCCAAACTTTATGTAAGAATAAATAGAACAAAAATGGATGGGTTTGATAGCTTTGGTGAATTTGCTGAGTTTATAGTTGACCAGCTTGAAAAAGAAGGAATAAAATCAGAAAGAAGTAATCTATTAGAAGAAGCCATAAAGGTGGAAAATTTTAAAAATATAGAAAATAATAGATTATTTAAGATGGGATATATAAGTATACAAGATATAAGTTCAATGTTAGTTTCAAAAGTTCTTAATCCAAAGGAAGATAGAAAAGTGCTAGATTTATGTGCTGCTCCCGGAGGAAAGACAACACACATTGCAGAGTTGATGAATAATACTGGAGAAGTAGTTTCTCAAGATATTTATGATCATAAAATAAAAATGATTAAATGGTATGCAAATAGACTAGGATTGAGTAATGTAAGGGTTAAAAAAGGCGATGCCTTAAATATTTTCGAGGAATATAAAGGTAAATTTGATTATGTTTTAAGTGATGTACCTTGTTCAGGAATGGGTATAGTAAGACGTAAACCTGAAATAAAGTACAAAAGTGAAGAAGAAGTAGAAAATTTGCCAGATATTCAGCTTAGAATATTAAAAAATGCTGCCGAGTATGTTAAGAATGGTGGAATTTTGATATATTCGACTTGTACTATTTTTAAAGAGGAAAATATGGGAGTAATCTATAGATTTCTTTCAGAAAACAAAAATTTTAGTCTTGACTCAATAGATGGTTTGAATTTGGAAAGCTCAACTTTAAGCAATGGATATATTAATATATATCCTGATGAATTTGATATGGACGGCTTCTTTATATGCAGATTGAAAAAAAATTAAAAAAAGTATCTGAGGTGTGATATAATGTATAAAGGGAAGATAGTGTTAAAAAACTTAACAGAAAATGAAATGAAAGATTTTTTAGTAAGTATAGGTGAGAAAAAGTTTAGGGGAAGCCAGATTTTTTCTTGGGTATATAAAGGTGTAAGAGATTTTGATGAAATGAAAAATATACCTAAATCACTTAGAGAAAAACTAAGAGAAACTTCAATTATAGGGAATATAGATATTGAATTGAGGCTAGAGTCTCAAATAGATAATACTAAAAAATATCTATTTTTATTAAATGATGGAAATATCATAGAAACAGTAGCCATGGAATATGAAAGTAGGATTACTGTTTGTGTTTCTAATCAAGTAGGTTGCAGGATGGGTTGTAGATTTTGCGCTTCTACAATTGATGGACTGGAAAGAAATCTAGAGCCATGGGAAATATTGGATCAGATAATTAAAGTCCAAGAAAATCTTGGGAAAAGAGTTTCCAACGTTGTAATGATGGGAAGCGGAGAACCGCTTGATAACTTTGAAAATTCAAAAAAATTCCTAGAACTTGTCAATGAAGAAAATGGTTTAAATATAGGATATAGGCATATTACCCTATCAACTTGTGGATTGGTGGATAAAATATATGAACTTGCCGATATGGAAATTCCTATAAATATTGCAATATCTTTGCATTCACCATTTGATTCAGAAAGGCAGGAAATAATGCCGGTTGCTAAGAAGTATTCTATTAAAGAAATTATAAAGTCATGTAATTATTATATTTCAAAGACAAATAGAAGAATAACTTTTGAATATTCTCTTATTAAGGGGAAAAATGACTCTGAAAGAGAGGCTAAAAAATTGGTTGAGTTATTGAAAGGAATGTTGTGCCATGTTAACTTGATACCAATAAATCCAATAGAAGAAAGAGAATTTGAAAAGCCGGATATGGAGTATATTAATAGGTTCAAAAACTATCTAGATAAAAAGAATATACCTGTTACGATTAGAAATTCTATGGGCGCAGATATTAGTGGTGCCTGTGGACAGCTAAGAAGAAAGTTCAAGTAACAGATTTAAGGAGGAAGAATATGGATTTTGTATGTACTTCTCATATTGGCATGGTCAGAAAGAATAATGAAGACTATTGCAAAGGAGAAATAATAGAAGTTGGAGATGATAGAGAAGTAGGAATTTTTGCTATTGCAGATGGTATGGGTGGCCATAATAAAGGAGAGGTTGCTAGCCAACTTGCCGTTGAAAATATAATAGAATTATTCAACGACAAATTGATACAAAATGAAACAATAAAGATAGAGTATATTGATGATATAATTAAGCAATCCTATAATACAGTTAATTCAATGATATATGAAAAGTCAAAAGAGGATATTAGTTTTGATGGAATGGGGACAACATTAACGGTTGCAGTTGTCTATAATGGGGTTGCATATGTTGCTAATGTAGGTGATAGTAGATGCTATGTAGTGGATAAGGATGGTAAATTAGAAAAAATAACATCTGACCACTCAATAGTAGAAGAATATGTAAAGGCTAATATTATCACAGAAGAAGAAGCAAGAGTACACCCTGATAGAAATAAAATTACTAGAGCTGTTGGTACAGAACCAGTAGTAGTAGTAGACATATTTACTAGGGAATTGAAAGAAGGCGAAAAGCTTTTACTTGCTACAGACGGACTTACAGGTGCGGTAAACAAGGAAGAAATCGAAAAAGTTTTTATAAACAATGATGATGCTAATATTATCGCTGATAGCCTTATAAAGCTGGCTAATGAGTCTTCAGGTAAAGATAATGTTACTGTAATAATAGTTATGGCGTAAGGTGGTGTTATTATGGGAGCGACAGTATTAGGAAATAGATATGAAATTCTAAGAAAAATAGGAGACGGCGGAATGGCATTTGTTTATCAAGCCAGAGATAAGCTGTTAAATAGAATAGTTGCAGTAAAAGTACTAAGACCTGAATACGTAGATGATCAGGAATTTTTAGTAAAATTCAAAAGAGAAGCAGAAGCCGTTGCAAGTTTATCTCATCCGAATATTGTAAATGTTTATGATGTCGGTGAAGATGGAAAAGTTCATTATATTGTAATGGAATATGTAGATGGACAAAATCTTAAAGAAATAATACAAAACGAAGGGTGCTTGGAAGAATATACAGCGCTTGATATAGCAAAGCAGATTGCACAAGCTCTTAGTGCTGCACATAGAAATGGTATAATACATAGAGATATAAAACCTCATAATATATTAATATCAAAAGATGGAAGACTTGTAAAAGTTGCTGATTTTGGTATAGCAAAAGCAGTAAGCAGTTCTACTATGACTAATATGGGGAGTGTTATAGGCTCAGTGCATTATATATCACCAGAACAAGCAAAGGGTAAACACCTTACAAGTAATGCAGATTTGTATTCTTTAGGTATTGTTATGTACGAAATGATAGTAGGAAGGGTTCCGTTTGTTGGTGATAGTCCAATATCAATAGCCTTGAAGCATATAAATGAAAATATAACTTTTTCTGAAGAAGAAGAGGTAAGAATTCCTAAAAGTGTTAGAACTATAATAGGAAAACTGACAGAAAAAGAACCAGCAAACAGATATCAGACGGCAGAAGAACTTATAGAAGATATTGAATTTGTTGAAAACAATATTGATCTTCCATATGTAAAAGATTATGATAACTTTGCAACTTCAGATATGAGCAGTAGAGACCCAAGTATGTTTAAGGGGAGGAGACCTGCCGTTTATAATGATGACGATGACGATTATTATGACGATGAATATGATGATGGCTATTATGATGAAGAATATGATGATGATTATTATGAGGATGAACCAAAATCAAGAAGAGATTTAAAGAAAGAGAAAAAGAAAAAGGCCAGAAAACAAGAAACTCCTAAATCTAGAAGAAGGTTAAAAATAATAGCAGCGATATTAATATTAATACTGATAGGTTATGGAGTAGCTGCAATGAAGTACTTTGGTATCAGTATATTTGGAAACAAAGGTGGAGATGTAGTTGCACCGAATGTTATAAATATGACTGTTGAACAAGCACAAAATGAACTAAGCTCGAAAGGCTTGAATTTAGTAGTTAAATCTCAAGAGTATAGTAATCAAGTAGGTGAAGGTAAGATTATTTCTCAGACTCCTAGTCCGGATACAAAACTAAAAAAAGGTGATTCAATAGGAGTAGTAGTTAGCAAGGGAAATTCAAAGGTACCAGTACCTAATGTTGTAGGATTAAAATTGACACAAGCTGAAAAACTTTTAAATGATAATGGACTTTTGCTTGGAAATGTAAAATATGAGTACAATAGTGCTGAGGAAGATACGGTTCTTAGTCAAAGTTTAGTTGGAGGTTCAAATGATGAAGGTCAGAAGGTATCTCTTGTAGTAAGTAAAGGAAGAGAACCTAAAAAAGAAAGACCTAGTATTATAGAGAATACAGAAAGCTCAAATGATGATTTTAATACGGGAGTAGATAGCAATATATCTAATTCTTCAAGTAACGGATATTCTGGAAATAACTCAGATACTGGAAATCAAGATAACAGTAACAACTCTCATTCTGGAAATCAGAATACTAACTTGCCTAATAACTCAAATTCTGGTGGTCAAAGTGGTGGTAATACTCAGGGTAATCAAAACAATCAGAATTCAGGAAATACACAAGGGCAAGGAAATAATCAAAATACAGGAAATAATGGAGTGAACTAAATATAAAAATTAAAAAGAGTTATCGCTAGATAGCTCTTTTTAATTTTGTTTAAAGAAAAAATAATGAGGTGTAAAATGGAAAAAATAGCTTTAGTTACAGGTGGTTCTAGAGGAATAGGAAGACAAATTTGTATAGATCTTGCAGAAGAAGGTTATAAAGTAATAATTAACTATAACAAATCAGAAGAAAGTGCCAAAGAAGTAGAAAAAACATTGAAAAAAAGGGGATTAGAATGTGAAATATTTAAGGCAGATATTTCTAAAGAAAAAGAAGTAAAAAAAATGTTTGATTTTTGTTTAGAAAAATACAAAACAATAAATCTGCTTGTAAATAATGCAGGTATAAGCTTTGAAGGTCTTATAACTGATATGGCCGAAGAGGACTGGGATAAGATAGTAAATGTTAATCTTAAGTCTGTATTTTTATGCTCAAAAGAAGCTTTAAAAACAATGATATCTGCTCATAAAGGTAAAATAATAAATATATCATCTATGTGGGGGGTTACTGGAGGCTCATGTGAAGTAGCATATTCAGCGACAAAGGCAGGTATTATAGGTTTTACAAAAGCATTAGCAAAAGAAGTAGGACCTTCTGGAATTAATGTTAACGCAATTGCACCAGGAGTAATAATGACAGATATGATGAATGACTTTACAGAGGAGGATATAAGAGTTTTAAAAGAAGAAACTCCAATTATGCAATTAGGAAGTCCCCAAGATATATCTAATGCAGTTTTATTTTTAGCATCTGAAAAATCTAATTTTATAACTGGACAGATTATTGGAGTTAATGGAGGTTTTGTAATATAATAAATGTAATTTTTAAATGGGTACAATTAGCAATTGATAAAAAATATTAAATCTTTTATAAAAGATTATGATATGTTATTATGTATTATAGAGTATTAATGATTAATTTTTAAAAAACGGAGGCAAGATGCTAGAAGGAATTATAATAAAAGGGATTAGTGGATTTTATTACGTCGAAGTTGGAAATACTATCTATGAATGTAAAGCAAGAGGTATTTTCAGAAAAAAAAATAAGACACCACTTGTAGGAGATAGGGTTTCTATCAGTATAGTAGATGAAGATGAAAAAAAAGGGATAATAGAAAATATTCATTCAAGAGTATCAGAACTTGTAAGACCACCTGTTGCAAATATAAATAAGGTTATAATAACATTTTCAGTAAAGGAACCGAGCCCAAATTTTCTTTTACTAGATAGGTTTATAGTTTTTTCGGAGAGAGAAGGACTGGATATAGTAATAGTTCTATCAAAAACAGATCTTGATGAAACAGGAGAAATTAGCAATTCTATAAAAGAAGAATTTGAAAAAGTCGGATATAAAGTAATCCCTGTTAGTACAAAAACTGGGGAAAATATGGATAAGATATTAGATGAATTGGAAGATAATATATCTGTTTTTGCAGGTCAATCAGGTGTAGGGAAATCTAGTATTATAAATTATATAGCCCCAGGTATAAACCTTGCAACTGCAGAAATATCTCAAAAATTAGGTAGAGGAAAGCATACTACAAGACATGCAGAACTCTTCAAAATAGGGAAGAATGCAATTATTGCAGATACACCAGGATTTAGTTCTTTCGAATTAAATAATATAGAAATAGAAGAGTTACAGGAATACTTTATCGAATTTGATGAGTATAGAGATTGTAAGTTTGGCTCAAAATGTATACATAAAAATGAGCCGGGATGTGGTATAAAGCAGGCAGTTGAAGAGGGAAAGATATCTAAAAGAAGGTATCAAAATTATCTTCAAATACTTGATGAAATAAATAATTTAAAAGGTAAATTAAAGAGAAATTTATAAATCACAAATGATTTAATTTAGGAGGAATAACTATGAAATTAGCACCATCAATATTATCGGCAAATTTTGCCACACTTTTAGAAGACTGTAAGAAAGTAGAAAATGCGGGATGTGAATATTTACATTTAGATGTAATGGATGGGCACTTTGTACCTAATATTACTTTTGGTCCAGCTATAATAAAAAGTCTTAGAAAAGATATAAATATGATATTTGATGCACATCTTATGATAACTGATCCTGATAATTTTATACCAGCACTTGCAGATGCGGGATGTGACATCATAACAGTACATCAAGAAGCCTGTACACATCTTCATAGAACTATACAAAACATAAAAAACCATGGAATGAAGGCAGGGGTTGTTTTAAATCCAGCAACTCCTGTAAATATGATAAAGCATATTTTGGGAGATATAGATATGGTACTTCTAATGTCAGTGAATCCTGGTTTTGGAGGCCAAAAATTCATACCTGAAACAATAGAAAAGATAAAAGAATTAAAATCAATGATAGAAGAGAGAAATTTAGATATTCTTATAGAAGTTGATGGAGGTGTAAAAGCCAACAATATTAAGGAAATTGTGGATGCGGGTGCAGATGTTCTGGTTGCAGGATCAGCAATTTTTGGAGATGATATAAATAAGGCAGTAAAAACATTAAGAGATGCTGCTGAAGGAAAGTAGTTGATACAGTTGTATAACGAGTTTATTTCTGCCAAGAGAGCATGTTTAGTTTTAAATGGTGAAGTTAAAGATTATGAAAAGCTCAAAGATATAATACTATCTAAAGAATATGGGACAATAATAGCTATAGATGGAGGAGCAAACCATTTGTATAAAATGGGTATAAAAGTGGATTATATAGTTGGTGATCTTGATTCCATAGAAGAAAAAGTATTTGAAAAATTTAAGAATGAAAGCGTAGAATATTATAAATATCCATGCAGAAAAGATGAAACTGATTCAGAGCTTGGAATTATTCTCGCAATTGAAAAAGGGAATGTGTGTATAGATATATATGCTGCTCTTGGTGGTAGAATAGATCATGAACTAAGTAATATAGGTCTTTTGTATTATATACTCAAAAAAGGAGTTTATCCTAGGATAATATCTGAAACAGAAGATATATATATACTTGAAAATGATGAAATAACAATAGAAGGTAAAAAAGGTGATATAATATCTATAATCCCGTTTAAGGGAGATGCAAATGGAGTTACCCTTAGAGATTTGGAATATCCTCTTGAGGAGTTCGATTTGGAATATTCCACTCCAAGAGGAATTTCTAATGTTATGCTAGATGATGTATGTCATATAAATGTTAGAGATGGCTGTTTGCTTATAGTAAAACAGAAATAGGATTTTAGGGGATATATGTAGATAAGAATCTGTATATATCCTTAATACTATATAACTGCATTTTAGAGGAGGTTACTATGAATTCATATAATATATTAGTAGTTGAAGATGAAAAAGAAATCGCAGAGGCAATAGAGATATATCTTCTTAATCAAGGTTATAATGTAATAAAAGCATCTAATGGGCTAGAAGGACTTGATGCAATTGAAAAAAATGATATCCACCTTGCTATTGTAGATATAATGATGCCTGTAATAGACGGTGTCACAATGATAATGAAACTTAGAGAAAAATATGATTTCCCTGTTATTATTTTATCTGCAAAATCAGAGGAAGTAGATAAAATAATGGGGCTTAATATAGGTGCGGATGATTATGTAAATAAGCCTTTTAAGCCATTAGAATTATTAGCAAGAGTAAACTCCCAGCTTAGAAGATACACAAAATACCTAAATCTTGTAGAAAATAATGAATCAGAAGAAAAAGAAGGGGTTTACATTATAGGTGGCTTGGAACTTAATGAGAATACTAAAATGGTACTAGTAGATGGAAGTGCCGTAAAGCTTACACCAATTGAATTTAAAATATTAAACCTACTAATGAAAAATCCAGGTAGAGTATTTTCTTCAGAAGAAATATATGAAAAAGTATGGAATGAAAGTGCCATAAATACAGATACAGTAATGGTACATATTAGAAATATAAGAGAAAAAATTGAATTGGATTCAAAAAATCCAAAGTACCTAAAGGTGGTGTGGGGAATTGGATACAAGATTGACAAAATCTAAAAAAGAAAGAAATATTTTTACCTTTTTAGTTTTATTAGTTATGCTTATGCTCTCTTTAGTAATGATATATAGATATCATTATGTTGAAGTGAAAGTAAAAAATGATAATACAAATCCATTTGAGAGTGAAGCTTATATGGCGGATTTATATAATTCAAATTATTATTTATACTATAAGGCATACCAGTATGAAAAAAATAAACTGATGAAGCCATCAGACCTTTTTTTGTCAAATGAAACTATAAAATCAATGGTTGATAATGTAAATGTAGACTATTATTCAAGTGAGATGGATAGCGAAGGAATAAAAGATTCTTTTAATAGTGGCTTTGAAAAACTTAATGCCTTTATAATGGATTCAAATGGGAATATAAAATATTATTGTGAAAATACAAAAACAAAAGCTATTATGACAAATTATGATTTTAAAAATATTAAAGCTGACGATTTGAAGCGTTTGTTTATGAACTATATAGTTTTTGAATATGATGAAAAGGGCGATGGAAAAATAAGTTATTGCTATGGTTTTAATAAAGAAACGATGAATAACTATTTTTTAGACTTACAAGCAAGTAAAAATATAGGAACCGTATCTTTTATAAGTGGAGAATTACCAGATGATTTTTCGAATTATAAAATAGAACCGATTAGAAATATGAAATTTATTTATGCAGTCCCAAGAAATATAAATGCAAATTTCTATACAAGTTATGACTCTGTAAGCAACTTTATAAATAAAAATGAAAGAAGATCTTATAAAATTATAGAAACTATCGCGAGAATTTTAGTTATTATAGTATCACTTATGACACTGATGATACCAACTGAAAGACTTAGAAGTTTTAGAGGGATGGAAAGATTATATAAATCTCCTTTTGAAATTATATTAGGAGTATTTTTTTATCTGTACTATTCTTTGTTGAGCAATAATGTTCCAATTAAAATAGTTAGAGAAACAATAGCTGGAAACCTACTAAATACGATAATTGCAAATGGAATAAAACTTTCACTAGCAAAGCAATTGGTAAATTTATTAAATATAGGCTACTGGTTTTTAATATTTTTAATGGCATTTATATGTGTAACATTTGTCAAAATAGCATTTGGAGAGGGGATAGCAAATTACCTAAAAAACAAGAGTTTGATAGTTAAGCTTATAAAATTTTTATATAAATCTATATGCAATTTTATTAATAATATTCTTGGTTTAGATTTTAAGAAAAAATATAATAGACTATTTGTAATGGGAATAGTTATGATTACACTAGGTTTTATTCTATTAGTCTTCATATTTACAAATAATAGTCTTACATTTGATATTTTATTTGTAATCTATATTTTATTACTATTGTTATTTATTAAAACTGTAAGAAGTAGTATAAATGAAGGAATAAAAGACTATATAAATTTGCTTAATCTTACCAAAGACATTGCAAATGGCAACTTAGATAAAGATATAATGTCTGAAGATGTAGGTATCTATGAAGAAGTAAAAAGACAGTTAGCCAGCATAAAGAATGCATATAAAAAATCAGTTGACGAAGAAATTAAAAGTCAGAAAATGAAAAGTGAGCTAATTTCAAATGTTTCACATGATTTAAAGACCCCACTGACTTCAATTCTTTCTTACACGGATTTATTAAAAAGTGTAGAAACTAACGAAGAAGCGGTAAAATATATAGATACAATATATAGAAAGTCTGAAAGATTAAAAGTATTGATAGATGATATGTTTGAAATCTCAAAAGCTCAGACAGGAAATATTAAACTGGAGTTTAATGATATAGATGTTGTAGAGTTGATGAAACAAACTATTTTTGAAATAAGCGATAAATTAAAAGTTAAAAATATTTCTATAAAAACTAATTTTCCGCAACATAAGGTAATACTAAACTTGGATGGAGAAAAAACATATAGAATATTTGAGAATTTATTGGTTAATATTTCTAAATATGCTATGCCAAATACAAGAGCATATATAGATATATATGAAGAAAATGAAAGTGTGTTTATACTTTTAAAAAATATATCAGAAACAGAAATAGATTATGAAGTTGATGATATTTTAGAGAGGTTCAGGAGAGGGGACAAATCTAGAAATACAGAAGGTTCAGGTTTAGGTTTATCCATAGCTAAGAGCTATGTAGAAGCTCAGGGCGGGGAATTAAAGTTGTACCTTGACGGAGACCTATTCAAAGCTGAAATTGTGTTTGATAAAGAAAAAAGCTCAGAAAAATCATATAATAATGAAGATAAGCATGCAAAAAAAACAGAGAAAATAGATGATAAAGTAATCAATTTAGAAAAGAATAATTCGAAAAAAGTTGACTCAAGTTCAAAAAATAATATTGAAAATCAATAAAAATTTCATGTTAAAACTTTAAGACTCAAATTATAATTTAATATTGAAATAAAAAGTGCTTATGATTTTTCATAGGCACTTTTTAGTATGATAAAAGTGATTAAAATAAAAAAAGCTATGGGAAAATCCCATAGCCTATTTAAGCTAACTAAGCTCTTTCAACTTTTCCTGAACGTAAACATCTAGTACATACAGCAACTCTCTTTGGAGTACCATCTACTACAGCTCTAACGTTTCTTAAGTTTGCTGACCAAGTTCTATTACTATGCTTATTTGAGTGAGATACCTTACTTCCAGATATTCTACCTTTTCCGCACACGCTACATACTCTTGACACTATGCACACCTCCTTAATACTAAAATATTAAGCCTAAAAACATAATTAATAATACCATAATAAAATAGAAAAATCAAGTAAAAAATTGCATTAATGCTGTTTTTTTTGTATAATATAATATACAAGATTAAATCAATGAATATTTCTTTTAAAAAGATTTGAAGGAAGTCTTTTTGGATATCATATTGTATATATAAAAATTGAGGAGGAAATAATTATGAGTTCAATATTAGGCAATAAACTAGGACAAATAGAGATAGATAAACATGTACTTGCCCAATTAACTTACAAAGCAGCTACAGAAAGCTATGGACTAGTAGGTTTTTCAGCCAAGTCAAAAGGAATTGTAGAACTATTAAAGGGAGAAAATGTTACAAAAGGTGTAAACATTATAGAATTAAGTGAAAAAGAAGTGGATATAGAAATATTTGTAATTTTACAATATGGTACTAATATTACCACTGTTGCAAATAACATTATAGAAAGAATAAAATATACAGTAGAAACTTATTCAGGTGTGAAGGTAAACCAGATAACTGTAAGTGTTCAGGGAATAAGAGTCAAGTAATTGGGAGGATGTGTAATGAGTCAAATGATAGATGGTAAATTATTTAGGGAGATGTTTGTTTCAGGAGCAAATAATCTTCAAAATAATAAGGAATTAATTGATAAGTTGAATGTATTTCCTGTTCCAGATGGTGATACAGGTACGAATATGTCGCTTACAATAGCTTCAGCTTTAAAAGAGCTAAGCAAGGTGAAGGAAGATAATATTGAAGAAATAGGTAAGGCCTTGTCTAAGGGTTCTTTAATGGGAGCTAGAGGTAATTCTGGGGTTATACTATCACAGATAATAAGAGGTATATCAAAGTCTATAGAGGGCAAAAAAGAGCTAGATATTAGTTTGTTGGCTAAGGCATTAAAGTCTGGTTCGGACACGGCTTACAAGGCCGTTATCAAGCCGATAGAAGGAACTGTACTTACGGTAGTAAGGGAATCAAGTGATTTTGCAGTGAAAAATGCCAAAAAACATAAGGATATGATAGAGTTTTTTGAAGCAGTAGTTGAACAAGCCAATGCTTCTCTTGAAAGAACGCCTGATCTTTTGAAAAATTTAAAAGATGCTGGAGTTGTAGATTCAGGTGGTAAAGGCCTAGTATGTATGTATGAAGGTATGTTATCAGCTCTAAAAGGTAGGAAGATTGAGCTTTTAGATGCTCAAGAAACTACTTTAGATAAATCTAAGTCTGAAAATACGGATACAAGTAGTGAAAGTGCTAGAGACCTTGATATTAAATTTACTTATTGTACAGAATTTATACTAGAAACTGACAGTATAGATTCAGACTCTATGAGAGATATTATGCTAAATTATGGAGATAGTTTGGTGGTTGTAGGTTTTGATGGAGTAATCAAGGTTCATGTTCATACAAATAATCCAGGTAGTGTGCTAGAAGAAGCCCTAAAATATGGACCTTTAGTGACTATAAAGATTGAAAATATGAAGATACAACATGAAAATCAGATTATAGAAAACAAAGAAGAGGAAGAGCCATCTCAGTTAAGCAAAGATGACGATTTTCATGTAAATAAGGAAAAGAAAAAATATGGCTTTATTACAACTACTATGGGAAGTGGTTTATCTGAAATCTTTGAAAAGTTAGGTGTAGATATAGTAATTGAGGGTGGCCAGACTATGAACCCTTCTACAGAAGATTTTATGAATGCTATAGACATGATAAATGCAGATAACATATTTATACTTCCAAACAATGGTAATGTAATAATGGCTGCAAATCAAGCTAAGGAGATTTCAGAAAAAAATATTTTTGTAGTTCCTACAAAGAATATACCTCAAGGTATAGCTTGTTTAGTAGGATTTGATCCTGAAGCCCAAGCAGACGCCAATATGGAAAGTTTTACAGAGGCTCTTGAAAGTATTAAGTCAGGAGAGATTACCTATGCTGTAAGAGATACTATTATGGACGGTATAGAAGTCAAAGAAGGCGATGTAATAGGTATTACAGGTAAGGCCCTTGTTTCTTCAGGAAAGAGTGTAGAAGACGTTACTAAAAAGGTAATAGAAGGTATGATAGATGAAGATTCTGACATAGTTACTCTTTACTATGGAGAAAATGTAGAAGAAGATTCAGCTAGGGCTTTTGCTGAGTTAATTCAAGAAGAATTTGAAGATATAGATGTAGAACTTTACTATGGAGGTCAACCTCTATACTATTATTTTATATCTGTAGAATAAAATAGACTAAACTTATTAAGGGGGAGATTTTTATCTTCTCCTTTTTGTATATAATTAAGAAAAATAAAGCTTATACTGATATAATATAAAAAGATAGAATTTTAAAAAGGAAAATGAGTGATTAAGATGTACAGTTCATTAAATGAAAATATTCAATATGTAAAAGGAGTAGGTCCTAAAAAGGCAGAAAAAATGTCTAGGTTGGGAATAGAAACTATAAAAGATGCTCTTTACTATTTTCCAAGACAATTTGAAGATAGGAGTAGGGAGAAGAAGATTTTCCAGTTGGAAGATTCAGAAAAGGTTACTGTAAGGGTAAGGATAAACCGTATAATAAATAGACAGGTTAACAAGCTGAAAATTACAATTTTTGAAGTCAGCGATGAAAGTGGAAAAGCTAGTTTGATATTTTTTAACAGGGACTATCTTAAAAATACATTTAGGGTAGGAGATGTAGTAAGGGTATTTGGTAGTGTTAAGATTGAGGCCAATCATAGAATTGAGATGCATAATTGTGAAATTGAGTATGAAAAGACTGAAAAAAATACGGGTATAATACTTCCTGTATATCCCTTGACCTATGGGGTAACGAATAAGGATATAATGGGAGTGATAAGAAATATTTTTGAAAATAGTAATTTGATGGTAAAAGAATATCTTCCTAAAAGTTTATTGAGTAAGTATAATATGTGCGATATTAATTTTGCCATTAAAAGTATGCACTTTCCTGCTAAGAAGGAAGATTTGAAAGTAGCTATGTTTAGATTAATATTTGAAGAGTTCTTAATTATGCAGTTGGGTTTATTTTCTATAAAGGGGGGGACTAGTCTTGCAAGAGGGATAGAGTTTAAGAAAAGTCCCAAGTTAGATGAAATCGAAGCCTCCCTTCCTTTTAAACTTACCAAGGCTCAAAAAAATGCTCTAAATGAAATTTTGTCAGACATGCAAGCACCTAAAATTATGAATAGATTGGTGCAGGGAGATGTAGGTAGTGGTAAGACAGTAGTAGCCCAGTTGGCACTTGCTAATGCCGTTTTAAATGGCTATCAGGGGGCTTATATGGCTCCTACTGAAATTTTGGCCAAGCAACATTATGAAAGTTTTAGTGAGTTTTTTAAAGACAAGAGAATTAGGTTGGCACTTTTAACAGGTAGTAGTAGAAAAAAAGAAGTTGAAGAAATTTTAGCTAATTTGAAGTCTGGAGAGATAGATATTTTGATAGGTACACATTCCTTGCTAGAAGACAGGGTTGAGTTTAGTAAGCTAGGCTTGGTAATAACTGATGAACAGCATCGTTTTGGAGTAAGGCAAAGGGGTAAGTTAACTTCAAAGTCTGAAAATCCAGATGTTATTGTTATGACAGCCACACCTATTCCTAGAACGCTTGCCCTTATTTTGTATGGAGACTTGGATATATCTATAATAGATGAGTTGCCACCAGGTAGAAAACCCGTAGAAACAATAGCCATTGAAAAAAGTAAAAGAGAAAAATATTATCTCTCTAGTGTAAGAAATGAAATAAAAAAGGGACGTCAAGCCTATGTAGTATGTCCTTTGGTTGAAGAGAGTGAAGTTTTGGAAGTAAATTCAGCAACTGAGGTGTATCAAGCCTTATCTCAAGAGATGTTTCCAGATTTAAAAATAGCCTTGCTACATGGGAAAATGAAGGCCAAGGAAAAAGATGAGGTAATGGAAGCTTTTAAAAATCATCAGCTGGATATTTTGGTAGCTACAACGGTAATAGAAGTAGGGGTAAATGTAGCTAATGCAAGTCTTATGATTATAGAAAATGCAGAAAGATTTGGCCTATCCCAGCTACATCAGTTAAGGGGTAGAGTTGGAAGAGGGAGTGAAAAATCTTATTGTACTCTTATTTATGATTCTAAGACCAAGGTTTGTAAGCAGAGAATGAGCATAATGGAAGATAGCAATGATGGTTTTAAAATATCAGAAAAAGATCTAGAAATCAGAGGGCCTGGAGATTTTTTTGGAACTAGGCAACATGGTCTACCAGAGTTAAGGGTGGCTAATCTTTTTAAACATATAAAGATACTTAGAATGGTTCAAAAGGAAGCTAGGGAAATTTATGCAAAGGACCCAACTTTTGATCTAAAGGAGCATCAAGGGATAAAGATGAAAATTAAAGAGAGTTTTCAAAAAATAGGGGAAAATAT
>JAHHSS010000050.1 GCA_020025095.1 Peptostreptococcus sp.
ATTGACGTTATAATAAATGTGGTTTATTTTTATTAAACAAATAGTTTAGTCTTTGGTAACTGAAATTCTATATCAAAGAAAAGCAAATATAAGAAGAATTTATATTTTTTATAAGTTATATGAAATGGAGGATAAAACATGGATATAGGTGAGAAAATAAGAAGGCTGAGGACAGAAAAACAATTAACTCAAGAGGAACTTGCAAATAGATGTGAGCTTTCCAAAGGGTTTATTTCTCAGCTAGAAAATGACCTGACCTCGCCATCGATTGCAACTCTAGTTGACATATTAGAGATATTAGGTACTAATCTGAGAGATTTTTTTGCAGATGAGGTAACTGAAAAGATAACATTTAAGAAAGACGATATGTTCGAAACTGAAGATTTTGAACTTGGATACACATTTAAATGGCTTGTTCCGAATTCGCAAAAAAATGATATGGAACCTGTTCTTGTAAGAGTAGAACCAGGTGGAAGATACAAGGAAGAAAAACCTCATGAGGGCGAGGAGTTTGGTTTTGTTTTAAAAGGTACAATATGTCTTCACATAGGCGACAAGAAATTAAAAGTTCGTAAAGGTGAAAGTTTTTATTACAAGCCAAGAAAAAATCATAGTATATCTAATGAAGGGAAGACACCGGCTGAGTTGATTTGGATAAGCAGTCCGCCGTCTTTCTAATTTTAAAAAGGGGTGAAAAATATTGAATAACAAACTTATAGAATTAAAAAATGTTACAAAATCATTTGGTCAAAATACAGTTTTAGATAATTTTAATCTTACAATTAATGAAAATGAATTTTTGACACTTTTAGGTCCAAGTGGCTGTGGAAAAACTACACTTTTAAGAATCATTGCTGGTTTTGAATTTGCTGATGAGGGAGATGTTTATTTTGGAGGTTACAGAGTAAATAATGTTCCAGCATATCAAAGGAATATAAATACCGTATTCCAAAAGTATGCACTTTTTCCACATATGGATGTATATGACAATATAGCATTCGGCTTAAAAATAAAAAAAATGGATAAAAAAACTATAGATGAAAAAGTTAAAAATATGCTAGAACTTGTTTCTCTTTCGGGCTTTGAAAGAAGAGATATATCTAGTCTTTCGGGAGGGCAGCAACAGAGGGTTGCAATAGCAAGAGCTTTAGTAAATGAACCAAAAGTATTGCTTCTTGATGAGCCTTTAGGAGCTTTGGATTTGAAACTTAGGCAAGAAATGCAAAGTGAACTTAAAAAGATTCAAAAAAAACTAGGGATAACATTTATATTTGTAACTCATGACCAGGAAGAAGCCTTGAGTATGAGTGATACGATAGTAATTTTAGATAAGGGAGTTATTCAGCAGATAGGTACACCGGTTGATATATATAATGAGCCAGAAAATGCTTTTGTTGCCCATTTCATAGGTGAAAGTAATGTAGTAGATGGAATTATGCATGATGATTTTGATGTTGAATTTTGCGGAAAAAGATTTAGATGCGTTGATAAGGGCTTTGCAAAAGGTGAAAAGGTAGAAGTCGTTATTAGACCTGAGGACATAGCAATGGTAAATGCAGAAGAGGGAATGCTAAAAGGGATAGTTAAATCATCAATATTTAAGGGTGTTCATTATGAGCTTGAAGTTGAAGAAAATGGCAATATATGGCTTTTACAAAATACTAAAACAGCCCCTGTAGGAAGTATGTTGGGAATGTCTTTTACGCCAGAAGACATTCATATCATGCACAAAGGAGATGCTTAAAATGAAAGCAAAAGTTAGGAAAAGAACAGAATCAGATAAAAAAGTAATAAAACTAGCCTATCCCTACGTAGTGTGGTCAATAATATTTATAGTTATACCACTTCTCTTAGTAGTTTATTATAGTTTTACACAGACGTCAGGAGATGGAACTATTAAATTTACTTTAAATAACTATAAAGAAGTTTTTAACCCATTATTTTACAAAGTATTTGCAAGATCATTCGCTTTATCGGCAGTTGCAACTATAGTATGTATTTTAATAGGATATCCTGTAGCCTATATAATTTCCAAAATGGACATAAGTAAAGGTGCTACCTTAATACTTTTATTTATATTGCCGATGTGGATGAACTTTTTGCTTAGAACATATGCATGGGTTGCTATACTGGGAAAAAATGGTCTTTTAAATAGCTTCTTAGGTATTTTTGGACTGCATCCACGTTCAATTTTATATACAAGTTCTGCAGTTCTTTTAGGAATGATCTATAATTTCTTACCTTTTATGGTTCTTCCTATATACACAACATTGCAGAAGATAGATAAAGATCTTGTAAATGCTGCACGAGATTTAGGTGCTAATGGAATCACAGTTTTTAGAAAAGTAATACTTCCACTAAGTATGCCAGGGGTTTTAAGTGGTATAACTATGGTATTTATGCCATGTGTAACAACTTTTGCTATTTCAAGACTTTTAGGTGGAGGAAAAACTATGCTCGTAGGTGATCTTATAGAGCAACAATTTACTACTGTTGGAGACTGGAATTTTGGCTCTGCAGTTTCAATAATAATGATGTTAATAATACTAATTTCCATGGCAGTAATGAATAAGATGGACAAGGAAAGTTTGGAAGGGGGAGATTAAAATTTTAGCTAGAAGAAAAAAATTAAAAATATTTTCTAATATATACTTAGTACTAGTATTTATATTTTTATATGCCCCTATATTGGCGCTTATAATTTTTTCGTTTAACGAATCTAAGTCAATGGGACACGTAACAGGCTTTACCTTGAAGTGGTACAAGGCGCTTTTAAAGAATGAGACGATACTTAAAGCCCTGTATTATACGATTACAATAGCAATACTGGCTTCAATTATTTCTACAATATTTGGTACAATAACATCAATAGGATTGTTTAAAATGAGAGGTAAAAAGAAAACAACAATATTAAATATAAACTATTTACCTGTGTTAAATACTGAAATAGTAACAGGTGTAGCAATAATGAGCTTGTTTACATTTTTCAAAATGAATTTTGGATTCAATACAATGTTGATATCTCATATTATGTTTTGTACACCGTATGTAATACTGTCAGTTCTTCCTAAGCTAAGACAGCTACCAGATAATATGGAGGAAGCAGCTTTGGATTTAGGAGCAACGCCTTGGTTTGCAATAAGAAAGGTTGTAATACCTCAAATAAAGCCAGGAATTATTTCAGGTTTTTTAATGGCCTTTACAATGTCGATAGATGATTTTGTAATATCATTCTTTAATACAGGTAATGGAGTAAGTAACCTTTCAATAGAAATATATGGTATGGCTAGAAGAGGAATAAAGCCAGAAATAAATGCACTTTCAACATTGATGTTTGTAACAGTAATAGTTTTATTACTTCTTGCAAATAGGAAAGATTCTGTAATCAAGCATGCAGCAAATGGAATGTAAAAGGAGGGCAGTTTATGAAAATAAATAAAATATTTAAAAAATTTGCGGTTCTATCTTTTATATTTAGCATAGCAATAACTAGTTCTGCATGTGGGAAAGGTAGCCAAGATTCTTCAAAGGTTTTAAATGTATATAATGTGGGTGATTATATAGATGAAAGTCTTATAGATGAATTTGAAGAGAAAACGGGTATAAAAGTCCAGTATTCTACATACGATACCAATGAAATGATGTATCAGAAAGTAAAAAGTGGAAGCACAAGATATGACCTTATATTTCCTTCAGACTATATGGTACAAAAGATGAGTAGGGAGGGATTGTTGAGAAAAATCAATTTTAACAATATTCCAAATTACAAATACATAGATAAGACTTTTTTACATCCTAAATATGATCCAAAAGATGAATATTCAGTTCCATATATGTGGGGGACTCTAGGGATTGTATATAATAAAGAATTGGTAAAAGATAAAGTAGATAGTTGGGATATACTGTGGAATCCAAAGTATAAGAGAAATATATTAATGTTTGATTCTGTAAGAGATACTATGGGAGTTGCTCTTAAAAAATTGGGATATAGTATGAATTCAGTAAATCCTAAACAAATAGAAGAAGCAAAGCAACTTCTAATAAAGCAGAAACCACTAGTTCTTGCATATGTAAACGATGATGGTAAGGATAGAATGGTTGGAGATGAAGCGGAAATGGGGATATTCTATTCAGGAGATGTTCCACTGATGAAATCAGAAAATGAGAATTTAGAGTATGTTATTCCAAAAGAGGGAAGCAATAAGTGGACTGATGCAATCTGTATTCCAAAGACAGCAGATAATCAAGAGTGGGCGGAAGAATTTATAAACTTTTTATGTGACCCTGATGTAAATGCTAAAAATACGGAATATATAGGGTACTCAACTCCTATATCAGCTGCTAGGGCTAAGCTTCCAAAAGAAATGAGAGATGATAAAAGTTTATATCCAGATCCTAAAATTCTTGAAAAATGTGAAGCATTTTTAGATTTAGGCTCCAAGATAAAACTTTATGACAAGGCTTGGATACAATTAAAAAGTTACTAAATAATATAATGATTTTAAATATCTATATAAAATTGTATACAATAGTATGGGAATAAAGATGAAAGTAAACTGAAATTCAGAGGAGAGAATTTTATGGATTTTGAAAAAGAATGGTTATTACATTTTGCAGATCAGGTATCAAAATCACTTTTGAGAAAAAAAGTTTTAGGAGAGGGGAATTTTATTTGGCATATTTTTTCTTATAATATTGTTGAAGCTGATAAGTATTTGACAGGAGATGATGCAAGAAAAGCATTTGATAAACTTGAAAAATCTGGGGCTAAATATTTTTGATTATGGGAAACTAATCCAACTCTTAAATCCCTAAAAAAAGAAATGAATTCGAATTATATAGATAAATTTGATGAGATATACATAGTTGCATCAGACTGGTCATGGACATATATAAAGACGCATGAGGAAGATTGTGGTCCATATTATTATAGAGTATAGTGCTAAAAATATAAGTTTGGTCAATTATAAAATAAAAATGAAAGAGTATAAGAATATAGTTCTTTAAAACAGCAAATCATTCGATTTGCTGTTTTTTATAGAGTAACTAGTCAGATTATAAGATTTTTGCGCAGGAAAGATAGCTATTATAGATTAAAAGTAACTAAAAATTAAGGTTTATTTAATATATTATTTTTTATAATGTTTGTAATTACAGAGAGGGGTGGTGGATATAGGGAAAATACCAACAAAGAATGAAAAAAAAATCAATAGCATCAAAAAAGAAGCCAATTCATCGAAGTTAATGCCTAAAAAAAGAAATAAAAAAAGAGTTAAAAAAAATAGGAATAAAAAAATAAAAAAAACTCCTATTGTATTATTTTTAATTTTTGTTTCTTTGATATATTATATATTTCTAATGAACAATAAAGTTTACAATAATATAGCAGAAAAAGAAAATATGTTTGAACAAGACTTTATTTCAAAAATAGAAAAGAAGGCAGAGGAAGAGTATATTAAGAATGGAATCTTGCCGTCTATAACAATATCACAAGCTATTTTGGAATCAAATTGGGGTGAATCTAGATTGGCATTAGAAGGAAATAATCTTTTCGGAATAAAGGCAGATAAAAGTTGGCATGGAAAAAGGATAAATTTTTCAACTAAAGAAAACTATAAAGATTATGTAAAAGCAGATTTTAGAAAATATTCATCTTGGGACGAGAGTATTTCAGATTATGCAAATTTTTTAAAAGAAAATAATAGATATAAAAAACACGGATTATTTGATAGTAAAGATTATGTAAAGCAGGCACAGTCGCTTGAAGATGCAGGATATGCAACTACAGAAAATGAAAAAGGTGAAAAAATTTATGCAGAAAAATTAATAGGAGTAATAAAGAAATACAATTTAAGAAAATATGATATAAAGGCTATTAATAGAAAAAACTAAAAGAATTTTTATTATAAAAAAATAAAACTTTATTTTTTTTATAATATATGTTAAAATATTTAGATGTTAAGTACAGCAGATGATCGCAGGTAGAAATACGTGAGGAAAGTCGGAGCACCATAGAGCAGGGTGCTAGGTAACGCCTAGTGAGAGCAATCTTAAGGATAGTGCAACAGAGAGATACCGCCAGTATATGGTAAGGGTGGAAAGGCGAGGTAAGAGCTCACCAGCATATAGGTGACTATATGGCTATGTAAACCCCACCTGGTGCAAGGCCAAGAACGGATTAAGAGATGTTGCTCGCATCTCCCAGATGGTAGGCCGCTTGAGTCTATTGGTGACAATAGACCTAGAAAGATGATCATCTAATACAGAACTCCGCTTATAGCTGTGCTTAATAAAAATAGCTACATTGAATTCAATGTGGCTATTTTTATTTGAGCTGAAAATTTTTAAAAAATGATTAGTTTTGTAATAAGGAGATATTTGGCAAAACAAATTTATATAGATTTATATTGCTAGTTATTGTATAATAGATATGTGTAAAATGCAGTTTTTATGAAACTTAACTAAATAAGGAGTGAAGGTTTTGAATAATTATGGAAAGGGACTTATTCAGTCTGCGATTGAAGAAGTAGATAGAAAATTCATTAAAAATAAATATGAATTAAGTCGCGAATTAAATGACGCTTTAAAAAATAAATACAGAAAAGTAGAAAAAAATGAAGAAAAATATATTGAGTTGTTAAGATTCAATATTATATATTATAAATCAATCATAAAAAAGCTTGAAACTATTATTGATGTATGGATACAGAATGGAGTAATTTCAAGTTCTAAATCTGTCGAAAAAAACATAGTTAATATAACTAATTCTTCGAAGAATTATGTGAATAAGGCTATGAAAGAAGGTATTGATAAGCTTAATGATAAGGATAGAAAAATATTTGTATCATATGACAAGAGTTCTGGTCTTGAAAGATTGGAAAAAATTGAAAATGATTATAAAATATTAAACATATATAAAGATGTTTTAGGCATGGTTATTACTGAGATTTCAAGTGATGTTGATAAATATAAGTCAATACTTGATATGAGTGTAAATGAAGCTAAAATAGATATTATGAATGAAATATTTAAGCTAGTAAATGAAATTTTATTTAGTGAAGATCCGAATACTTCAAATTTTGAAGATGAAGCTTTAGTAGGTGACAGACAAATAAATGCTACAGATGTAGAGGATTCAGATAAGTGTATTAGCTTTAAAAAGTATGCATCTATGATTAGCACTCCAGAAGTATTAGTTAAAATAAATGATGCTTTTACAACTGCAACTGAACTTGAAAGTGTGGAAGAAGAAGACGCCTATGTATTTTCTACAGAAATGAAAGATTATGTTTCTTGTATCGTTCTTCTTTTAGACTACATACCAAAAGAAGATAAAAGATATTTTGAAAATGTATTTAGAATGTTTGTGATAGGTGAAATCAGTGAAGGACAGTTTAAGGAATTATGTGAAAGATATATAAGGGAAAACTTATTTCTTGATTCTAAAACATGGTTAGAATGTCAAAAAAATGTTAAATCTGATTTCAATATGGAAAATAATAAATTCTTCGGTGAGAATAATTTAAAAGAAGATGTTAACGAAGAATTATCAATTACTCAGAGAATGGATATTCTGATGAATCTTGATGAAAATACAACAATAAGAGATTCTATAGAAGTAGCAAGGGATGGATTTTTTACTAATGAGGGTGTAGAGAAGGTAAGTGGTTTTGCTGAAAAGTTAAAAAAGGGAATCTCATCTTTTTCAGATAAGTTAAAAATGAACGAAGAGTATGATGAGGAAGAATATGAAGATTATGAAGATGAATATGAAGAATACTATGATGATGAGTATGATGAGTTTGATGAAGAGTTTATAGAAAAAGAGTGGTAAATTTACTAGTAAGTTAAAGAATTTTTTCAAAAAAGAAGATGAAGAGGATGAAGAAAATGAAGATGAGGATTACTATGAAGAAGATTTCGAAGAAATAGAAATAGATCCTAGTCTTTTCAATGGAGATAAAACAATACAAGATAGAGAAGCTCTTGCTATTCTGAAGATGCGTGAAAAGAGTAGAATAAGAGAAGACGAAATGACTAAAAAAGAGTATGACAAACTTAGAAAAGAGAGACAACTAGCAGAAGAAATTAATAAGTTAGGTGTTTCTGGACTTGTTGAAGATGAAGATATAGTTTTCGATGAAGAAGATTATGTTTACAAAAAAGAACAAGAAAAGAAAGAAAAAAGTCATACAGATATAAATAAAGATTTGTTTGACAACACTATAGATGGAAAGAACTATTCTTTTGTTATAGAGGAACATGAAGATAAAAAAGTAGAAAAAAAGTCAGCTTTTAAAAATCAAAATAGTGAAGCTAAAAATGAAAGTGAAGACTTTATACCTATATTGGGGAAAACTCAAAGACTTAATGCAGATAAGATAAAACGTGCTACAGATAAGACGACTGTTATAGAGCTCGAACATATAAATAGAAAAAGAGCTTCAAACAATACAGAAAAAGGAAACTTATCAAAAGATGATATAAATGAGCAGAAAAAAAATGAAGAAAATAATAAAATAGTAGGGCTTGCTAGAAAAGAAAAAAATAAGTCAAATAATGAAAAAGATAGGATAAGACAAATAGAAGATGAAAATCCGTGTGACACTGACTCTATGCAAGATGAGCTAGCTTCTAAAGGTGAGGTATTTGAGGAGCTTGAAGCAATGAAAGCTATGAAGAAAGAGGCGATCTCTAAATCGGTTAAAGACAAAGATGTTAAAGATACGGTTGATATTCCATCTTTTAAAAATAAAGTAGAAAAAGCAGATTCTTTGGAAATAGATGAACAAGAAGCGAAATCATCATTTTCAATAAATAAAGAATCATTAAAAAGTAAATTTAAAAGCTTTGGAGAAAACTTTAAAATAGCTGAGAGCGATGATGAAGTCATGTTTTCAAAGAAAAAAATGTTTAGAGATACAATAATTATAATAGCCATAGTTGTTATAATATTCTTTGCATATGTATTCAT
Organism: Peptostreptococcus sp.; assembly: GCA_020025095.1. Classification (GTDB taxonomy): domain Bacteria; phylum Bacillota; class Clostridia; order Peptostreptococcales; family Peptostreptococcaceae; genus Peptostreptococcus. Next base: position 8,975 of record JAHHSS010000050.1, read on the forward strand.
CATTAAAGGCTTTAAAGTTCCAACAGTAGATGAAACAAATAAAAATGTAAGAGTTGTTCAAAGTAAGAATGCCTCAGATAAGAGCGATTCTGAAAAGAATTCTACAAATACAAATAAGGAAACTTTAAATGAAGACACTTCAAGTGTATCAAAAAAGACAGAGGCTGAAAAAGAAAAAGATGAAGCTGAGAGTAAGGCTAGTGAATTTGATAGAGAGGCCGAACAATATAAGGGACAAAAAGGAGTTTACTATACAGTATTTGTAGGAGCAACAAAAGATAAAGATGGAGCAGAGTCTGTAGCGTATAATTTTGCGCGAAGAGGTGTGAAAGCAAAAGTCATTAGAAATGGTGGCTATTATATGTTGAGAGTAGGACAATATTTTGACTATAATCAGGCATATGCTGAATCAAAGAGAATAAGTGCAAAAGGTATTCAGAATTATATAGCTTCAAGAAATAAATATTATGATTTGAAGATAGCTGCATATCAAACAAGGATTCCGTATTTAACAAATGAACAGTTGAAAACTGATTATGATGATTTGAAAAATCAAATTTCATCAACAGGAAAAAATGCACAGTATGTAACAAATCTTGATGAAATATATAATGATGCAATGAAAGAAAGACAGTAAATAAAAGGCATTGGAGGGATCCGGTTTTGCTAAAAAGAGATGAAAAAATAATATTTAGTATAAAATCTGGATTTAGTCTAAATGGTTTAAATGACTATAAGCTAGACGATAAATGCTTACAATTCACAAACCTTGGGAATATTTATATTTCCAAGGTTGATTGTTTAGCAGAAGAATGTTCAGATTTTATTAGGTATGATTTTGATGTACATGGAATAAGTTTATACTCAGAAATAGATATGGAAAGTATAAATGTGTTTTCTGATTACATACCTTTTACAGTATGTAAAAATGGTGTAGAAAAAAACATTGATTTATCCATACTGATCGTATTAGATTTTGAAGAATTTTCTTCAATAGATAATCAAATTGAAAAAATGATATTTGACTTTAAGCAAGGTGACAATATAATTATTCTGGATGGTAAATATGCATATGCGGGAAAATTACTAGGTGAAGATGAAAGTATTGTATTTCAAACTGATAAATTCACATTTAAATTCGATTTTAATGATGTTGAAGATTTTTCAGAGGAATATAATAGGATTATTTTTAATGGATATTTTTATATTGATGAGAATTTAAATATAGTTAGAAAAGTTTCAATTGTGGGTAACCTTAGTAATTATAAACTTCCCTTGGGCTTTGAGTTAAAAGTTGAAAGTAATAATAAAATTGGTTTTTTACCTCTTGAAGATAAAATGGTTGTTTGTCAAATTACAGGTCGTATGAACAATTGCTTATATGATTCACAAAAAATGTTTTTAATAAAGCATAAAGATGTGTATATATTTTATAGAAAAGATAGTAAAAAAGCAACTTTATGCAGAAAAATAAGTGATTTTTCTAAATATTTTTTAGGAAATGATAAATACATAATCTTTGACGGAGTAAATGTATTTAATATGAAAATAGACTCAAAAAGTTTACATAGGGTTTTATTGAATAAAATAGCTATAATTACAAATAAAAATATAGGCTACACAGATTTTGGAAATCCATTTTTTATAAATCTAGATAGAGAATATATTAAAATAGGAAATTCAAACACAGATAGCGTATTGAATATCAAAAAAAATAAGATATCAGATATAACGGTGAATGAAGAAAATATAGAAAATGGAGACCTTGTAAGTACGGAAATAAAATTTGCTGATAAAAAGTTAAAAGTTAATTTAAAAAGAAGTTTAATAACGGAAATGACAGAAAATATTTTTTCTGATTATCAAATTTCCTTATTTGAAAATGCTAGTGTAGAAGAAGTTTATGAAAATTGGGTAAAAACAGTTTCAGATATGGTAATATATAACATATTTGGAGAAATATATAGATTTTGCTATGTATTTTTAAAACCTTTTTATTTTAAAGATAGCATTTGTCAATATATTGAATTTGTGAACAAATACTATGATTTAATAGAAAGAGAAAAAAAGAAAATTGACAATATTACAGTACATTTATCTGGAATCTTAGAAAAAAATGAATTGAATTTTTTTAAGTCTAAGGACTTTGATATAGATATTAAACATATGGAAAGACTTAGAAAAATATTTCTTGAGGTTAGAGTTAATATGAATTATGACCTTAATGAAGTAATTAATAAATTAAATAATGTGAATTATCTTATAATGCCTAAAGATTTAATTACAGATTTTTGTGAAAGATTAAGCGAAGAGGATATATACAAAATAAAATACTTTGTTAAGCAAGGTGAGCATTGTTTAGAACATTTTGTGCAAGATCTACTTCCATTTTATGTAGAAAAGGTAATATTGACGGTATTTGATGTTTATAAGGAGCTCTATTTAGCTTATGAATGCATTGATGAAAAAGAATTAAAGTATGAATTAATGAATAGAATTAAATCTGCACATATTTTTAAACAGTTCACAGTAGAAAGTGGTTCTTCAATTTTAAGGAAAGAAATAGTAGATGATCTTTATTCATTAGTTAAATTTTCTTCTATGAGACTAGATAGTGAATTTTATTATACTGGTGGGTATAATTAATAAAAGACTATAATATAGAAAAAAGTAAAACTTTTGTGGAAACAATGAGGAAAATGTAGTATTATAGAAAGTATATTCTTTCTTTTAATG
>JAHHSS010000051.1 GCA_020025095.1 Peptostreptococcus sp.
CAAAGCAAGTTTCAAACAGCGGGAAGGCCTTTTATACTTATTTTTTATTATAATTTATTTTTCAATGCATATTTTTAATACTTTCCTTTAGAACATACTTAAAAGCTCTATCTGACGCTCTTATTTATTTTTATATATCTTTTATGAACAATTAAAAAATTATAATCACAGCTTGGGAAAATCCCTCTTATAAAATCTTTTGCTTTTTGTTGCTATCAATACAAAATATCATAGGGGCGATTAAAATGATATTTCTCAATAAAAAAGCGTTAATAGTAATATCTCTACTTTCATCATATAGATGATTCTAGATTTTCATTACTATTAACGCTAAATAACTTATTTCCTATAAAATTTATTTATCTTTTAAATTTATATTTTAGTACTATTCAAGAATGTAACTATATTTCTTGATTTCCTCTTTCAATTGACTCTATAGTCTCTTCTATTGCCTTGATATTTTCTTCTTCATCATGCAATTCTAAAGTCATATTATATGCTTCTAAGAACTGCTTCTCATCAAGTGTTTCATATTCAAGAAGCGCCCTTGCTATATAATCAAGTCTTTCCTGATTTTCTCTTAATAAAGCTTTTGTCTTTTCATATGCTCCATTAACTATCTTCCTTACTTCATCATCAATTTCGGCTGCAACTTCTTCTGAATATTCTTTAGTGTGACCTATACTATTTCCTATGAATACTTCATCATTTGTATCATATGTTACAGGCCCTAATCTGTCACTCATTCCATATCTAGAAACCATAGCTCTTGCAATTGCAGATGCTCTTTCTAAGTCATTTGATGCTCCTGTAGATATATCATCTAGATTTATTTCCTCTGAAACTCTACCTGCTAAAAGAACTATCAGCTCTTGCATCATCTCTCCTTTAGTTGTGTAATACTTATCCTCTGTTGGAAGCTGCATTGTAAAGCCTCCTGCCATACCTCTTGGTATGATTGTAACCTGATGAACTGGATCCATAAGATCTAGAACATGGGCACATACTGCATGTCCACCTTCGTGATAAGCTGTAAGTATTCTTTCTTTTTCACTTATAACTCTTGATTTCTTGGCAACTCCAACAACAACTTTTGTTATTGATTCTTCTATTGATTCCATAGAAATTTTTTCTTCTTTTTTTCTAGCAGTAAGTATAGCTGCCTCATTCATTATATTTTCTATATCTGCAGGTGTGAAACCTGGTGTACTTTTAGCAAGTACTGAAAGATTTACATCATCCGCTAGTGGTTTTTTCTTTGAATGAACCTTAAATATAGCTTCTCTTCCATTTACATCTGGCTTTCCAACTACTACCTGTCTATCAAAACGTCCAGGTCTTAAAAGCGCTGGATCTAGTATATCTGGTCTATTAGTAGCCGCCATTATAATGATTCCTTCATTAATTCCAAAACCATCCATTTCAACTAGAAGCTGATTAAGTGTTTGTTCTCTTTCGTCATGTCCTCCACCAAGACCAGCACCTCTTTTTCTTCCCACTGCATCTATTTCATCTATAAATATAATAGCAGGAGATTCCTTTTTGGCCTGTTCAAATAAATCTCTAACTCTTGAAGCACCGACACCTACAAACATTTCAACAAAATCTGAACCACTTATACTAAAGAATGGTACTCCCGCTTCGCCTGCAACTGCTCTAGAAAGGTATGTTTTACCTGTCCCAGGAGGTCCAACTAATAATATTCCTTTTGGTATCCTAGCCCCAAGCTCGGTATATCTTTTAGGGTGCTTAAGAAAATCTACAACTTCCTGCAGTTCTTCTTTTTCTTCTTTCAATCCTGCAACTTCCTTAAAAGTAACCTTATCTTTATCACTATCTTTGTGAACTTTGGCTTTTGATTTTGCAAAGTTCATAACTTTGCCCCCACCACCTTGAGATTGATTCATAAGTACAAAGAAAGCAATAACCATAAACATCAATAATAATAAAGTTGGCAACATCTCCAATAACCACGGAGTTTTCGGTTTCGGCTCTGCACCTACTTTCAATTTGTTTTTCTCAATACTATTAAGTATACTATCAGAAAGTTTATTTCCCATTACTTCCTGAGGTATGTAAGATTTAAACTTTGTCTTCCCGTCTTTTAAGGTACCTTCTATACCTGTTTGGTCTACTATATGTAAAGAGGATATGTTACCTTCTTCAAGTTCTCTATAAACCTTTGAAAAATCCATATCTTTTACTTTGTTACTTTGACCACCAGAATATTGTACTATAAATACTATAAGAAGTAGCATTACAAGGTATATTCCAGCACCTTTTAGTGTTTTATTCAATAAGTTTCCTCCTCCATTTCTATTAAATTGTAATTATCTATTCTAATGTAAATTCAAGTATTTTCTCTGTATTTTCATCAACCAAGTAATTTGCACTTATTCTGTATCCACACACAGAAACGATATTACCCTCATTTACAATAAGAGGAACGAAAGATCTTTCTTCTCTCGGTATTTTCATACCGATAAATAATTCTTTAATCTTTTTTGTTCCACCTCGTAATATTATTTTATCACCTTGATGTCTATTTCTCAACGTTATATTTCCTTTTATCTTTCCTAAATCTAGATACTGCACATTTTCACCTAAATTTTCTACATTAAAATCCGCAATGTCTACAACTCTACTTTTAAACATTTTTCCCAATTCTGCTATATAAACTTCATCTCCAGGCTTAATTTCATAGTTATATTCTAATTTTTCATAGTTTATTTCTTTTAGACTAATTAGAATATAATCATTAAATCTATACGCATGAATAGCTCTTGGAAGATTTATTTTTTTTCCTTTTTTATTTTTTCCTGCAAGTCCTAGCACATCTTCTATATGTTTTTTGTCTATTGAGTTAGTATCTCCTATAAGTTCTCTTATTGCCCTTATAACTAATCTATTCTTTATTGCTTGATGTTCTTCTGTTAAGAGATCTACAAAAATATATACGCCATCCTCATACTTTCTACAAACTTCCTTATAAGCCTTTTCAACTTGAGAATCTATATAATCGCTATCTAATTTCAAACTATTTGACATTCTCACTATACTAGTAATAATATTTTCATTGAATTCTTCTTTCATATACGGAAGTATTTTTAACCTTATTTTATTTCTTGAGTATATAGCCTCTAAGTTCGTCCTATCAATCCTTGGAGAAAGATTGTTTTCTTCACAATACTTCTCTATATCCTCTCTAGATATGTCTAATATAGGTCTTATAACTCCACCGTTTCTTTTATATTCAATTCCCCTAAGTCCCTGAAGACCAGTTCCTCGCATTATTCTCATTAGCACGGTTTCTGCTTGATCATTTTTATTGTGACCTATGGCTATTTTATCAGCAGATACCTTCTCCTTAATCTCATTAAATATCTCATATCTTAGCTTTCTTGCGCCATCTTCCAGACCCAATTTATTATCACTACAGTATTGAGGGACATCTATAGCCCTTATAAAGCATGGAATTTGAAGTTCTTCACAAAGCTTCATCACATAAAGAGAATCCATATATGCCTCCAAACCTCTTATTTTGTGGTTCAAATGAGCAGCGTATATTCTCAAATTCATCTCTTTTGACATTCTATGGAGTATATGTAATAAACATACAGAATCTGGACCTCCAGATAAAGCTACTACTATTCCTTCATTCTCCTCTATAAGATTGTTTTTTCTTACTGTTTTCAAAACTTCTTCGTATACCATTCTATCCTCCAAACAATCTATATAATTTAAGGTAGTAAATGCCTAAGACCATTAATGCACAGCCCCAGTTGATTACTACCCTTATTAACTATTCAGAAATCACTTTAATTTCTACTCTATTATTAGCATCCATTAATCCATCTATGGATACCTTATAATCCAAATTAAGCTTTATTTCCTTTTCTTCTATTCTCTTCGAAATTTTATATGTATATAAGCTCATATCAAAAGTACCATATGGAGTTTTATATTCAGATTTATGATTTTTATCTTCTCTAAACCTCATATTTGATATGATTTCTCCTGATTTAAGTATTATTACCTCATCATCAGATATTTTTATAGTTCCTTTTGAATCTTTAACCGTATCATATTCTAAAAAATTAATATATACGCTGCCATTTTTTTCTATTCTTTTTCCATTGTAAAAACTTTCAATAGTTTGTTCTTCTCCATTATCAAGATACTGAGACATCTTCATTTTTATTTTTACATCTTTAGATTCCACACTATCACCTCTCTATACAACAGCAAAGTTTTTAATATTTCTGTATTTCAACCTTTTCTATAACTGGTATTTCTCTTTTCAAAAACTCTCCTGCAACCTTTGAAAACTGCTCATTTATATCAGATACAAAGTATTTACAAACACCTTCTTCATCTCTTTCATTAAGCATAGAGTTTTCTTTTAGAACTTTCTTTAAACTTAAAGCTGTTTCTTTTGCTGGATTTATAAGTTTTATATCCATGCCAACAGCTTCTCCTATTGTTCTTTTAAGTATAGGATAATGAGTGCATCCAAGCACTATAGAATCTACTCCCGCCTCAACAAGCTCATCTAGGTACATATGGGCAGCTATAGACGCTATTTCTTCATTTGCCCAACCTTCCTCTGTTAGTGGAACAAATAAAGGACATGCCTTACCTATAACCTCAACACTATCATCGATATTGTGTATTACCTTGTTATATGCCTTTGAGTTAATAGTCGCTGATGTTCCTATTACACCTACAACTTTATTCTTTGTGTATTCTACAGCAGATTTTGCTCCTGCATCTATAACTCCCATTATAGGAATATCATACTTTTCCTGTGATTCAACAAGCGCTCTCGCTGTAGCTGTATTACAAGCAATTACTATAGCCTTTACATCTTTAGTTAAAAGAAAATTAATCGCTTGAAAAGTGTATTTCATTATTGTTTCCTTTGATCTATGTCCATAAGGAACTCTAGCTGTATCTCCAAAATATATTATATCCTCGTTTGGAAGACGTTTATTTATTTCTTTTAATACAGTAAGTCCTCCTAATCCTGAATCAAATACTCCAATCGGTCTCTTATCCATCTGTTAAACTGTTTCATCTTGCATCAATTCTTCTACCATGAACTGCTCTGTTCTTTCTATATGCTCCTTGGCAAGTTTTTCTGCAAGATCTGCATCTCCTTTCTTTAAAGCTTCCATAATTTTACTGTGTTCTTCTACAATGTTCACAGCAGAGCTATAATCAGACATATACTTTAATCTAAATCTATATGCTGGCTCCCATATAGATAGCATTGTACTTTTTAGTCTTGCATTACCTGTAATTTCAAATATAAAATTGTGGAACTCTTCATCTACTTTCAACATATTTTCAAAGTCCTTTTTTTCAGCTAAGTCTTTTAAATTTGCTGATATCCTCTCTAACTCCTTTATTTCATCCTTTGTTATTCTTTCAGCTGCATAATATGCTGCCATCCCTTCTAATCCGACTCTAAGTTCAAGAATATCAAAAAGGTCTTTTTTACTCATACTTGCAACATATGCACCTTTTCTAGGAAGCATAATAACTAAACCTTCTAGTTCTAGCTTTCTGATAGCTTCTCTTACAGGTGTTCTACTTACACCTAACTGTTCTGCTAACTGTATCTCCATAAGCCTTTCTCCAGCTTTCAATGTTCCATCCATTATTGCCGTTCTAATGTTTTCAAATACAACATCCCTTAATGGTTTGTAGTTGTCTAATGTAAGATTACTTATTCCCATATATCTCAACCCCCTTATCTGAAGTGGAAGTTATATAAGTTTGTCTATATTTCTTCCTCAACACATTACTACACTTTTTAATACTTTTATAATCATTGAAAAAACCAAAAACTGTAGGTCCACTTCCACTCATCATAGTTGCATATGAACCAAACCTAGTCATAGTTTTCTTTATTTTTCCAATATCCTTACACCAAGAAGCTGTTACCGCTTCTAAAACATTTCCCATTCCATTTACTATCTTTTCATTGTCTTTTTCTTCAAGCCCTTCAATAAGAAGCTTGTTATCAGGCTTGCCTAAAGGATTAAAGTCCTTCTCATACATATTGTCAAACTTTTTATAAACTCTCTTTGTAGATACAAAAATATCTGGTTTACATATTAAAACCCTAATATTTTTATCAAGAGAAGGAAGTTTTTTTAAATCTGTTCCTTTCCCCGTTGCTAAATGAGTTCCTCCTTTTATACAAAAGGCAATGTCCGAACCTAATTTCTTAGATTCTTCAATCATCTCATCTTCACTCATTCCAAGTTCAAAAAGCTTATTTATTCCAAGAAACATGGCAGCTGAGTCTGCACTACCACCTGCCATTCCAGCTGCTATAGGTATATTCTTTTCAAGAAAAATACTCACACCAGAATCTATAGAATATTTTTCTCTCAGAAGCTCCCAAGTTTTGTATATAATATTTTTTTTATCCAAGGGAACATCAGAATTAGAAGAGGTAATTTCAAAACCTCTTTCGGCCTTTCTTATAATAATATAATCAGAAAGATTTATAGACTGCATCACCATTTCTACGTCATGATATCCATCTTCAAATATCCCTTTTATATCAATTGACAAGTTTATTTTTGCTCTCGCTTTCAACTTTACACTGTCTTTCATCTATACCTCCAAACAAATCTATTCTAATTCTTGTCAGTCCTTTGGAAAAATATGGACAAAACCAATATTTTTTGCATATATTTTTCCAAAGAAAAGTATTTTTTCATAAAACACAAAAACTAGATATTTCAAAATCTACATTTTTCAATGGGAAATCTCTGTACCTTAAACTTTTATACTAAAAATGTATTCACAATACAATATTATCTTTCATTTTTATTATACTACAAATCAAATCCTCTGTGTTGATAAAATCAAAATTATAAAATGCTTGTATCCCTATAATTATTATTTTTATTCGAAACTTTTTTTTGACATTTTAAAATTAAACTTAAAAATATTTTACTATATTAATTTTATTTTTTAAAAGGATAATTACTTATTTAATCTAGATTTACAACTGTACTCGAGTATTTTATAATAATTAACTTAACTATTTCTATACATATCATACAAAAAAGCTGTTATATGCTTTGTAATAGCAATAACAGCTTTTTGTATGATACAATTATATCTTTTATTATTTTTAAACTTTCTCTAATACTAACTAATTTTCTTGTTATTACCTTTAAAAACTTTAATCTTGACTGTTTCTGTAAGTAAATCCGAATAGCTATATGCAACTCTTCGATAACCATCTGTATTTTCTCCATGTCCGACTCTAATAACGAAAACACTTGGGTAGACTGTTTCCAAAACACCTTGTTTTGTAACAATCTGCTTTCTACCTTTGTTTGCCTTAAGCAATATTTTCTTGCCAACATACTTTTCTAGCGTATGTCTAATATTATCCAATGTAGCTGTTGTTGCCAAAAATATCACCATCCTTTAAAATGTATTTTTATTATATCACAGTTTTCAAATAAAGTCAAATAACCTATTATTTTACATTAAGAAACCGTTTCTGTCAATAACTTTTCGCTATAGATTTTTATTTTTTTTATAAATAAAATAAAAGCATATCTATAAATTTTAAAATCTGAATATTATAAATTAAATTAATAAAAATGATTAGATATTTGCGAACTTATTTATAAATACTATGAAAAATATACAAAATTATCTTTTGTCTTTTTTTATAGTATTTACAAGTAAATTCATAATGTGGTATAAAAAAAGACGACATTTCTGCCGTCTTAATACTTATCAAATAGGTTATTTCCCACAACACTTCTTATACTTCTTCCCACTTCCACATGGACAAGGCTCATTTCTTCCTATTTTAGGCTCTTTGTTTACTACTATCTTAGATTTGTTGTGTTCTTTCTGAGTGTTTAATCTATATTCTTCAGAAAGGATATCCTCCCAGCCTCTAAGGTTGTATAACCAATGAGCTTCTACCTGAACCATATTATAATACAATTTTTCCCAGTCTATCTTAATACTTATATTAGTATCTTCTTCTATCTTTTCAAGATCTTGTTCATTTTCTATACTTTCATTTATACCATCCAAGAATCCCATAAAGAACTCTGGTGTAGTTTTATATTTTTTAGCAAGCTCAGATACCTTTCCAGCTATTAGATCTGTTTTTTCCTTTAAAACAGTATCATATATATATGTTTCAGCCTTTAAAAACTCTTCCCAAAACTTTATTTCTGCTTCTTCACTTGCATGTTCTTCACTTAATTTTTTCCATTCTTCAAATAACATTTTATGCCTCCAATTCATAACTTATGCGTTTTACAATACTTATGTTACCATAATTTATTTGTTTTTTCTATATCAAATAGTATTTTAAGCACCTCTATTGCTTTATCTTGTTCAATAAAAAACGGACTAGTTGCTATAGTTATTACATCTGCTTTGTCAATATACTCTTTAACCCTTTCCACTCTCCAGTCAAAATCAATATACTCCATATCTTTAGAAAAGAAGTCCAGGTCAATATCTAATACATATTTTTTAGGAATTTTTTTTTCTAGTCCATATGTTGAATCTACTATATCCACGTCATCAAAAATTTTATGATAAAGAGCTGGTTGTATAAAACTCCCTACATTCAATACCTTGTTCGTATATCTAGAAACATCCTCTAAATTATCTATATTTACATCATAATTATCAGGTTTCCTTGTATCCTTATGTTGATCTACATGCAACAAACGAATGCCTTTTTCAAACTTTTTTTCTTTTAAAGCTTTACACCAGAAAAAAAATGCATGATTATGGTTGTCAAATAGATAAACTTCCTTAGAGCTATATCTAGCATCAAACTTCAATTTATACATATTTTCAAGACCAAGACACTTTTTTTCAACACCTTCATCTATTTCTGAAAAAACTACTTCAAAACCTATTGACACAGCTGCTATATCTTTCTCAATAAGCTTGGGAACGTATATTTTCTTTAAAGACCTTTCTTGATAAGAAAATTTATTGTTACCAACTTCATCTTCTATATAAAATCCTCCATAACTTAAAGTATCCATATTTCACCTCTAAATAATTATTAGCCTGTTAAAAAATATCCCATGGATATTCACTAGGTGGATTCGAAATAAATACCATTTTTTCTTTTTTCGTAGGATGAAGTATTTCAAGTTTTGTGGCCCATAGAGCGATTTGCTGTCCCACCCTTGCTTTTGAAGAATATCTTTGGTCCCCGTAAAGTGGGTGATTTCTTGAAGAAAATTGAACTCTTATCTGATGAGGACGACCTGTTTCAAGATTTATCTCCACAAGCGAATACTCCATGCTATCTATTCTTGATATTGCAGACGATACTCTTTTGTAGCTTAATTTAGCTTTTTTTGCTCCATTTTTATTTTTATCCACAACACTTACTAAATTTTTCTTCTTATCCTTTAGTAAATAATCCACATAATCCCCACTCTTTTCACATCTTCCAAGAACAACTGCTTGATATGTTTTTTTCATAGTTCTCGCCCTTACTTGCTCTGAAAGTCTTGATGCTGCTTTAGATGTTCTTGCAAAAACCATTACTCCACCTACTGGTCTATCTAATCTATGAACTAGTCCCATAAACACATTTCCAGGTTTATTGTATTTTTCTTTTATATATTTTTTGCAAAGTGTCAACATATCCACATCTTTTGTATTGTCAGATTGAGATAATATATTTGGTATTTTCTCAACTACTAATAAATGATTATCCTCGTATATCACCTTCAACTTCATATTTTAACCTCTTACACTTTCCCAACGTCCAAATATCCCACATGGAAGAACTTTTCCATCTCTTGACGCTGGTATACCTATTTCTCCTGCATATACATTGCCTTTTTTTACTTTCTTTCCTATAGTTGTTTCTAAGATATTCTCTAAAACTATTGGAGAAAAACCTGTTGTGTATGAATTTATTAGCATAAAAAGAGGCTTGTCAGATATAACTTTCATACATAATTCAAGAAAATCATAAAGCTTATCCTCTATCTTCCAAACTTCTCCTTTAGGCCCTCTTCCATATGATGGTGGATCCATTATTATTGCATCGTATTTATTGCCTCTTCTTACTTCTCTTTCAACAAATTTGAAAACATCATCAACTATAAATCTTACTTTTCTATCCTTCAAACCTGATAGCTCTATATTTTCCTTAGCCCAATTTACCATTCCTTTTGCAGCATCTACATGGCAAACTTCTGCCCCTGCATAGGCGCAGGCAACTGATGCACCACCAGTATATGCAAATAGATTTAAAACCTTTATTGGCCTATCTGCCTTCTTTATTTTATTAATCATCCAATCCCAGTTAGCTGCTTGCTCTGGGAAAAGACCAGTATGTTTAAATCCAGTTGGTTTTATTTTAAAAGTAAGGGGACCATAATCTACTGTCCATTGATTAGGATATTTCTTCTTAACTTCCCAACTTCCTCCACCTTTATTACTTCTATGATAATGCCCATGAGGATTTTTCCATAAACCACTCTCTTTTGCAATAGGCCATATAACCTGTGGGTCTGGACGTCTTAAAACATACTCACCCCATCTTTCTAACTTTTCACCACTTCCCATATCTATCAACTCATAATCTTTCCATTTATCTGCTAATATTAACATTTCTTTCCTCCTTTTCACTATACAAATATGCTTTTTCTCTAATATATTATTTTTGAAATATTTGCTTTGAATTTGAATAAAATTTATAAAAAAACTATCTACCATATGTAGATAGTCAATTCTAAAAAATCAAGCAAAGATTATTATATCATAATTTAAAGGAAAATATAGCAAAATCATTGAAATTACTATCTTATAAAAATTTTATTTTTAGTATAAAAAAACATCACAACTATAATTGCGAAATTATTTCATCTATATCTTCTTTTATTTTCTAAAAAATGTTATACTTAATAAAAATAATATTTTGATAAGGAGTGATATCATGTTAAGCGAAAATTTACAAAAAGCACTAAACGACCAAATCAATTTTGAATATTATTCAGCATATACTTATTTAGGTATGGCTGCATACGCAGAGTCCCTAGACTTTCCAGGAGTTGCAAACTTCTTCAAAGTACAGGCTCAAGAAGAAGTAGACCACGCAATGACTATCTATAGCTATGTGTTCCAAAAAGGTGGGCGTGTTGTTCTTGATGCTATAGACAAGCCTAGATTTGAATATGACGGACTTTTGAGTGTATTTGAAGAGGGCTTAAAGCATGAACAGATTGTTACTAAGAGAATTTACAATTTAGCAGATATAGCTCTTGAAGAAAAAGAACATGCTACTATGAGCTTTTTAAGATGGTTTATAGATGAACAAGTAGAAGAAGAGGAAAATTTCACAAATCTTGTTAAAAAGGTAAAAAGAGCTGCTAATAATGAAGCTAGCCTTTATCTTCTAGATGATGAACTTGCTTCTAGAAAGTACATTCCTTTTGTACCACAAAACTCTTTAAAATAAGACTAAGCTACTAATCAGTTCTTTAAAATAAACTGATTTTACATACTAATTCTAGATTAGATTATAAGAATATAAAGCCTTACAATACTTATAGATGAGTGTATAGAATTTTTTCTGTAAATTAGCCTTCTATGGCTACACTGCCGATTAG
>JAHHSS010000052.1 GCA_020025095.1 Peptostreptococcus sp.
GGTTTAGATATGATTTTAAATGATATTTTAAAAAAAATAGAGAGTAAATATCCGTTAGAAATTCAATATAGTTGGGATAATTCTGGATTAAATATTGGAGATAAAGGCCAAGATGTAAGAAATATTTTATTAACACTAGAAATTACAGAAAAGACCGTCGACGAGGCAATAGAAAAAAATATAGATCTTATAATATCTCATCATCCTTTCATATTTAGCAAATTAAATAAGATTAATAATGATGATATAAAAGGAAAATTAATATACAAGTTGATAAAAAATTCAGTATCAGTATATTGCATGCATACAAACTACGACTTAGCATTTGAGGGTTTAAACGACTATTTTATGAAACTAATTGGTGCAAATACAACGTCCATATTGGAAGTAGAGGGAAGCCTTAATTCTTATGAAGATGGAAATAACTACGGACTAGGGAGGGTAGGTAATCTATCAAAAGAAGTAAGCATAGAAGGCTTCATATCATACTTAAAAGAAAAATTACAAATAAGTCATTTAAGGTATATAGGAGATGAAAATAAAAGAATAAAAAACATAGCGGTAGTTACAGGTGCAGGTGCAGAATTTTTTGAAAAAGCAAAAGATATGGGAGTTGATCTTTTTATAAGCGGAGACATGAAATATCATCAAGCTATGGATGCTTTAGAAATGGGAATATCTGTGATAGATTGTGGTCATTATGGAAGCGAACACATCTTTGTAGATTCTATTAAAGAGTTTTTAGAAAATATATTAGAAGATGTAAATTTATATAAGAGTGAAAATATCATAAATCCATTTAAAGAAAAATAGAGTATGTATTTTACTTTTACGATTCAATTTGAATCGTAAAAGTAATTTTTAAGTATTAATCTCCAAAAAATTAGAGGAATTATCGGAATTACTAAAAATTTTATTTTTTTCTAAAAAGTATTGACAATTTATAATATATGTAATACGATATATACATAATAATTAATCCATTGAAGAGAAAGAGTAGCTTATGAAATTCTTTTATAGAGAGTCGGTGATGGTGGAATATCGACAAAGTAGAGTAGGTGAATGGGTCTCAGAGGAGTGAATCGAAATAATAGTAGACTTCACCGTGGGCTGCACGTTATAGCGGATAGGGAATCATGTCGTTCCTGAATAAGAGATGTACAACTTTCTGTGAGTTTGTATAAATTAGGTGGCAACGCGAATTGATACTTCGTCCTATATGTAGGACGAAGTTTTTTTATACCCAATTATTTCTTGATGTTGATAATTATTATAAAAAAAGTCAATTATACTATAGAAAAATGGAGGAATGAAAAATGAGAAATTCAAAAACAAAAAAAATGATTTTAAATGCGATTTTATTGGGGATAGGGCTTATATTACATCAAATATTCCCTGCGATTGGCGGAGGCATAACACCTGATATATCTTTAGTAATGTTATTTTGTATTATGATAATAAATAAAAATGACTATAAGTCATGCCTTATAGCAGGTATTATTTCAGGAATATTTGCCGCTATGACAACAAAATTTCCTGGAGGACAAATTCCTAATTTCGTAGATAAAGTTGTTACAGTAAATATAATGTATCTAGTAATGAAATTTATGTATTTAAGTCCTGTCATCGAAAAAATGAATAAAAAGGGAAATCAAATTGTTATAGTAGTAATGACTTTTATAGGAACAATAATTAGTGGTATTGTTTTTCTATCTATAGCATCTGCTATGGTTGGTTTACCAGCAAGTTTAATGCAATTATTTGTTGCTGTAGTTTTACCAGCAACTGTAATTAATATCATAACATCGATAATTCTTTATAATATAATAGCTTTATCATTAAAAAGAACAAGTTATCAAATAGGCTAAAATATATTTATCTGTTACAGAATAACTTGTATATAATTAATATTTTGATAATAAAATTTCAAATTAAATCTTATAAAATACAGCAGGCAAAAGGGGCTAAATAGGAAAAGTAAATATTATCGCAGATGCGATTTTATAATATATAATATATAAAAGCTTACCAAAAAAACAGAGCAGAATTTTCTGCTCTGTTTTTTATTTAAAAAATTTACTCATTTTTAAATATTCAAATCAAACTAGTTTATTGTTCTATATAAGGAAAATCTTAAAGACATATTTTTATATATGCTCTTAAAACATACTAATGTCCAATTAAAAAGCTATTATTGAACATTTTGTTCATAGGATGACCTAATCTATTAAGAGGCCCCTTAAATAAAATACTTGCTACCAAAGGTATAATCATAAAGACTAAAAGTGCATGAATATCATGCATCAAGTTTGGAAGATATATTCCTCCAATTGCTTCTCTACAAGCATCAATACCATATGTAAAAGGTATTATACTATTGATTGCCTTGAAGAAGTCTGGGGTCATTTGAATTGGGAAAGTTCCACCTGAACCGCCTATTTGTATAACTAATAAGAATACACAAAGTCCTTTTCCGACTGTTCCAAATAACGACACCAGAGAATATATAATAATAGTAAATACGATACTACAAAATACTAATATTGCGCCAAATAAGAATGCATGTTTTGCGGTAACTCCTAGTATAATGAAATCTCCAAGTGTGATGATAACCGATTGTATTACTGCTAGGGTAAGGAATAAAAGCATTCTTCCAAAATATTCATCTACAGCTCTATTTTTTCCCTTTACTTTTGTTGAAAGAACAGCTACAAGAACCAAACCACCAACCCATGCTGCTAATACACTATAAAATGGAGCCATAGCAGATCCGTAATTTTCTATCTTATAAATTTTGTTTTCTCTAAGACTAACAGGATCTTTCAGAAAATCAACTCTATCAAGTATATTAGATTTTACTACGTTATTGAAGTCCTTAAAGTCTTTATTGTTCTGTATTTCATTAATATTGTCAATAGAATCTTTAACTTGTTCCTTTAAAAGTTTAATAGAACTTTGTGTAATAGCAGTTGTTGACTTTAAAGTATTAGTAACAGAAGTAGCATCTGAAAGTAGAGTGCTTATATTAGGATAAATTTTATTCGCATCATCCATAACTCTATTCAAATCATTTGTCACAACCACAGAACTTCTATGTATTTTATTTACAGGATTAGCTATTTTAGTATCAAAATCTGATAATAAATCAGACACACGTCTATTAACAGAGTCTGATAAACTAACAATTTTGCTTAGTGCATCTGTGGACATATCATGTCCAGATTCTAACAATCTTAATGAATCAGATGAAGTATTATTCAAATCTTCAAGTATCTTTATAGTTTCATTTAAAGAAGATATTGTTACATTAAGTAAAGCAGAGTTTCTTCTATTTATGCTAGTCAAAACATCAACCATTCCTTCAAGCATATTAATAGAACTTACTGTTTTTGACTTAATCCTTAGCATAAGGGCACTTGCATCTTCATTTACGATACTAGCTTTATCAGATACAGTTTTTGCCAAATCAGCTGTTTGCCCTAAAAGATCGCTTGTAAGCTCCAAATCTTTTTTGAGATCAGGAACTACGTTATTAAAAGATGTATTTGCATCATTCAACGTATTTTTTATATCCGAATTAAGTTTCTTTGAATCATTAATAGTAGTTTTTATATTAGGTAAAGTTTTTTTAGATGTATCAAGAGTTTTGCTAAGATCATTTAAAGTCTTATCTCCTGTTCTTGATAGTTTATCTAAATTGTCAAGTTGTTGATCAAGACGGTTAAGTGTCTTTTTCATTTTGTCTAGTTTTGGATCTATATCTCCTATCACATTTGCAACTCCACCGAGAGCACCTAAAGAAACTTTACTAACCGTTTCTACTAGTGCCTCATTGATTTTTTGTTGAATTGTATCAGCACCCTTATCTGTGATTTTAGGTGCAATAGCATTTAATTTTTCGTTTACAGTATAATCAATTGTTGCCTTTGTAACATTTTCTTTAGTAACAGAAACTAAATCCTTACTAAAACTTTTTGGAATGAGAATTATTGCATAATATTCTCCAGATTTTAGCCCTGTTTCGGCTTTTTTCTTACTTACGAATTGCCAATCAAGAGCTGTATTTTCTTTCAAATTATCAACAACCTTATCTCCAAGTTTTAAACTTTGATTCTTAAATTCGGTTCCAGTATCTTGATTTACTATTGCTACTTTCAAGTATTTTGTATTTCCATAGGGATCCCAAAATGCCTTTATATTAAACCACGCATACAAAGAAGGAACTATTGTTAAACCCAGTATAATAACTAAAACAGCAGTGTTTCTCAATATTTCCATAACATCTCTTTTGTAGATATTTAAAACAACTTTAGGATCTAGAAGATACTTTTCTTTCCAAGTTTTAGGATCAAATCTTAGTCTTCTTTTTTTAGAGCTTTTTATTCTAGCTCTAAAATTCTTGTCAGTTTTTTGTGTAGTGTTTGTATTTTTGTCTATACTTTGGTTATTATTTCCTTTGGTATCTAAAGTTTTATTTATTTTGACATTATCATTATCAATTCTGTCATCTTTTTTCATCGCATCACCTTCAAATATATTTTTTGTGTTTAGAAAAATTAATATTATTTTTCTAAAATAAAATAATAATTAATCTTACCACTACCTATAAGATTATATTATAAGTTATCACTAAAGTAAAGTGAAAGAAATTTGAATTCTTCCTATTTCAAAATATTAGATAAAAGAGATATAAATAAAAAAATAATGCTATAACTTTAAATTTTTTTGAATATAGGCTCAAGATATCTAATATAGTAATAATAACTTGTATAACAATATGGTAACATATCTACATTGAAAAAAAAATACTTAAATATTGATTAAAGGACAAAAGATAGATTATAATGATAAGATATAGAAAAATAGGAGGTATAATATGTATAATTTTGAATTTCAAGTTGATACAAAAGTATTATTTGGAAAAGGACAGATAAATAATTTAGGTAAAGAAGTATCGAATTATACTAATAGAGTATTACTGGTTTATGGGGGAGGAAGCGTCAAGAAAAACGGTATTTATGATTCCGTCATTGAACAGTTGGAAGAAAATTCTATAGAATATTTTGAACTTGCAAACGTTGATCCAAATCCAAGAATAGAATCTGTTAGAGAAGGAGTAGATATTTGTAAGGAACATTCAATTGGAGGAGTGCTTGCAATAGGTGGTGGAAGTTCTATTGATTGCTCTAAAGTAATATCGGCAGGAACGCTTTATGATGGTGATCCTTGGGAACTTGTGCTCGATTCATCTCTTATAAAAGAATCTATACCTGTTTTTACTGTTTTAACGCTGGCTGCTACAGGATCTGAAATGAATGGAAATGCAGTTATATCTAATATGTCTACAAATGAAAAACTTGGAACAAGGGGAAAATGTTTAATACCTAAAGTTTCTATATTAGATCCTACATATACATTTACAGTACCTAAAAAACATACTGCAGCAGGAACTGCAGATATTTTGAGTCATACATTTGAGAACTATTTCACAAATGTAAATGGAGGATACCTTCAAGCTAGAATGGCAGAAGCTATTTTAAAAACTTGCTTCTATTATGGACCGATTGCTTGTGAAAAACCGAATGATTATGAAGCTAGAGCAAATCTTATGTGGGCATCTAGTTGGGCTATAAACGGTTTGCTATCTCAGGGAGCTGCAAATAATTGGTC
The DNA here is from genome assembly GCA_020025095.1 of Peptostreptococcus sp. Lineage (GTDB taxonomy): Bacteria > Bacillota > Clostridia > Peptostreptococcales > Peptostreptococcaceae > Peptostreptococcus. The sequence goes on from JAHHSS010000052.1 coordinate 5,671, forward strand.
GGTACATGCGATGGAGCATGAATTAAGTGCTTTTTATGATGTAACTCACGGAGAAGGTCTTGCTGTATTAACGCCACATTGGATGAGATATGTTTTGAATGAAAGAACTGTTGATAAATTTGTAGAGTATGGAATTAATGTATGGGGAATAGATTCATCCAAAGAAAAATTTGATATAGCGAATGAGGCGATAGATAAAACACAAGAATTTTTTAATAAAGAACTTAATATACCTGGAAATCTTAGAGAATTAGGAATAGACAGGGAAAATTTTGATAAAATGGCTCAAAAAGCTGTAAAAGGTAAATCGATAAAAGGTTTTGTGGAACTTAAAGCTGAGGATGTCAAAAAAATATATGAAAATGCGTTTTAATATAGATAAGAAAAAGAGGTTTTACTAGAATTATTACTATATTACAAATATTAAATTATTAAAAGGACTTGACAATTAATAAATATCATATATACTTGTATATATAGTTAAGTAATTAAATAAAAGATAGAGGAGCGAGGATTATCAGTAGCTGTATCAAGGGAGTAAAGCATCCACAGTGAAAGGAATTATCGCCGAAGCGTATAGTTAGCTTTATAATTATACTTGCTGGGGGTGCGTAGAATATGCGTATCACTGTCACAAGAACAATCTTGTGTTGGGCTATCATGAGTGTGCAAGTTATGCCTCGGAGCCCTGTTCCGAGGCATTTAATTTTGAATCTAAGTTGGTTCAAAGTAGTCGGCCCTCATGGTCGAGTATATTCGACAGAGATTTTTTATTTATTACTATTATAAAAAAAGAGGAGGGTTCTATAATGAACAGAAGAGGTTTTAAGGTGGCGTTAACAACGCTAATGTTATTTGCTATGACATCGGCTCCAATATTTGCAGGAGATATTGATAATATAGCACAAGCAAATGCTCACAAATTTGGTATAATAACTATTATTCCGCCATTATTGGCGATTGTACTTGCATTTATTACAAAAAATGTTGTAGTATCTTTATTTTTAGGTGTATTATCAGGAACATTTATTTTACAAATGTCTACTAATCAAAATGTACTGTCATCTTTGGTTTTATCTTTTCTTGATTTTATACAGAGGGCGCTTAATTCTTTGGCAGATCCTTGGAATGCAGGAATAATTTTGCAGGTTCTATGTATAGGTGGTGTTATAAATTTAGTTGGAAAAATGGGAGGTGCAAAAGCAATAGCTGAATCACTTGCCAATAAGGCTAATTCTTCAAAGAGCGCACAAATAATTTCTTGGTTATTAGGGATATTGGTATTTTTTGATGACTATGCAAACTCATTGATAGTTGGACCTATTATGAGACCTGTATTTGATAAGATGAATATATCAAGAGAAAAGCTAGCGTTTGTGATAGATGCTACAGCGGCTCCAATAGCAGGGCTTGCAATAATTTCTACTTGGATAGGTTTGGAAGTTGGTTTAATACATGAAGCGTTTGGAAGTATTGGGGTAAACGTAGACGCTTTTGGAATATTTTTAAGAACAATACCTTTTAGATTTTATAATATACTTATTTTAGCATTTGTATTTATAAGTGCATTAATGGTTAGAGAGTTCGGTCCTATGAGAAAGGCGGAGTATATATCTTTTAGAAAAAACGACCTTACAACTAATGAGTTGGATCAAGGAGTTGAAGAATTAGATGATATGGCTCCAAAGGATGGGGTAAAGCTAAGTATATGGAATGCAATTATTCCAATTGGAGTTTTGATAATATCTGCTTTAATTTCTTTCTATTATAGTGGTTACAAATCTATAATGGGTGGAGATAATGCAGCTTTAATATCAGCAATAAACGCAAGTCCATTTTCTTTTAATTCTATAAGAGAATGTTTCTCTGCATCTGATGCATCAGTAGCATTATTCCAGTCAGCTTTATTTGCATCTATAGTTGCTATTCTTATGGCAAAGTTTAAAAAGATATATACAATTTCAGAAGCTATAGAAGTTTGGATCGATGGTATGAAAACTTTAATGATAACAGGCGTTATACTTATACTTGCTTGGTCTTTAAGTTCAGTAATAAAGGAAGTAGGAACAGCTAAGTTCTTAATTCACTACTTATCAGGCTCAATTCCTTATTTCCTATTGCCAAGTATAATATTTATTCTTGGGGCTATAATTTCATTCTCGACTGGTACTGCATATGGTACTATGGGAATATTGATGCCGCTTGCTATACCGCTTGCACATTCAATATCTCCTGATATGGGATATGTTGTAGTTTCTACATCTGCCGTACTTACAGGTGCTATATTTGGTGATCATTGCTCACCAATATCTGATACAACAATCTTATCTTCAATGGGTGCAGGTTGTAATCATATAGACCATGTTAAGACACAGATGCCATATTCACTATTTGTAGCAGCAATAACTATTATATTTGGATATATTCCAGCAGGATTTGGTTTACCAGTTGTTATAGTACTTCCAGTATCGATAGTTGCAGTTATTCTAGGTTTAAGAATATTCGGAAAGAGAACAGATGTGAAAGATGAAGCATTTGAAGCTAAGTTAAGCAAGGATGGAATAAATTTCTAAATTTGAAGTTAGTGTATTTCTCAAATAAAAGAAATACTGCATAAATATTTTCACAATAAAAGGGCAAATAAAACTAATATATAGTTTTATTTGCCCTTTAAAATATATTATATCAAGTCCTTGTGTTTAAGCAAGAACTCTTTTATAGCCTGTGTCAGCACATCTCCTTTTTTATGACATGTATTTTCACATAATCGGCTGAAATCCTCCCATATATTTTCATCAACAACAGAAGCAATTCTTTTCTTATTTTTTATAATTTCTTCATCTATATTTATAGATGATTTTTTCATATTTACATTCGCTTTTACTAAATCTAAATCCTTGATTTGTAGATACCAATCATATACTTCGCAAAGTTTATCCATATCCTCTTGTGTAACATTTACCTTAGAATTTTTAACTTTGCTAGTACTTCTAGAAGAAGTTTTATTTAGCTTTGAAGTATTTTTATTTGATTTTTCCTTAGTGTTCTTTTTTGAGTTTTTTTTCTTAGTTGCAGAAGATTTTGTTGATGCTTTTTTACCTTCAGATTTTTTTGCAAGATTTTTTTTAGCTGTTGATGTTGATTTTAACTTTTTATCAACGGCTATTAAATCCTCAAAGGCAACTTGTTTGTCTGTCATGTTTATTCTCCTTACTAATAGTATTATAAAAAGTATTATACCATAATTAAACAAAAGTGTGAAAATAACATTCAAAACATGTGAATTTTTATTTTAAATTATAGATAACTGTTATAATATAATAATAAATAATTGAAATAAAAACTTAATGTGTGGTATTATATTAGGTAGAGTATGTTTTCTTTTGCTACATACTTTATTAAAAGAGTATATTTATATGTTTATGAATTGAATAAGGAGATGATTTAATGAAGATATTGATAGTTGAAGATAATAAAACACTTCAAGAAGATATGAAGAAAGAACTATCTAAAAACTTTGATATAGAAACTTGTTTTGATGGGGAAGAAGGTTTGTATTTAGTATCACAGGGAATATACGACCTTGTAATATTAGATTTGATGCTTCCAGGAATGGATGGAATAACTATATTAAAGGAAGTGAGAAAAGCTGGTATAGACACTCCTATACTTATTCTTACGGCTAAAGAATCTCTTGACGATAAAATGGAAGCTTTTACTCTAGGGGCAAATGATTATTTAACAAAGCCATTTTATATGGATGAATTAGTTGCGAGAGTTTTTGCAATTCTTAGAACTAACGGAAGAATAAAAGATAATAAATATCTTGAATTTAAAGATTTAAAGATAGATTCTGAAAAAAATACAGTTTATGTGAATGGAGAAGAATTAGAGCTTCAAAATAAGCAGTTTAAACTACTTGAATATTTTGTTTTAAATAAGGGCTCTATTTTGTTGAAAGAACAAATTTACGATAGAATTTGGGGAATAGATTCGGATGCGACAATTGAAATAGTGGAAGTTTATGTAAGTAATCTAAGAAAAAAACTTTCAAAATTTGGATATGACAAGTATATAAAGACAAAAAGAAAGGTCGGATATATATTAGATGATAAACAATAATGTATTTATTAAGACTAAAAAGAGATTAATTATAAATATAATGCTTGTTGTTGAAATATTTATGATATTGATGAGTTGTTTTATTTATAATTATTTTAAGTTTAGTGTATATAGTACGATAGATAGGGCATTATTAGACGAATTTCATTTTGTGAGCAACCAGTTTAATAGAGAGTCCATAATGGAGCCTATTATTCTTCAAGACCCTAAGGATATAGTATATATATATGAAGGAAAAAAAATCATATATTATACTCAAAATAGGTATTTCAATGGTTCAGCCCCGATAGATAATGAACATGGAAGTTTTTTTGAAAGATATAATGGCTATAATTTTAGAACAGTTGTTGTTAAGTATAGAAATTACACCTTTAGAATAATGAGAAATATAGATTCTGAGGAGGAGAGTTTGAGTCATATGCTTGTACTCTTGATTACAGCAGATTTTTTCTCATTATTGTTGGTTTATGTTATAGCTAAATACCTTGCAAATAAGGCATTGAAACCAATTGAGGCTTCTTGGAATAACCAGGTTAAATTTGTACAAGATGCTTCACATGAACTTAGAACACCAGTATCTATTATACAATCTAAGTTAGAGAGTCTTTTAAAGACGCCGAATGCAACTGTCGAAGAAGAGGCTGAAACGGTTGCTGTTGCAATGAGGGAAACAAGGCAACTAAAAAAAATGATTTCGGAGTTACTTTCTCTTACAAAGGAAGAATCAATTGTATCTATAAATAATACTTCTTTTGATATAGAAGAACTATTTAAAGAAATTTTTGAAAGCTATCACGAAATTGCTGAGTATCAAGAAAAGGAATTTATATGTGAGATAAATATGAAAAACAAAATTGTTTATACCGATAGTAATAAGCTCTCACATTTAGTTAGGATTTTAGTAGATAATGCTTTTAAATATACTAATAGTGGTGATTTTATAAAAATAGAAGCTGTTGAAAGGAGTAGAGAGAAAATAAATGTGATTGTATCAGACTCAGGAATAGGTATAGCAGCAGAAGATCAAAAGCATATATTTGAGAGATTTTTTAGAAGTAGTTTAGTTCGTGCAACTGAGATAGAAGGTTCAGGGATTGGTTTATCTATTGCAGCTATTATTATTAATACCCTTGGTGGGAATATAAAGGTTAAATCGAAATTAGGTGAAGGAACAAAGTTTATTATAGATTTGCCTAGAGGTAAAGAAATAAAGAAAAAGAAAAACAATGTATGTGTTAAAAACTCAGCTAAATAAAATTTTAATACTTATTTAAAAGTGTAATTTTTATAATTACTTTTTAATAATTTTGTTTGAGGAATAGATAAATAGGTATATATATAATATGTTAATGAAAATATATTATTAATTATAAAATATGGAGGTAATCAAATGGCAAACGTAATAAATGCGCAGGAATTTGTAAAAAATGTAAAGGAAAATAATGGTATAGCAGTGATAGACTTTTTCGCGACTTGGTGTGGACCATGCAATATGTTGGGACCAGTCTTTTCAGAATTTGCAGAAGAAAATAAGGATACAGTTTTTTGTGCTAAGGTAGATATAGATCAGAGTATGGAACTAGCTCAAGAGTTTGGTGTAAATACAGTTCCTACAGTTATATTCTTTAAGGATGGAAAAGAAGTTGCAAGAGAGATAGGTTTTATGTCAAAAGATAAGTTAGTTTCTAACTTAGATTCTCTTAAGTAAGCAAATTAAAGAGCATAATATTTAAAAGACGAAATTTTTATTTCGTCTTTTTTTATGCAAAACAGAGATTATACAAAATTAGGAAAGTTGTAAATGAAAAGTAATGGCGTCAGAAGGTAAAACATTATAT
>JAHHSS010000053.1 GCA_020025095.1 Peptostreptococcus sp.
AACATAGGAGAAAGATATGAAAACAATTGAAAATTATAGAAATGAAATTGATGAAATAGATAATGAATTGATAAAACTGTTTGAAAAAAGAATGGATATTTTGCGTTTAGTTGCTCAGTATAAAAAAGAAAATAATATTGATATCTTTAACCAATCAAGAGAAAATGAAGTTTTAAAAAAATCATTAGAAAATATTGAAAATAAAGATTATGAAAAATATGCTATAGAGTATATGAAAAAAATAATGGAACTATCAAAAAAATTTCAGTTTAACTTAATAAAATAATATAATAGAGCTTATAAAAGTAAGTATTGAGATATATTAAAAAAACAAATATTTTTTGACAAAATCTTGAATTATATTTTCTAAAGGTAATATTTGTCCTTTTTTTTGTATTTTAATTTTAAAAAATAACTATAGCATATTTTATTTTATTAATTTGAAGTTAAAATTTGAAAATTAAATAAAAATTATTTTATATGGCTTAAAGTAATTATTAAATTAGTTCTCATTTTGAAATAAGAAGATATATTTTAAATCCATATAGCTACATAGAATACAAGTAATGCCAATGAAATTATTTAGAAACAATCTCTTAGGGTATAAGCTTTATAAAATTCATCATAGAAGAATATTAAGGAAAAGATTAGAATTAAGAGTTAATATCTAAGACAAGATAATTTGAAATTCTAGGCATAGTTTTAGTTTTTATTTATAGATTTTATTAGATAAGTAATTTTCCCTTTTGCGTAAATTTTGATTTTATCTAGTAGAGAGTCTTTTTAAAACACAGAAAAAATAAAATAATAAAACTTTTTATTGAGAGAATAAAAAGTTAATAATATAATGTATAATGGTAGTGAACTAATAAAATCGAACTGCCTACTGACAGTCGATATAAACAGGAGGCACATATGTTTAAAGACAATGTTGAAAGTATTATAGATTCTCAAGAAACGGACCTTAGAAAACTTCAACTAGTTATTTTAGAAATAATGAAAGTTATTGATGAAATATGCAGAGCAAATAATATAGAATATTGGATTGATTCGGGTACTCTTTTGGGTTCTGTAAGGCATGGAGGTTTTATACCATGGGACGATGATTGTGATATTTGTATGAAAAGAGAGGACTATGAAAAATTTGAAAAAATAGTAAGCAAAAACCTTCCAGAAGGTCTTTTTTACGATAACAAATATACAAAAAATAGATGTCAGAAGGAAGTAGATATACAACCATCCTTTGCTAAGATTTATTATTTAGGTCATTTTAAAGGCTATGAAAGAGCCTCAGGAGAAAAATGTGTTGGAACTTTTGTCGATATATTTCCATGTGACGCAGTAAATGAAGAGATGCTAAATAAAAAATGGTCTAAAGCACTTAATAGAATTAGTTATTTTAGGAAAACAAGACCTACTAAAATTAGGGATTATGCAAAATTATTTCTACAGAATATAAGGATAGAAAATATATGGATTAATCATTGTAAAAAGGCTAAGGGAAAAAATTTAACAGACAGCATTGTTTACGGAGTAGACACACCTTTTATGGATAATAGATGGAGGCATAAAAATGAGGTTGTGTTTCCGCTAAAAGAATATAACTTTGAAGGATGTAAGTTTTTAGGTCCAAATGATTATGATACATATTTGAAGAAATATTATGGTGATTATATGATGATTCCTCCTGAAGAAGAAAGAATACCTCATATTATTAACTTAGAATTATAGATAGGAGATAAAGATGTCAAAAACTGCAAAGACGACACTTGCTTTGATGTTGGTAACAATATTTTCAAAGGTGATCGGACTGATTAGAGAAACTGTTATGGCGGCCACTTATGGTACAAGTATGTATAAGGCTGTGTATGACATAGCTAATAACATACCAGTAGTTATATTTGCCATAGTTGGTACAGCATTAGCAACAAGTTATATACCGGTTTTTAATAAAGTAGAAAAAGAAAGAGGGAAAGATGGAGCCATAGCATTTACAAATTCTGTAATAAATATAGTGGTTATTATATGCTTGCTACTTTCATTGCTTGGAATAACATTTGCAAAGCCGTTAGTAAAAATATTTGCTATAGGATATGAGGGAGAAGCCTTAAAGCTGGCAGTGCATTTTACAAGGATACTTCTTCCTACAATAATATTTGTCGGCGTTGCCAATATACTAACTTCATTTTTGCAAGTTAAGGGTAAGTTTATAATACCAGGACTTGTAGGAGTTCCATATAATATAATAATAATAGCGTCAATAATTTTAAGTAAGAATACAAATATATTTGTACTTGTAATAGGTACCTTCTTTGCAATATTATCAAAAACATTATTTATGGTTTTTGAATCAAGAAGGCAAGGTCTAAGATATAGACCTAAGTTTAACCTAAAAGATGATGCTATAAAAGAAATGGTGAATTTAATATTGCCTGTACTGATTGGCGTTGGAGCTTCGCAGATAAACTCAACTATAGACAAGAGTTTAGCAACAACATTAGGTTTTAATGTAGTTTCATCATTTGGATATGCAATGAAGCTTTATGAATTTGTTCAAGCTTTATTCATAACATCTATTCTTGCAGTTGTATATCCAAGGCTAGCAAAGTATACAGTATTTGATAAAACAGATGAATTTAACAATTCCTTGAGAAAGACAATAAATATAGTAATAGTAGCACTTGTTCCAATAGTAATAGGGGCTTGTGTTCTTTCAAGTCCTATAGTGAGAGTTATTTTCCAAAGGAGCAATTTCACAACAAGTGATACAGCAGTGACTGCTAATATACTTATTTTTTACACAATAGGATTGCTGGCATTTGCAATAAGAGATGTTATTACAAGAGGTTTTTATTCAATGCATGATAGTAAAACACCAATGACAAATAGTATAATAGCCATAATGTTTAATATAGCATTAAATCTTGCTCTTATAAAACCTTTGGGTTATAAAGGGCTGGCTCTTGCAACAGCAGTATCCGCCTATATAGGTTTATTTTTATTCGTAAGAAGTTTGAAGAAAAAAGCTGGAGATTTTGGGCTAAAAAATATAGGTATGGTAAGTTTAAAATCATTTGTAGGAGCTGGTTTGATGGGCCTATGTTCATACTTCACATATCAGTTTGCTTTATCTGTTATGGGGCAAGGGTTTGTTGGAGCCTTTATTTCACTAGCTCTAGCAGTAATAATAGGTGCAATAGTATATTCTTTGATAATGTATTTATTGAAAGTAGATGAATTTAATGAAGTAGTATTTATGATTAAAGGTGGAGTTACAAAAAAATTAGCTTTTTTAAAAAAGAAATAAGATAAAAAATACTCTTTTGCTAGGTTTAGGCAAAAGAGTATTTTTTATTTTTAAAAAATTTTCATTTCTAAAAAATGATAAAAAATTAAGCCCAAATAAATTTTACAGGAAGAATTTAATTTAAAATATGAACATAATAGTATTTTTTTAAGAGAATAATTTCTATATCAATATATGAGATAGAAAGGATATAAGAAGTAAAAAGGCTATTTTTCTGCTATATATTGACATATTAATAAATAAGGAATAAACTAAAAGTGTTCAATAAATGAACTTAGTTGCAGGTATAAATAAATAAGTTAAGAAAGGGAAAATAAGGATGAGCAAATTATATGATATATTATTGTTGATAAATAATTCTGAGAAAGTATCACAGCGATTTTTGTCAGAAGAGTCTGGAATATCTTTAGGCAGTGTAAATGCAATAGTTAAGAATCTTGAAGAACAAAATTATATAATTAAAATTGATCAAAAAAGAGGATATGAATTGACTGGGCTTGGAATATCATTTCTCGAGAAATATATAGAAGAAAGCCAAGAAGATAGAATTTGCTTAGAGAATACAGCTATTGAGCAAACTGTTAAACAGGCTGTAATACTTGCAGCTGGGGAAAAAGAAGTATTTAAGAAACCGGTAAGTTTTTTAAGTATGGGAGATGAACGTATTATAGACAGAATAACTAGGATTTTAGATGATGCAGGAATAGAAGAAATTATTGTGGTTGCAGGATATGAGAAGGAGTATTTCTATAATTTAGCGAAAACAAATCCGAAGATAAGAGTAGTAGAGAATAATAGATATAAATATACAGGAACAATGGAGTCCCTTGCTTCTTGCAAAGACTATATAAAAGGTGACTTTATACTTATAGAAAATGATATGATTTTTGAAGAAAGAGCGATATTCAATTTATTGAACGATAAGAATAGGACATCAATGGTTATTACATCGGAAAGCGGTTCAGGAGATGAAGCTTTAGTTGAATTGAGAAATGGTATGGTATATAAGATGTCTAAAGACATACACCAACTAAATAAGATAGATGGAGAGATGATAGGAATTTCAAAAATAAGTAAAGATTTTTTTGATAAAATGCTAGAAGAATTTCGATACAATAAAAATCCATATGTGAATTATGAGTATATAATTATGAATGTTGGAAGAGAATACAGGGTTGGCTATATTAAGATAGATGATTTGATGTGGTTTGAGATTGATTCAAAAGAACATCTCTCAGTTGCTAGAGGTCATATATATTCATCAATACTTAGAAGAGAAGATGAAATAAGAGTAGAAAACATAAAGTTAGAGCTTGTAAATGGTTTAGGAATAAAAAATAAAGATATTGTATCAATAGAGCCAGCGGGTGGAATGACAAATAAAAATTACAAAGTGAATATTAATGGAGAATACTATATTCTTAGAATGCCAGGTGCTGGAACTAGTGATATGATAAGTAGAATTAATGAGAAAAATAATGCTAGAATAGCTGGAGTTTTAGGTCTTGATACGGAGATTGTTTATTTTAATGAAAATACAGGCGTAAAGGTTAGTCGTTTTATAGAAGATGCTGAAACATTGAACCCACAAACTGCAAAATATGAGGAAAATATGGAAATAGTAGCATCTATTTTGAAAAAACTTCATTGCTCATGTTTAGATTTTGAAAATAAATTTGATGTATTTAGAGAAATTGAAAAATATGAAGCATTGGTTAAGGAAGCAAATGGAAAGTATTATGATGCAGAATATAAAGATGTAAGAGATAGAGTTATGGCATTAGAAGAGGAACTTTTAAGAATAGGAAAAGATTTATGTACTTGCCATAATGATACTGTAGCTGAAAATTTTGTAAAAGGCAAAGGTGAAAAGACTTATCTTATAGATTGGGAATATTCAGGAATGAATGATCCTATGTGGGATATAGCAGGTCATATTTTAGAGTGTAGCTTTGATGAAAATGAAGAAGAACTATTTAAGAGTAAGTACTTTGATATAGACAATGAGTTAGAAAAAATAAATGAAATTAAAGAAGAAAAAATACTTTTATTCAAAATATGTCAGGACTTTTTGTGGACAATATGGACAGTTTTAAAGGAAGCAAAGGGAGTAAGTTTTGGCGAATATGGTCCAATGAGATATAAAAGAGCTAAAGAAAATCTAGATATTTTTTATGAAAAATACATGCAATAAAAGTGGAAAAGTTGTATGTAAATGTAATTAATTTCAAAATATGAATTAAAGCTTTGAAGAGATTAAAAATAATTAATAGTAGTGAGACTATTAGGAGGATTTAAATGGAAAAAGAGTACATAGAGAATTCTAAGTTTGGTGTTATATCAGCATTATCCTCAGGAGCTTTATGGGGGCTTGATACAACTATATCGGGTTTGATTTTAATGATGAGTCCCTATATAAGTATCAATGAAACCATATTTTTAGCACCAATTGTTGCAGCTTTTTTGCATGATTTTTCATCAGCCATTTGGATGTCTATTTTTTCAATAATAAAAAAAGATTTTAGGCATACTATAGGGCTTTTAAAAACAAGAAGTGGTAGATTTGTAATGTTAGCTGCCTTATTTGGTGGTCCTATTGGAATGATGGGATATTTAATAGCAATTTCAAACATTGGACCAGGGTATACAGCTGCAATTTCAGCAATATATCCTGCAGCAGGTGCATTTTTTAGCTATATATTTTTAAAGGTAAAACTTTCAAAAAAAGGCTGGTTAGGTCTTTGTATGAGTATAGTTTCTATAATTATATTGGGATATAGTCCAGATACTAATAGTGTAGTAAACTTTCCTTTAGGTTTTTTGGCTGCTCTTATTTGTGTTTTAGGATGGTCGCTAGAAAGTGTTATTTGTGCATACGGGATGAAAGATGATATAAAGCCTAAGCAAGCACTTACAATTAGGCAGATAACATCATCAGTAGTTTATTTGTTAATAGTAGTATTTGCTATAAAGGGAGGAAATTTTACTATTGAAGCTATAAAATCAAAATCGATGATTTATATGGGCATAACAGCTTTGATAGGAACTCTTTCATACATATGTTATTATACAGGAATAGATACAATAGGTCCTGTAAGAGCGACAGGTTTGAATATTACTTATTCTATTTGGGCAATGATTTTTTCAATGATAATATTAGGTGGAGCCTTTAGTTTTAAACTTGTATTTTGTTCTATTCTTATAATAATTGGTTCTATTCTTGTATCTAAGAATAATTAAGAGTTTGATATTTTTAAATATATAAACCATAAAAAGAAATAAAAAATATATCTGATAAGTTGGAATAAAAATTAAATAAAGACAAGAAATGAAGCTTATCTTATAAGTAAATTTAATCTATATAGAATATTATATATTAATAAGGTATAATTTATACTATAGAAATACTTATTTAACTATAAAATAGAAAGGGGAAAGCTGTTTTCTAGATTATATTTTTATATAGTCTAATAAGATGACAGCATATTAATAATGAAGGCGATAATTTTAGCAGCAGGTCTTGGAACACGATTAAGACCACTTACAAATAGCACTCCAAAGTCCCTTGTAAAAGTAATGAATGAAGCTATGGCAGAGCGACAAGTGAGATTTTCGAAGGAAAAAGGAATCGATGATATTACTATAGTAACAGGATATTTAGCTGAAAAATTTGAATATCTTAAGGAAAAATATGGTGTTAATTTAGTTTTTAATGATAAATATGATAAATATAATAATATATACACTATGTATCTAGTCAAAGATATGCTTCCGGATTCTTATGTCGTAGAAGGGGACGTATATATGAATAACAATATATTTATGACAGATATAAAAAGAAGTACATATTTTAGTTGCTATAAAGAAGGCTTTTCTAATGAATGGGAATTAAAATTTAATGATGAAAATAAGGTAGAAGATATAGTAGTTGGAGATGGCAATGGATATATTATGTGTGGGGTATCATATTGGTCTAAGGAAGATGGAGAGTTTATAAAATCAAAATTAGAAAAAATATCTGATATTAACGATTATAAAAATCTTTACTGGGATAATATTGTTAAAGAAAATATTTCTAACCTAAATATAAAAATAGAAAAGCTAAATGACTGTGATTTATTTGAAATAGACAGTATCGCTGATTTAGAAGATGTAGAGAAAAAATTAAGTAATATGTAATTAATTTTAAGCATTTAAAAAGAGGATTTTCAATTTTGAAATCCTCTTTTTAAATGCTTAAAATATTGTCAAAATCTTTTCCAATAAAGATTCTAGTGTAGATGAGTTATTAAGTGTATGAGAAGAAACTTCTTCATAAAAATTTTTTCTCTTTTCATAGATAGAAAAAATTTCATTAGGATTCTTTTTTAAAAGAGGTCTATTTTGTGTTTCTAAATCGCTTAAGATGTCTTTACAAGGTCTGTCCAAGTATAAAACGTATTTATATTTACTCAATAAATCTCTATTTTCTTTAGTTATTACACATCCACCACCAGTTGCAACAACTAGCTTTTTAAAAGAAGAAAGCTCTTTAAGGGCTAAAGTTTCCAATTCTCTAAATTTTTTTTCGCCGTGGGTAGAAAAAATTTCAGGAATTTTCATATCAGCCATTTCTTCAATATATTTGTCAAGGTCTAGAAATTCATATTCTAGTGAATTTGCCAACATTTTACCAAAAGTAGATTTTCCAGATCCAGGCATACCGATAATGAATATTTTTTCACTTTCTACATATAATGATCTAAAATGAAGATAAATCTCATCTTTTAATTTTTCTGGTATGGAAATTTTACTCCATAGCTCTATTGATTTTATAGCTTGGTAAACGAGCATTTTAAGTCCATTTTGAGTTTTAAGTCCATTTTCCTTAGCTTTTTTTAAGAAAACTGTTTGCGAAGGGTTATATATAAAATCAATAGCGCAATTAAAATTTTTAAAATAAGCATCATCTAGAGGGCAAGTAGTAGAATATGGATACATACCTAGTGGGGTAGTATTAAATACAATATCTCCATTTATATTTTTTATTTTATTATAGTCTGTAAAAATAATCTTACTGCCATTCTTGTCAAAATTTTTGTATTTCCAAGGTGTTCTAGTGGCGATAAATATTTTTTCGGCCCTATTTTTTGAAAGGAAATGAATTAGAGGTTTACAAGCACCGCCATAGCCTAGAATAAGAAAAGTTTTTTTTGAAAGGGGCATATGGGGTTCTAGTGTTTTTTCAATACCATAGTAGTCAGTATTATAGCCTTTTAAACCTATATTTGAAGCTACAATTGTGTTAACTGCACCAATAGCTTTTGCATGCTCATCAATATCATCTAGCATTTCAATTACTTCACTTTTATAAGGCATAGTTACATTTACACCATCTAAATAGCCATTTCTCAGGTGAGAGATTTGTTTTTCTAGTTCATTTTTTTCAAAGTCAATTAAAAAATAATCTGCGTCATAAGAAATTGATTTATAGACATATTTATGTATATCAGGTGATAGGGAATGCGAAAGTCCTTTTCCAAAAAGCCCATGTTTTTTCATAAAAATACTCCTTCCACATAATTTTTGATAAAAATCTTAGCTTTCTTAAAATGATTATAACAAAAATAAATATATAATACTAATAAATACTTGCTAGAGAATAGATAATTAAAATATAAATTTAATAAATGTTATACTATAAAGGTCAGTATAATAATATTGGATTTTCATTTATAAAATTCAATATTATTATATAATTAATATGATAAAATAATAGAGTCAAGTCAAAAAATATTTAATAAAAGATGATTATTCAATGAAAAAAAATGAGAATTCTAAAGGTGTTTTATAAATATTTGCATATATAAAATTAAAAGGGAGGAGTGCTATGAGTAAAAAGAATATAAAAATAATAGTTTCGTATAATGGTAAAAATTATTGTGGCTGGCAAAAGCAAAAAGAGTCTTTGGGAATACAAGGGGAGCTAGAATATGCTTGCAAAAAGGCCTTTAATCAGAAGGAAGTAGAGCTTATTGGCTCAGGTAGAACAGATGCTGGTGTTCATGCATTGGGACAGGTAGCAAATTTTTTAGTAGACACAAAAATTCCTGTGGAAAAATTTCCTGAAATATTAAATAATATTTTACCAAAGGACATTTCAGTTTTAGCTGCAGAAGAAGTAGATATCGATTTTCATTCAAGATATTCTGCCCATAGAAAAACATATAGGTATTACATATACCCATCTAAAATAAGAAGTCCATTTTATAAGGATATATCTTATCAAGTAAAGTATAAATTAGATATTGATAAAATGAAAAATGAAATAAAATATTTAGAGGGAAGACACGATTTTTGTGGTTTTATGAGTTCTGGATCATCAGTAAAAACAACAGTTAGAGAAATATATAGAGCAGAATTATACGAAGAAGGAGATAGAATAGTAGTTGAGCTAGAAGGTAATGGCTTTTTGTATAACATGGTAAGGATAATAGTTGGAACTATTGTGGATATAGGTAGAGGAAGAATAAAAGAATCTCTAAAGGTAATAATACAGTCAAAAGATAGAAATAGAGCTGGTCACACTGCGCCTGCTCAAGGTTTATTTTTGAAAAATGTTGAATATTAATGTTTAAAATAAAAAAAGCCGAAAATGGATGTAAATATCAAAACTAGATAAGACATTTATTTTCGGCTTCAATAAATTGAAGATTTAAAATATCAAAAAAAATATTGACAGATTCTTTTTTAGGGTTTAGAATATAGATAATTTCAATTTGGCAGCATAAAGAAAATTGAGAATAGACAGACAATTTTAAACGCGTTTAGACTATAGTAAAGAATCCGAATAAATAGGGCTTATAATCTGAATTCGAAATTTTCAATTTATATTATAGAAAATCAAATTGAATTATAGATGCAATTTAAAGTATAAATATTGCAATAAGTATCATTATAGGAAAATAATGATTTAAAATATTAAAAAAGGAGGTCACAAAATGGCTAAGAAGTTATTTATACCGGGACCTATCGATGTTAGACATGATGTTCTTGAAAAAATGGCAACACCGATGATAGGTCATAGGGGAAAAGAAGCAAGTGCCTTACAAAAAGGTATTAGCGAAAAACTAAAGAAATTGTTTTATACAGAAGAAGAAATACTATTATCCACATCATCCGGCTCCGGTCTAATGGAAGGTGCTATAAGATCCTGCACTTCCAAAAAGGCGGCTGTGTTCTCCTGTGGTGCATTCGGAGACAGATGGTATAAAATGGCAGTGACAAATAATGTCAAAGCTGATTTGTATAAAGTGGATATGGGAAAAGCAATTACTCCAGATTTAGTTGATAGAGTCTTATCAACAGGGGAGTATGATTTGTTAGCAGTTCAACACAATGAAACATCTACTGGAATCACAAATCCAATCGATGAAATTGCAAAAGTGGTAGAAAAATACCCAGACATAATATTTTGTGTCGACGCAGTAAGTTCAGCGGGCGGAGTGAAAATAGAAGTTGATAAATTAAATATAGATATTTTAATTACATCAACTCAAAAAGCATTAGGACTACCTCCAGGAATGTCTATATGTACATTCTCTCAAAAGGCAGTGGCTAGAGCAGAAAAAGTAGAATTTAGAGGTACATACCTAGATTTGCTAGCTATCTACAAATATTTGAAGAAAAAGAATTATCAATACCCTTCAACACCTTCAATATCTCACATGTATGCATTAGATTATCAGTTAGACAATATCTTAAAAGAAGGCCTAGATAACAGATTCGATAGACATGAAAAAATGGCAGAAACTGTAAGAACATGGGCTAGAAAACATTTCAAATTATTCACTGATCAAAATCATTTGTCAAATACACTAACAGTCATAGAAAATACACAGAATATAAACATAGCACAATTAAATTCAAAATTACAAGAAAGAGGAATGCAAATTGCCAACGGTTATGGTGATTTAAAAGAAAAAACATTTAGAATATCACATATGGGAGATTACCAGATGGAAGATATTCAATATTTATTAAATAGCATTGATGAAATTTTAAATTTTTAATTTAAAATAAAAGAAAATTGAACGCTATTTATAAAATTTTTATATAAATATTTAAAAAATAATGTACTTTGATACAGATAAAAACTC
>JAHHSS010000054.1 GCA_020025095.1 Peptostreptococcus sp.
CTTTTTACTATTTCATTGAATATAATCCAGTTGAAATAGATATTTTTTATATTTTAGAATATAAAAAGCTAATCTCAACTTTAAAAATTTACATATATATTTTTATATTATTTATTAATTAATTGTTCTAAATAAAAACCTATTATACGAGAAAATCTATCTAAGCTCCTTATATATGCAAAATCCTTTCCATATATCTTTTTTTCTGCATCAAGGTCTTCATCTAAACCTGTAAACACTCCCAAAACATTATGCTCTCTCATCTTCATATTAAAAACCTCTTGTGCAGTATCTTTTATAGCAACTTCACCTTCGTAATCAGTACCATCTACCTTAATAAAGCCTACTGTTCCTAGGTCTATTTTATCATTTGGCTTACCATCA
Source organism: Peptostreptococcus sp. (assembly GCA_020025095.1). GTDB lineage: Bacteria > Bacillota > Clostridia > Peptostreptococcales > Peptostreptococcaceae > Peptostreptococcus. The sequence continues at coordinate 385 of JAHHSS010000054.1, forward strand.
CTCAGTACTATAAGAACTCTATTATCATATTCTAAAGTATCCATCTGTCTAGAAATAAATTTAATTGGCAAACCATCCCTATTACTGCCTGAAGCTTTATAATTGAAAATTCTGCTATTGGCACTCATTGGGTCTTTATAATCTCTATATTCTGTCATAATAAGAAAATTAAAGAAATTACAAAATCCAAATACTCTAGTCGCTATACCTAGAGAAGTTAAGGCCTCAGCTATAACATATGCTTGGGAAGATACCAATTCTTCTCTTTCAATTTGAGAAGCAGAAGAATCTAATAATATATCCACAGACAAAGATCCTAGCTGCTCCTTGTTATTTTTTACAAATATTTTTTCATCTCCTAATACTTTATTTCTCCATATTTTAGAAACAATCAACTGACCACTTCTTGTTAGTTCTGATGACTCATCATCTTCAAGTAAAATCTTCTTCCTTAAAATTTCTTTTAATTCATTTATCGCCCTTCTAAATACTAATTCATTATCTTTATAGTACTCTATATTCTTTTCTCTCTGCTTCAATATTGAATTTGCAAAGTACTTATCATATTTTCCTTCAATAAATTTGCCTTCTGTAAAATGTAACTTTATACCTTCATGAATTCCAGTACATAATTTTTTTTCTAAAAAGTCAGTTACATAGTCTGGATAGATTGATTCTCCATATCTAGCTAGTACCATGTCTTTAACCTTATTATTTCTATTAATAACTGACTGGTTATTATTTGTTTTTAGTCTTTCATCATCAATTTTAATATCATCAGATATTTGACCCGTAAACTCTGCAGATTCAATTGAAAAGATTCCGAGTTTATCTGTTTCACTCATCTTATTGATATTTTTTTTCTTCATTTTAAAATTCAATCTTGCTGGTTTAGGATTTTCTGATTTTGTCTTTTTGACTTTTTTGTTTTCTTTATTTATATTTTTATCATCATTTTCGCTTTCAGATTGAACATTCTCATAAAAAAATCTTAAGAAAGCACCATTAAGGTAGGAAATCAATTCATCTGTTAATTCTTCTCTTGGAGTTTTTTCATGCCCTTCCTCAAGTAAATCTGCCTTAGCAATATTGGTTAGAAATTTATTAAGATTTTCTTCCATAAGAGCACTTCTTCTCCTTAAGTATAAAGCGGATTCTTCTACTATTCCCCTGCCTTGAACAAATTCATTGTTCAAAATAGAATAGTATACATACTCTATTTCTTCTTCAACTGTCAAATCTTCTATAAAATCATTTTTTTCTTCTCTTTTTACTCTATACTTATCTGCAATTTTTTGAAGAAATTTCTCTCTATAATCAGCTACTCCTGGTCTTTCTTTTATCAAATTATCTGAAAAAGACTCATCAATAAAAATTTCTACAATCTTTAAAAATTCATTCTTCATACTTGTCTTGCTCATACAAACATAAAGAAAATCTAAAAATCTATCCATATCTAAAATTTTATAAACATAGCCTAAAATAGACATTTTATAGTAATCCATATCAACATCATTGTAATTATCAAATAGGTTTAGTATAGGTACATAAGAATATTCCTCTGATATAGTCCATACAAGATTCTCTTTTCTTAATTTATTGCTCATTTTATCACCTTACTATCCTAGAAAAATATCTTCCGATTTTTCACTATCCTTTATTAAGGAATTAATTACATCCCTTACTATATCTTTTTCATATTGGTCAAAAGTTTTATTTACAATTCCCATTTCAAGAGCAGCTTTTATAGGTAAACCTTTTTTTATAGTTTCAATACTTGAAAAAAGTCCTCTTAAATCTATCGTTTTAGAAGAAATTTCAGCATTTAAAGATTTTTTCTGCAAATCCATAAATAACCTTACAAATCTGTCTAAATATTCTTCATTTAGGTTAAATTCATTCCCTAATATCATTTTAAAATTTTCTTCTGTGATAGTTGGCATTTCTATTACCAAAAACCTAGAAACAAGTGCTTCATTTAACTCCTTAGTTCCTATATATCCATAGTTCATAGTACCTATAAATCTTGTGGCATCATGCATATTTATTTTTTCATATCCCGGTACATCTATTACTCGCCTATAATCTAGTGCTGAATAGATAACAGAAAGAGAATCGTTCTTCGCCATATTTATTTCATCAAATACTGCAAATCCTCCACTCTCTGCTGCACTATAGACTGGTCCCTTTCTCAATTTCACCTCATTATCAACAAAAGTATCTGTTCCCAAAAGACTACTACTATCTGATGTTACATTCATTGAAATATTCCACATAGGTCTGGAAAATAACATCCCCAGATTTTCAGCGAGTACATTTTTACCTGTCGCTTTAGGCCCTGAAAGTAATATATTATATCCTGCTAGCAAAGCTGCTATAGACTTGCTCAAAACTTCACCACCATAATATTTATATTTAGGTATAGGAACCCTATCCTTCAAACTATCTTCTAATTTATAAAATTTTCTAAATTCATCTAATTCTCTTAATAACTTTTCAGGAACTCCCTGTCCTAATAAAAATTCTTTCATATATTTTGGAATGTCTGTAATTTTTACAGCCATCCTCCTCCTTTCAAATTTCATTATTTTTATTTGATTTGTATTATCATTTTATACCCATTTAGGATAGATAAAAATCAATACCAATTAATTTGATAATCAATTAGTATTGATTTTCTATACATTGACATTATATATAATTTTTTATTTAAAATCAATAAATCAAACTTGATATATGTTGAAATTCCAACATATTTACAAATAAAAAAAGCATTTTTTAAATAGAAAGACTTTTTATGCTCTAAAATTTAATTATATATAAACACATAAAATGCCCACCATCCATAAAAACACTTTTTCTAGATTTGTAACTTGCAAGAATATAAAATTTTTCATACTTTATATTTTATTTATAGAATTTATATTTCATCCTATTCAATAGAGAGTTTGTTTTACTCTTTTCATCTACATCTAAAATAGTAGTTAAGAAATGCTTCACATTTATATCCTCAGATTTTAAAAAACCAAAACAAGTAGAGCAATATGTAGTTAAACTTTTCCCCCTGGCTTGATTTTTTATGTCTTTTTTCATATACTTAGCAAGCTGACCTTCTTTTACTCCTGCACATCCACCTGCACCACAGCATTGTTCATCTACACACACTATATTTAAATTTTTGTGACAATTTTTTATATTATTCAGAATAATTTCTTTCTCTCTATCAGGACAAGGTCTAAATAGTAATATATCTCCGTTTATTTCTTTTCCTATATCAAGTTCTTTCAATTTTGTATAGATATCTACAACTTTTATGCTTATCCTGTCTTTAAGATAGTAGTAACAGTTTGGACATACCACTATCAGCTCATCAATATTATTATCCCCAAATCTTTTTTCTAACCTTGCTATTATTTCTTTACTATCTCTATCTAGTCCCAACTCATATATTGGCTTTCCGCAACAATCGAATACTACTCCTATGCCCTTTTCTTTCATCTTATCAATTAGTTCATTTGCTGTATTTGGCATATAAGATAAGAAATTACATCCTGTAAACAAGACACTTTTTTTATTTTTTTTAACACTAATACCTACATTTTTATAATTTTTAAAAATGTAATCCCTTTTTTCTAATAAAAGTCCACCATATCCCTTTCCAGGTACCTTCCCTTTATTTTCTTCTACAATTTTTTTTCTCATATTTCTTGCAATATTTCTTCCGTCTATATTTTGTGGACAAACAATTTTACACTTTCCGCACATAAAGCAATTATATGCTAAATCATCTCTATTCTCAAACTCTGCCAAATCTATTTCATATTTTCTCAAAAAACTACAATTTTTTGTACACAAACCGCAATGTATACAGTTTTGAGATATTTTTTTAGTATCCATTACACCACACCTCTATAAAATCCTTCTTAAAAAGGTTCCCATATAATAGGAACCTCATTTTTTACAAGCTGTTTTTTCTTTTATTTTCTGCATTTTTCTTTTCACTAATTTTAGAAACATACTTTCCAAGCACAAGTGAAACAATAGTCAAAATAACTACAAATATTATAGACATAAAAAACTCTGGAGATCTAATATCTAAAATTTTATCACCTACATTTAAAAATATTACTGTTCCTGGTGTAATCCCTATAAGTGTAGCTATAAAATAACTTCCAAACTTTATATTAGTAAGACCAGAAATATAATTTATGACATTATATGGCATAATAGGTATCAATCTGCATATTAAAACAATAAGAAATCCTTCTTTTTTTTCTGCTTTATAAAACTTATTCCACCATTTTGCAGGAAGTTTGTTAGAAAGATACTTAGTAACCATATCCTTTGCTAAAACATTTGCCAATAAAAACATTATTGTACTATTTATCATTGCACCTATTAAAGTAAGTATTGTTCCCTCTAAAAGACCAAAGGAAAGCCCTCCAGCTAATGCTAATACCGGTACGGGGAAAAAGAATATTGGAAGTATCGCCCAAACCCCTATATATGCTATTGGAGCAAGTATTCCAAAACTATTTACCCAATCTCTTATACTTTGGGCTGTAATTCCTTGTAGAAATAACTTGTAAATAACTATACACAATAATATCAATATCAGTATTATTATTTTTTTCTTTAATTTTTCTGACATAACTCACCCTTTTGAACAATATAAATTATAAGACCAAAACTATAAAAATAACTATTGAAGCTTATCTATTTTATTATATCTTATATTACACTTTTTTGTCGATTTATAAATTATTGAATATTAATTTTTATTGATATTTACCTAATTTTCTAATCCAGAATTTCCCTTTTTATTTTTCTTATATTTATCATTATATACTTTTTTCGCTACAGCAATTATTATAGAAAGTGCAAATAAAATAAGAAGTCCTATAAATAGTTTTTGTGCTCCTCCTGTAAGTGTACCACCTACATATGAATATACTATTGTAGCTGGTAATTGTCCTATTCCTGTTGCAAGAAAGAATGACCAAAAGCTCATATTAGTAAGCCCTGCTGCATAACTAACAAAGTCAAATGAAATAAATGGAAGCAATCTACACACAAGAATTGCATATTTACCATATCTTTCAAAGAATTCATCTATACTTTCCATAGCCCCCTTACTAGTCAACTTTTCTACAGCATCTCTTCCCAAAACTCTAGCTATAAAGAAACATAGTGCTGCACCTGCCATTGCTGAAGACCAAGACAATAAAGCTCCTTTTACCCAACCAAATATTGAGGCATTCGCAAGTGTAATTAAAAATGCTGGAATTGGTGCTGCAACAGATTGAAGTATCATCAATAAAAATGATATTACTGCAGCCATTTTTCCATATGATCTTATATAGTTAACAACTTCTTTCACATCTAACTGTGATAGTAAATAAACTACATGATTTAATTTTTTATTTACTGAAGGTATAAAAAAATATAGCGCTAAGCATAGTAGAAAAGATATAATGACTATTATTCTACCTATTTTTCTTTTTTTATTTGCCTTTTTTTTACAGTCAAATTTTTTATCCATAATAACCTCCTTATTATACTATCTTCTCCAATAAGTATAACATAGAGAATTAATATATTAATTAAAAATACATTCTATTATTAAAAACTATATCTTACACATCATAAATTGTAAATTTCTATAATTAAACTATTAAACAAAACAGCACTGCAAGTATTTTTATTAATTAAAAATACTGTACAGTGCCATTAAGTGTTTTTAGATTCTATTTGTTATACTTATCTTAACATATTAGACTTATGTCTGCTTAATATTTATTATTTACTCTTTTTTATCTTTATACTATCTTTTCCACCAAGAACTATTAATTTCTTTACCTTCTCGATTTCATTTTTTATCTTCTTTGACATAGAATCTTTTTTAGTTAATATAATTGGAGCTTTTTCCTTATCTGTTACTGCACCTGCAGCCAAGGCGTCAATCATAGAATCTCCATTTGCTAAAAATACTGATTTAGGATTATCATAACTCTTCTTAGCTATCTTTAAAGAAGTTTCATATCTATCTTTTCCTGCTATTCTTGAAATTTCATCTACTTTTATAGATTTTATAGCATCTTCTGAGATTGAGTCATTTCCTCCTATTACAAATATCTTTTCAATGCCCCAATTAGATATTTTTTCTTCTAATGATTTATTATCTTTGCTGTTTCTAATCATTACAACAGGCATTCCTTCTTTAGTAGCTAAACTAGACACTGATAGACCGTCTGCACTCTTAAGACCATTTACTAGAGCAAGCTTTTTAACATCTTCATTTTCTATCAAGATATTTGCTAATTTCTCACTTGTTTCAAATCTGTCTTTTCCTGCTATTCTCTTAACCTTTACGCCCTGATTATCTAATTCTTCCGCTACATTTTTTGATACAGCTTCTGTTCCACCTATAATAGTTACATTCTTTGCACCTAGTCTTTCAATTTCCTTTAAAACCTCTTTTTTCACAGAATTTTTTTCTGTTAGTAATATAGGAGCATTTTTGTATTTTGCATAAGAAGCTGATACTAGTGCATCGGCGTAATTTACACCATTAGCTATTATTACGTGATCTGCCTTATTGAAATATTTTTTACTTATTTCAACTGAAGTTTCATATCTATCTTTTCCTGATATTCTTTCACTTTCTATATTCTTTGGAATCTCAATTCCTTCTCCATCCACATTTTCTTTATCTTCTACAGCTTTTACTTCTTTCTTCTTATCCCAATCTATAACTATATAAACCTTTTGTGGACTAGATTTTCCTGCTATTTGATTCATAGCATCTACTTCTACTTCTGCTTCTATCTTTTCTGGATGACCGTCTACCTTAAATTCAACTTGTGTTGGTCTTCCTTCACTATCCTTTTTAAGAACTTTTACTTCGCTACCTTTTACTTTCATATTCAGTAAATGACCTTCTAACTTAGCGTTTCCAAATTCTCTTATTATTGCTTTAAAGTCCAAAGTAACACTTGTTTTATTGTCCTTTTCTACAATTTTAGCAGTGCTGTCAATAGCGTTATTCGCCATAGATTCCTTTGATGGATTATCGAAATTCATCATCTTTACAGGAGCTTCATATGATATATTTTCCTTTTTGGCTTCTAATTTTAAATCACTTATAGCTTCTTTCAGCTCATTGTAGGCTTTATCTACTTCATTCTGTTCTGCATTTGATTTATTATTTATTTCATTTGCTTTTTCTATCTTGCTATCTAATTTTTTTACAGATTCCTTAGTGTACTTCGATTTGCTTAAAGCTTTAGCTTCTTTCAATAAATCTTTTAATTTAGATTTATCTACTACTTTATTCTTATCTTCTTCCACAGGTGTATTTTCTTTATCTTCTACAACTTTTGCACCTTTCTTCTTATCCCAGTCTATAACTATATAAACCTTTTGTGGACTAGATTTACCTGCTATTTGGTTCATAGCATCTACTTCTACTTCTGCTTCTATCTTTTCTGGATGACCGTCTACCTTAAATTCAACTTGTGTTGGTCTTCCTTCACTATCCTTTTTAAGAACTTTTACTTCGCTACCTTTTACTTTCATATTCAGTAAATGACCTTCTAACTTAGCGTTTCCAAATTCTCTTATTATTGCTTTAAAGTCCAAAGTAACACTTGTTTTATTGTCCTTTTCTACAATTTGGGCAGTGCTGTCAATAGCGTTGTTCGCCATAGATTCCTTTGATGGATTATCGAAATTCATCATCTTTACAGGAGCTCCATATGATACACTAGCATTCTTAGCATCTGGCTCTAAAGCTTTTATAGCTTCTTTCAATTCATCATGTGCTCTATCTACTTCATCTTGTCCTGCATTTGATTTATTATTTACATCTTTTGCTTTATTTATCTTATCTTTTAACTTGCTTGTAGATTCCTTAGTATACTTTGATTGATTTATAGACTCAGCTTCCTTCAATAAAGCATTTAGTTTAGATTTATCTACTGTTAGCTTGCTCATGTCTATTTCCACTGCTGGAGTTGACTCAATTGTTTTTCCGTCCTTTAAGTCCATAGCCATTAAATAAAGTTTGTCTTTATTCTTATCAAATTTAGGAACATCAAACTCTATTTTTCCATTTTTTAGTAATTTTCCAAGTTGGCCTATAGATTGTAGCTTACCATCTTCCATTTTTCCATCTCTTACAACAGATGCAACTAATGTTCTACCATCAGCCTTTTCTGTTGAATAATCTATAGTAACCTTTCTACCATTTACAAATGAATTTTTTATATTCAACTTAGAAGCATCGTCCTTTAATACTAATTGCCATATATTATTTTCAGTTTTTTCTACGCTCTTTATTCCCTTTGGTAGCTCTTTATCAGCTTGAAGCGTCATCATAATCTTATCTGTACTTATATACATACAAGGAGCTGTTTGCATTTTATTAGAATTTACTCTGAATTCTCCTCCAAGTCTACCCATAGCTTTTACTGAAACTGGTCTTTTATAATCATCTAAAATACCTTTCATATTATTTCTTAAAACGTATGAATTGTTTGTATATCTCGAATCATTAGAGCCATACCCAAAATCCCTACTCTTAACGATAGAAAGGTCTGGTGCAAATATTTTATCATTTGATTCAACACTTCCACCATATTCTGAAACTGTCATACCTTGCTCTATGGCTTCTCTAGTACTTATTTTACTTTCTAAAATAACATTTTTTTCTATATCGCTAAAATTATTGTCGAAGAATTCACCATTAAGATAAGTTCTTAATATACTGTCAACATATTTAACTTCCTTTTTTTCTTCATTTGCAAATGGCTTCTTAACTCTTAAATCTTCAGCCATCAACAACATTTTTTTAGTGTTTACCTTAGATTTATCTTTTTCTTCTACTATTCCATTATTTAGAACTCTATAGACATCTCCATTTTTACCAAATTTAATTTTTGAGCCTGACCAAGCAACTACTACTGGATATTCCTTTTCTTCATCCATGTGCTTGCTATATATTTGTGGGTTATTTATTCCACCTGTAGTAAGGTTGGCTTCATTTCCTCTTCCTGCTTTTATCTTATATATCAAACCTTCCTTAGCAGCCATGATTGCATCTACATCTGCATCCACTTCATTTTGAGTTAGCTCACTATTCTTTAAATCTTCTTTGCACTTTTCTAAAACTTTAGTGTAGTTTTCCCACGATTTTTCAGTAAAATCATCTTTTAGCTCTTCAAGCTTTCCTTTTGTCGCATAGTCCTCTTTTAAATATGTATCGCATTTATCAATTGCGTCTAAAAGTATTTTTCTAAATACACCTTCCTGAATTGTAGAATAGTCCAGTTTTATATCCGATGGATTTTTTCTTAAGCTTGCACCTTCTGTAAGCTCTGTTTTAAATATTCCACTGGCTGGTGTATAAGTCATTTTAAATTTAAGTACACCATTTCCATTTTTATCTACTTTATAATCAGATGGTATTTCCTTTTCATTTTCGTCAAATACTTTTATATGTGAAAAATAATTCTTTCCTTCCCAGCTATCATATGGATTATATTTTAATGTTATCTCTGGAATACCATCTTCACCGATTTCTACTCTTGCATACTTATATAAAGATTTAGATCCAACAACTGAAGTATCTTCTGCTTCTAAATGGAATAATTTACCATTTTCAAAAGGATTTTTCTTATTTTCTCTCAATAATGCTATAGCTTTTTCTAACTCTACATACTCATTACTATAATCATCAATTTGCTTTTTAGCCAATAACTCTTTCAATGTTTTTGAAGATTTTTCATAATATTCCTTCTCTTCTAAAAGTTTTTTTGCTTTTGCTTTTAATTCATTATATTTTTCCTTGCTATTAGAAACTTTTTTTGTTTTCTTAACTTTTAAAGCAACATCTGAATCCATTACAGAAGAATATATATGTCCCTCATATACAGTTTCATCTTTTTCTAATTTAGGTAGATCTATAATGCATATACCTGAGTTATCTTGCTTTAATATAAAGTTTGTAGGGTATTTATCATTAAAGGTAAGATTAGTAGCATATGCTAATATTCCATTTATAACTGCAGGCTTATAATGAAGGATTAACTTATTCTCCCCATTTTTATTAGTAAGTAATTCTGCCTCACCTTCCATGGTTGCATTTGACATTGATTCTGTATTATAATGTCCTGATTTAACCATAGTTACTTCTACAGTTTGGAATTCACCTAATTTTTCTTTATCCTGTCCATCTTTATTGTCGTTATTTTCATTTTCTTTAGACTTATCTTTTTCACTATCATCACCTGTATTTGGTAATTTTTCTTCTTTATTTTCCTCTGTAGTGCCAGTTACTCCAAACTTTTTAGCAAGCTCTTTACGTTCTTCTTCTCCTAATTGGTTCTCAATATTATCAGCAGAAATTTTGTAGCCTTCTGGAGTTATTATTGTTAATTTGAAATTATCTTTATTAAAAAATTCTTTTATAAATTCTTCATTAGTAGTATCAAAATATGAAGTTGATATTTCTCCTCTAGGAGCTATCGCCCTATTTATTCCAGCCTTTTTAAATGTGTATACTTTGCCATCATTTATAATTATTTGACCTGATTTAACTAAATCATCAGCCATTTTTTTAGTAAAGTGTACTTTATTCGTTCCGTCTTCTTTTTCTCTAAATCCGAACTCAAATCTTACTTTACCATCATACCCTTTTTTTAGTCTTGTCGAATACTTATCAGATATTAGTATATAATCTGATTTTTTTACACCTGACAAGTCCTTTTCTTCTTCTTTTGGTAAAGTAGTATCTTTTTCTTTTTCTTTTTCTTTATCTTTTTCTTTATCTCCACCTGGCTTTGAGCTAGCTTCTTTTTCAAATTTAGCTCTAAGTTCTTCACGTTTTTC
>JAHHSS010000055.1 GCA_020025095.1 Peptostreptococcus sp.
GTATTAGTAAAGTATTAAATCTCAAATACAAGAATGGAAATTATTAAAATTAGAATTAATATCGTTTTCTTAATTGTTATATTTTCTTACCACTTGATTTATTAAAAATTGAGGACTATAATAGTAGAGTGATATTCAAAATATGCTTATTATTATAAAACAAAGGAAAGGAAGTGTTAAGTAAAATATGCATAATAGAAAAAAATACTTTAAATCAGTGTCAGCAATATTAATGAGTTCTATGATGATTGCTACAAGTATCACAGTTAATCCTCCAATATACGCAGAGGATGTTAATAGGGTAAATCTGAATATCGAAAATATAGAAAATGGGGAGGAAGTAGAAAAACAAAGTATTCTAAAAGAGGAGTACTATATAGGCAATGCATCTGACTTTGAGAAGAAGAATGCATTTGCTTATGATTATGAAGAAGTTTTAAAAAATAATTTAAAAAAAGATGGTATTGACAAGACTAAAAAAATCATTGTTAATTATGATGGTTGGCAACTTATGCAACTTCAAATACATATACCAAAGCAAGATGGTCTAGAAATATTAGAGATAGTTCCAAAGATACCTTCACTTTATTCGGATGTCACAAATACAGGTGTAATAGAAGAAGAAAAGGATTATTGGAAATATAATTATTACTTCAAGAATAATGGGTCTTATGAGTTTAATGTTAAATATAAACTAAATGGTGAAGAAAAGACAGATACTATAGAATATAATATTAATCAAATGATAAAAGTTGATGATATTAATATGAGGAAATATCTTATAAATAAATACGTTGAAAATAATAAATTTGGCTTAGATGGTTACTATTTAAGTCTTGACAAAATGCAGGATTTAGAACCGTATGAATCGGGAGAAGGAAGATTTGTAACTTTTGGACAGGGAAAAGACGAAGAAAGAAAAGTAGAGGGAATTAAATCTCTAGATAGTATACAATATGCAAAGGCCATGAAAAACTTGTATATTTTTAACTGTCCAGAATTGAAAACTATAGAGCCGTTAGCAGAAGGTGAATATCCAATTATGCAATGCTTTAGGATGACAGAAATAGATTCAAATGAATCAAAATTAAAGCCTGAAGCATATAATTCAAATATGGTTAATAAAATATTAACTAAGATGCCGAATCTTGAAGAATTTTCAGCTAGCGGAATAGCATTAGAAAATATTCAAGGATTTTATAAAGGCAATGGTAAAATCAGTTATTTAAAGTGTAGAAATTGTGGATTAAACTCTCTAGCTGGGCTAGAAAACAGTAAAAAGCTAAACCTCATTTTTGTAGAAAGCAATAATATTTCCTCACTTGAGCCTTTAAAAAATGCTGAAAATATTAGGTACATGCGATTGACTAAAAATCAAATATCAGATTTGAGTCCTCTGAAAAATTCTTTATCAAATGAAGCTTTAGCTTTACAAAATTTTGTTGCAACAGGCCAAGATGTAAGATTAGATGACAAGCATTACGCACAAAAATGCGAGCTTGATGCAGGAGGAGTGAAGAAAAAAGGTTATATGGTAGAAGTTCCCTTAGCTAAAGATATAAATGGAGATTTTGTAGATGTAACTACAGATGTTAGGAAATTCTATGAAAATGGAGGATCTAACCCAAATTTAATAGAAACAAAAAATGTTATAGCTGAAACCAAGGGTATTCCAGCTATATTCCCTGTTCAAAAAATAGGAAATAAAAATGTAATATTAATAGCTGAAGATTACTTTGATTTTATTAAAAATAACTCGGAAGATACTGAAAGTGAAGAAAATGATTCAGAGAAAGATACTAATCCATTTAAAGACACACAATTCGAATTTTCTTTCAACAATAAAAATGGGAAAGATCCTAGAACTAGAGGCGCATTTAATGGAAAAATTTACTTTAAAGCAAATATTAATAAGTTCTTCAATATTTCTTATGAATTTATTTCATCAGATGCTGATGAAAAATTACCAGATAAGGTAATGGAATTACTACCTGAAGCTAAAAAACAAGAAATAGAAGAAAATAAAACAGCACTGCCAACAGATATTGAAACAAAAGAAGTAAAAGTTGATGGCGGAAAGTGGATATTTAAAGGCTGGGATAAGGATAAGGTAGAAAAAGTAAAAGAGGATGTAAAATTTACAGGAAAATGGGAGTTTATATCAGAAACAAAAGCAAATCCACTAAATCCAAAGGTGCCAGTAGAAAATAAAGATGCTTTAACAAAAGAAGAAAAGGAAGCTGTAGAAGAAGGAGTAAAGAAGGCAAATCCAGGAGCAAAGGATATAGAAGTATCAGAAAATGGAAGTGTAAGATTTAAAGATGCAGAAGGAAATCCAAAGAAGTTAGCACCAGCAGATACAATTATTCAAAAAGATAAAACTTCAGGTGGAAGTGGAACTTCAGGAGGTGGCGGAATCTCAGGTGGAGATTCAGGTTCAGAAGGAACTGATGATAGGTTATCTGGAAAAGATAGAGTAGATACATCGATTGAAGTTAGTAAAAAATACTTTAAGGATGGGGCTAAGACTGCCATTTTAGCAAATGGAGCTAAATTCTCAGATGTGTTGGCATCAATGCCGTACTCAAAAGTAATAAATGCACCAATACTTTATACAAGAGCAGATAAAACACCAGAAGAAACTTTAAAAGAATTAAGAAGATTAGGTGTTGAAAATATAATACTAATAGGTGGAGTAGATACAATTTCAGAAAATCAGATGAAAGAGTTAGCGAAGCTTTATAAGGTTGATAGAGTAAATGGTACAGATAGATATCATACAGCTGAATTTATAGCTGATAAAATAAAGGCTAAAACAAAAAGTAAAGATGTTATCATAGCAAGTGGTGAAACTTTCCCAGATGCCTTATCAGTATCACCATTAGCATTAAGAGAGGATATACCAATACTATTATCTCAAAAAGATACACTATCTAAATATACAATAAAGGCATTGAATGATCATTCAAAAGGAAAGATATATATATCAGGTGGTGTAGCGACAATAACAAGTAGTCTGGAAAATAAGTTAAAAGAATATACTAAGCAGACTATAACTAGATTTGCAGGAGAAGATAGATATGAAACATCAGTGAAAGTTGCTGAATATGTAAGAACAGATGCAAAGGTTGGAGTATTTGCAAGTGGAGAAGTATTTGCGGATGCACTACTTTCAGGACCAGTAATTGATAGCAATAAAGCGCCAGTATTTTTAGTAAAGAGAGATACAATTCCTAAATCTGTAGAAGAATATTTAAAGAATGCCAAAATAGTTAATAATATTATTATAGGAGGAAGAGATACAATATCTGATAGCCTTGTTAAGCAATTGGATAAAATTGAAAAACATTAGTTATCTAGAGCATTTAGCATTCTTCTATCTAGTCCCAAATACAATGTTTTTGTATAGAAATATTGGGAGAAATTTTAAGCAAAATTTTTAATCAAACTAGTTATATCGAAATTGATTTTGATATTTGATTTAAAGCTTTTACAAAGAATATTAGTAAATTCAAATTAAAATTTTAAGCAGCAGAATAAGTGGAAACTCAACTTATTCTGCTGTTTTTATTAGAAAAGCAGATATTTTTACAATTTTCATGACTTTAAATTTAATATTCTCATATAAATATTAAACATTACTAATTTTTATAAAATGATTATTTTTACTTGCAAAAGCAATCTTAGAAAATTTTTAATGTTTTAACTACATTATAAAAATTTTGATAAAATATAAGTATTAGATATTATTAACATAAATAAAATGTATAAATTAATTTTTATGTAGGTAGTAAAAATATTAGAAAAGCTAGAGGGGGATATAATGTCAAATAAAGATAAAAGATATAAGTCGACAAAAGAAATGATAATGGAAATCTTATCAAGTAGTGAAGCTAGTTACATATCTGGAGAAAGTATTTCTGAAAAATTGGGAGTATCTAGAGCTTCAATTTGGAAACATATAAACAGCCTAAAAAAAGAAGGATTTGATATTGAATCAAGAAGTGGCTTGGGATATGCTTTGAAAGGAAAGATAAATAATAGTTTAAATCCGTATGCAATAAAAAAAGGTTTAAAAAGTCAATTTATAGGTCAAAACATAGAATACTTTGAAAGCATAGATTCAACTAATACATATGCTAGCAAAATCGCTGACAAATCATCTGAGGGAACGGTGGTTATAGCAGATGAACAGACTTCTGGAAAGGGTAGAATAGGAAGAAGTTGGTTTTCAAAAGATGGAATTTATTTCAGTGTAATATTAAAGCCAGAAATTGAACTTGTAAAAATAAGCTTCTTAACTCAATTAGCTGGAGCAGCACTTTTACAAGCTTTAAAAAACATAGGTGTAGAGGCAAAAATAAAGTGGCCCAATGATATAATTTTAAATGGTAAAAAAATTGCTGGGATACTTACTGAAATGAGTGCCGAGATTGATAGAATATTTTATGTAATAGTAGGTATAGGGATTAACTTGTACAATCAGGAGTTTGATTATGAAATTAGAGAAAAAGCGACATCTCTTTTAAAAGAGGGATACAACATAGACAGAGAAAAACTTTTACAAGAATTTTTCAAAGAATTTGAAAAGATGTATATAGATTTTCTTAGTGATAAAAAAGAAACTGTATTAGAAATTTTACGAAAAGAATCTATTGTAATTGGAAAGGAGATTTATATAATATCATCAGGGAAGAGGAAGAAGGCGAGAGCTCTAGATATAGATTCATACGGAAATTTAAATATTGTTTTAGAAAATAGTGAGCATGAAACAGTATTTACAGGAGAAATATCTATCAGAGGGCTTGAATCGTATATATAGAAAATATTGTTTTCTTAATGCCTAGTAAAAAATCTATTAACTGCAAATTAAAAAGAAAAGTTAAAATTTAATGGGGATAAGTAATAAGAATTTAATAATACACAAAAGGTTTGTATACAATATTTGTTGAATATATCTACCTGTGGTGTTAAAATAGAAATGTTATTCGAAATGAAATAAATTGTTCTTTTAGAAAAGGGCAATAAAGGGATAGAAAGGGCGTATATTATGCTATTAGTTTTTGATGTTGGAAATACAAATATGGTACTTGGAGTTTACGATGGAAAGAAACTGGTAATTGATTGGAGAATAAATACAGATTTAAATAAAACTTCTGATGAATATGGAGTTTTAATAAAAAATTTATTTGAGGCCAGTGAAATACCTTTATCATCAGTAGAGGACATTATTATATCTTCAGTAGTACCAGCAGTAATGCATTCATTAGAGAATTTCTGTAGAAAATATTGTAAGATAAATCCATTGATTGTTGGACCTGGAATAAAAACTGGTTTGAATATAAAATACTATGATCCTAAGATGGTTGGAGCTGACAGAATAGTAAATGCAGTAGCTGCAATTTCAAAATATAAGACTCCACTAATAATAATAGACTTTGGAACAGCGACTACATATTGTGCAATTTCAAAGGAAGGTGACTATTTAGGAGGCTCTATTTCACCTGGGGTTAAGATATCCAGTGAGGCCTTGTTCCAAAAAGCATCAAAGCTTCCAAGAGTTGAATTAATAAAGCCAGATGTTACTATATGTAAAGATACCGTATCAGCAATGCAAGCTGGTATAATATATGGATATGCTGGGCAAGTAGAGAAAATAGTAACACTTATGAAAAAAGAGCTTAATGATCCTAATACGGTAGTAATAGCTACTGGAGGACTTGCAAAATTGATATGTAGTGAAACAGATGTTATAGATGCAGTTGATTCGGATTTATCCTTAGAGGGATTGAGAATTATATTTGAAAAAAATAAGCAAATTTAATAAAAATACATATTGAAATGAGAGGTGAATATGAAATTTAGAGATTTTGAAATAGAAAATGAGGTTTTTCTAGCTCCAATGGCAGGAGTTACAGACTTGCCATTTAGACTTATATGTAAGGAGCATGGATGTGGACTTTTATACACAGAGATGATAAATGCCAAGGCGCTTTGTTTTGATGATGAAAAAACAAAAAAAATGTTGAATATAAATCAAGCGGAATTTCCGGTAGCTGTTCAGATTTTTGGAAGTGAAGCCGAATATATGGCAAAAGCAGCAGAGATATTGAATGATTACCCAAATGAAATTCTTGATATAAATATGGGTTGTCCAGCACCAAAGGTAGTGAAAAATGGTGATGGTTCAGCTTTGATGAAAAATCCTGAGCTTGCAAGAAGAGTTCTAGAAGCAGTAGTAAGTAAATCAAAAAAGCCTGTAAGTTTAAAAATAAGAAAGGGCTGGGATGAAGATAGCATAAATGCACTTGAAATTGCTAAAATAGCAGAAGAGAGTGGGGTATCTGCTATTACTATACATGGAAGAACAAGAGAACAGTACTATTCAGGAAAAGCTGACTGGGATATAATCAAAACAATAAAGGAAGAAGTAAAAATTCCAGTTATAGGAAATGGTGATGTTGCAAGTGTAGAAGATGCTATAAAAATTAAAGAGCATACAAAATGTGATGCAATAATGATAGGCAGAGGAGCACAAGGAAATCCATGGATATTTGAGAGAGTAAATCATTACATCAAAAATGGAGAGATATTACCTATGCCAACTAAGGAAGAAAAAATTGATGTTGCGATTAAACATATAAATTTAGCTGTAAAAGAAGATGGTGAATATGTGGCTGTAAGAGAAATGAGAAAACACATAGGGTGGTATTTAAAAGGCATGAAGCATTCTGCTAAATTTAGAGATGAAATAAATAGGATGGAAAGTGTAGATGAAGTAATAAATACACTTTTAAAGTATAAAGAAATATAATTATAAAAAATTTATTGGAGAAAAGAATATAAAGAAATTCTTTTCTCTTTTTTAATGTTAAAACAAATAGATTGTTTATAAAATTAATTTAAGATTGCTTTAATACATAAAAAACTTAATAGTATTTTTAAAAAAATATTTATATTTATCGAAAATTATAAGCTTTATAGCATGAGAAACTTGTTTTTTGAATGTAGGGAAAAATAGATGTAAATATTGGAAAATAAAGCTTGTAAGAATTTTAAAGGATTATCAAACTCTTGACATTATATAATAATTAGAATATAATATATCGGATATAATATAAATTGTGTCTAATTTAGACACAATTTAAAAAATTATGTAGAGGCAAATAATTATAATTTATATAATAATGGAGGTCCGAAGATGGAGGAAAATACTAGCAAGGAAATTATACTTACTCAAGAAGGGTATGACAAGCTTGAAGAAGAATTAGAACTTTTAAAAACGACTAGAAGAAAAGAAGTTGCTGAAAGGCTAAAGGTTGCAATATCATTCGGTGACTTATCAGAAAATGCAGAGTATGATGAAGCTAAGAAGGAACAGGCTGCTCTTGAAGAAAGAATTATGAAATTAGAACATATGACAAGAGTTGCTGTTATAATTGATGAAGATAACGTGGATCTTGATGTAGTAACAATAGGATCAGTAGTTAAGATATTTGATTATGATTTTGATGAAGAAATAGAATATACAATAGTAGGTAGTGCAGAAGCAGATCCATATAGCTTTAAAATTTCAAACGAATCTCCAGTAGGTAAGGCGCTACTAGGAAGAAAAAAGGGAGAAGAAGTGGAAGTTACAGTTCCAGATGGAATAATTAAGATAAAGATATTAGATATAACAAGATAGTTTTGGTAAAAAATTTAAATATTTAAGATTCATTTTTATTTTGAAGCAAGTATATTACTAATATAAAATCTAATAATATAACTAAAAAGTCAATATGATGCGAAGTTGTAAGCCCGAATTTCAAATATTCGGGTAGATTTCGTATTAAGTAATAAAGAAAATAATAGATTTAAGTAGGAGGAAAAAATGGGAAATAATAAGCCAGAAAATCAGGTTGAAAACCTAAGTGAAGTTCTACAGGTAAGAAGAGATAAGCTTAAGGAACTTCAGGAAATGGGGAAAGATCCTTTTAAAATAAGTAAGTACAATGTAACTCATCATTCAGACGAAATAAAGGAAAACTATGATGAGTTAGAAGGTAAGACTGTAAGTATAGCGGGACGTATAATGTCTAAGAGAGTAATGGGAAAAGCATCTTTTATGCATTTACAAGATCAGAACGGAAGAATACAGGTATATGTAAAAAGAGATGATATAGGTGTAGACGAATATAAGCTATTCAAAAAATTTGATATGGGAGATATAGTAGGAGTTGAAGGTTTTGTGTTTAAAACTAAGACAGAAGAAATATCTTTACATGCACAGAAGATTACTCTATTATCAAAATCTCTTCAGGTACTTCCAGAAAAGTATCATGGTCTTAAGGATATGGATTTAAGATATAGACAGAGATATGTTGATTTAATAGTTAATCCAGAGGTTAAGGATGCTTTTCTTACAAGAACAAAAGCTTTAAAGGCTTTAAGAAGTTATCTTGATAACAGAGGTTTCCTTGAAGTGGAAACTCCAATATTAAATACAATAGCAGGTGGTGCAAATGCTAGGCCATTTATAACTCATCATAATACACTTGATATACCTATGTATTTAAGAATAGCAAATGAATTGTATTTGAAGAGATTAATAGTAGGTGGATTTGATAAAGTATATGAAATGGGAAGAATGTTCAGAAATGAAGGTATGGACATGAAACATAATCCTGAATATACTGCAATTGAATTATATCAAGCCTATGCCGATTATCAAGATATGATGGAGATAACAGAAAATGTAATTTCTCATATGGCTGAAGTTGCAACTGGAAGTATGAAGATAAATTATCAAGGAACAGAAATAGATTTCACTCCACCATGGAGAAGAATGACAATGGAAGAGTGTGTAAAGGAATATGCTGGAGTTGATTTCTCTGAAATAAATACGGATGAAGAAGCAATAGCAATAGCAAAAGAAAAAGGAATTGAAATTAAACCAGGTATGAGACGTGGAGAAGTAATAAATGAATTCTTTGAAGAATTTGGTGAAAACCAACTTGTTCAGCCTACATTTATAACTCACCATCCAGTAGAAGTTTCACCTCTTGCTAAGAGAAATGTTGAAGATCCAAGAAGAACAGATAGATTTGAAGCTTTTGCTAATAGATGGGAGCTTGCAAATGCATTCTCAGAATTGAACGATCCAATCGACCAGAGAGGTAGATTTGAAGATCAGGTGAGAAAGAGAGAACTTGGAGACGATGAAGCTTGTGAAATGGACGAAGATTTCCTAAATGCACTAGAAGTAGGCCTTCCTCCAACAGGTGGATTGGGAATAGGTATAGATAGAGTAATAATGCTTCTTACAAACTCTCCTTCAATAAGAGATGTATTATTATTCCCAACAATGAAGCCATTAAGAGATACAGATACAGAAGAAGCTGAAGAAGAATAATTAAATAGTAAATGAAGTTTATTAAAGGATATAGAAAAGATATATAGATTTCTACCGACCCCAAAAAATTAGAGCAAAATCTAATGAATGTGGGTCGGTTTTTTTATAGCAAAATATAGTTATGTATTTAAAAATTAAATATTCGATAATCAAGTCTACTGTTGTTTATAAAAACTTTAATAAGTATATAGAAAAAATGTAAGCTCCTAATGGGTAAAAAATTAAATGAAAATTTTGAGATAGAAGTTGTAGATGGGATGATTTTTAATATATCGCTTTAATAAAAAAGCGTAGCAGCTAAAAACTGCTACGCCCCCCAGTATATATTTTTGGCTATATCATTTTGGAAGTTCTCATTTTTTTTGAAAGTCGATCTATAAATATTTTCCTATGAATTTTTCAAGTCTGTCAATACCTTCAAGAAAGTCTTTTTCGCTACAAGCATAAGAGATTCTTATATATTCATCTATACCAAATGCCTTACCAGGAACAAGTGCAACTTTTTCTTCTTTGAGGAATTTTTCGCAAAATTCAACAGAAAAGCTATCTTTATATTCAAAGTTTTCTTTAACCTTAGAAAGATCTAAAAATATATAAAATGCTCCTGCAGGTTTTACATATCCAACACCATTTATTTTATCAATTCTATTTGTGATTATTGAGCATCTCTTTTTATATGTATCAACCATGTGCTGCATATCTTCTTCACACTCTTTTAAAGCCCCTAAACCAATGTATTGAGCAGTTAAAGATGGGTGAGATATAATGTGGCTCTGTATAGAAGACATACCCTTGGCTATTTCAGTATTTGAAGCGGTATAACCTAGTCTAATACCAGTCATAGCGGCTGATTTTGCAAAACCATTTACAGTAATAGTGATATTTTTAATTTCCTCACTTAATGAAGCTATAGAAACAAAATCATCGTTAAATCTAATTTTTTCATATATTTCATCAGCAAGAATATATATTCCTTTTTCTACACATACATTTGCAATTTCTAACAATTCATCCTTGGTATAAACAGCACCAGTTGGATTAGAAGGGTTAGTTATAATAATTAATTTAGTTTTATCTGTTATAGAAGATAAAAGCTCATCTTTTGTAAGTTTAAAATTGTTTTCTTTTTTTGTTTTAACTTCTACAGGGACTGCATTAGTTACCTTTATAATCTCTGAATAGCTAACCCAGTAAGGTAGTGGTAGTAGCACTTCATCTCCAGGATCTGTAGTTGCAAGGACAACATTTGTAATAGAGTTTTTTGCACCACTTGATAATACAATTTGCTCTGGAGTATAGGATATATTGTTTTCTCTTTCAAGTTTTTTGCAGATTTCTTCTCTTAGTTCTACAATACCCTGCACAAAATCATATTGAGTTCTATTTTCATCTAGAGATTTCTTTCCATATTCTTTAGCTTTTTCTGGAACGTGAAAATCAGGTTCTCCTATACTAAGGCTGATTACATCTATTCCATTAGCTTTCATTTCTTTAACCTTAGAACTAATTGCAACAGTTACTGAAGGTGTAATATTTTTTAAACGCATAGATAGCATTTTATTTCCTCCTTTTAAATTTTAAATAATACATAAAAATTCATCTCAAAGTTGACATAAATAAATTTATAATATGAATGTAAACTTAATTAGAAATATATAGTTTATGCTTTAGAAATATTTTATAACAAAAATTGAAATTTGTATATAAATAGTATTTTAAAAAACGAATATTAATGGAGAGGTAATTATC
>JAHHSS010000056.1 GCA_020025095.1 Peptostreptococcus sp.
TGAATATAAATGTGTTAAAATATAATTGTAAAAGCTTTGTAAAGTTTTAATAGGAGATGAAGGCTATGGAAAATATAACTGAATATATCAGGTTAGAATTAGAGAAAAAGCAGGATTTGAAATATAGAGATTTTAATGCAAAGTTGATACCTAATGTTGATATTGAAAGAATGATAGGTGTAAGAGCTCCGGAAATAAAAAAATTGGCGAAAAAAATATACAAAACAGAATCATACAAGCTTTTTTTGGAAGATTTACCACACAAATATCATGATGAATATTTACTTCATATACAGATAATAAACTTATTAGACAACTATGAAGAAACTATTTATTCTATTGAAAAAGTCCTTCCATATATTGATAATTGGGCTGTGTGCGATGCATTGGCTCCTAAAATTTTAAAAAAATATCCAGAAGATTTTTACGAAAAAATAGTTAAATATTTAAGTAGCGATAGGGTATATACAGTGAGATTTGGAATAGTTAGCTTGATGTCCAACTATCTTGATGAGCATTATAAAAAGGAATATTTGGACATTGTCTCAGAAATAAAAAGCAGCGAATATTATGTAAATATGGCTATTGCATGGTATGTAAGTTATGCTCTTATAAAGCAATATGATGATGCTATTGAGCTTATAAAATCAGGAAAAATGGATAAATTTGTGCATAATAAATCTATACAAAAAGCTATAGAAAGTCTTAGAATAAATCAAGAAACAAAAAATTATATTAGGACATTGAAGAAAAAATAAGGTCTTTATAAATAATAAGACAAATGAAAGGAGGAAATTTTATGATGAAAATAATAATAGGAGTTATCGTAATTGTATTTTTAATATACATAATTTCATGGATTGTAGGTTATATAATGACAAGGCCGAAAAGAGCTAAATTAAAATATAATCCTAAGGAAAAGCTAGGTGTTGACTATGAGGATATAGAGTTTAAATCAGGAAAAAATTTAATAAAAGGTTGGTATATTCCATGTAAGGACAATAGATTTACAATAGTTTATTCACATGGTTATCTTGAAAATAGAGAAAGTTCTACAATAGATATTTACAGAGTTATAGAAGAGATGAGAAAATTAGGTGCTAATATCCTTTGTTTTGATTTCTCAGGAAGTGGTGAGTCTGAAGGATATTGCGTAACTTGTGGATATAGGGAAAAGATGGATTTAATGAATGCTATAGATTTTGCAAAAACAAAGTCTACGGCACCAATATTCATATATGGAATATCTATGGGAGCAGCTACAACAGCTTTAGTTACGAGTGAAAGAGATGATATAGCAGGAGCTATATGTGATAGTCCATTTTCAAATTTAAAAAGTTATCTTTCTGCGAATTTGGGTGTATGGACTCATCTTCCTAAATTTCCTTTTCAACCAATTATTTTTAGAGCAATGGAAAAAACAGCAGGACTTACTTTAGACAAGGTAGTGCCAGCAGAAAGTGTAAAAAATTCGAAAGTACCTATTCTATTAATGCATGGTAAGGGAGATCATTTGATTCCATATACTGAAAGTGAAAAATTAAAGGAGACTAATCCAGATATGGTAACTTTAGATATTATTGAAAATAATGGTCATTGTAAATCTCTTGAAAAGGAAAGAGATAGATACATGGAAAATGTAAGCAATTTTATAAATAAAGTTCTTGAAAAAAATAGTAGAATAGTAGATAAGAATATATAAAAAGTTATTTCAAAAGTGAAAAATAATGCTTTATAGTGTATAATAAAAGGAGCCTATGTTTGAGAATATAGGCTCTTTTTAAGCTTTAAAAAGCTTTTGTGCATAAATGTTGATATCTTGATATTGATGCATAAAATAAATTTAAAATTTAATATTTAGGAGGGAATTGTATGAGAAATTATTCAAAATCTGAAAGAAAATTGATTTTTTCTTCATTGGCACTTTCATTTTTGCTTTCTATGGTAGACCAAGCATCTGCAATGCATATAATGGAAGGATATCTACCTGCGACTTATTGCATAGCTTGGGGTGCGATTTGTATTCCGTTTTTGGTTATGGGAATTATAAATATCAAAAAAATTGTTAGGGAAAAACCAAAAACAATAATGATATTAGCTATGTCAGGAGCATTTATATTTCTTGTATCTTCATTGAAAATACCTTCAGTAACAGGAAGTTGTAGTCATATGACAGGAACTGGTCTTGCAGCAATTCTTTTTGGAGTTAGCTCTACAAGTGTTTTAGGTGTGATAGTGCTTATTTTCCAAGCTATTCTTCTTGCACATGGTGGAATAACTACTTTAGGAGCTAATACTTTTAGCATGGCTATAGCGGGTCCTATAGCTGCATATTTTCTTTATAAGGCTGGTAAGAAAATGAGAATTAATAGAAAGCTCAATATTTTTATAGCAGCAGCTTTAGGAGATATTTTGACATATTGTATAACATCGATACAATTAGCTATTGCTTATCCAAGTTCTTCAGGTGGCGTATTAGCAAGTGCAGTAAAGTTTTTAGCAGTATTTGCCCCTACACAAATTCCCCTAGCAATAGTGGAAGGTATTTTGACTGTATTAATAATAATCGGACTTGAAACATATGCAGTTCCAGAACTTAAAGAACTGAATTATTTTGAAAACTAGTTTTTATGTAATTTTATGTTTGGACAGAGTTCACTTGTCGCAACAATTATAGGTATATGGAGGAGATAAATGTCAAAGAATATAGACTTAACAACTGGAAGTATTTCCAAAAAATTATTCAAGCTATCTCTACCGATAATGGGAACATCTTTTATGCAATGTGGTTATAATATGGTGGATATGTTTTGGGTAGGTAAAACTGGAGCAAATGCAGTTGCGGCAGTTGGAACAGCAGGATTTTATCCTTGGCTTGCAGTGGCTCTTATTATTATAGCTAGAATAGGTGGAGAAGTAAAAGTCGCTCAAAGTATCGGAGAAAAGAATGATAGTAGAGCCAGAAAATATATCAAGTCTGCAATTGAATTGAATATAATTCATGCTATAGTTTATAGTATATTGCTTATAGTTTTTAGCGATTATTTGATAGGATTTTTTAGGCTAGAAAGTTACCAAGTAAATCAAATGGGATCTATTTACTTGAAAATAATCGGAGCGGGTATGATTTTCACATTTATGAACCCTGTTTTTACAGCCATATTTAATGGTATGGGGAATTCATCAACACCCTTTAAGATAAATGCAATCTGTCTACTACTTAATATAGTGCTTGATCCACTTTTAATTTTAGGTATAGGTATTTTTCCTCAACTTGGTGTTAGTGGTGCAGCATTGGCTACAGTTTTTGCTCAGATGATAGGGACAATAATATTTGTTTATTTAGCATATAAGGAAAAAAATAGATATTTTAAGATAAATCTTTATAAAAAAATAGATACTAAATATTATAGAGAATTATATAAGCTTGGATTCCCCTTAGCTATTCAAAGTGCTATGTTTACCTTGATATCAATGACATTGGGTGTGATTGTAGCCCTATGGGGACCAGTAGCAATTGCGGCTCAGAAAGTAGGTACTCAGATAGAGTCCATTTCTTTTATGACAGCGGATGGAATGGCGTCTGCAATGAGCTCCTTTGTAGGTCAGAATATAGGTGCAAAGCAAGGAGAAAGAGTAAAAAAAGGAATTAGGTTGGGAATTTATTTTGCTGCAGCTTGGGGAATATTGAGTGGTTTTTTTATGATAATTTTTGGCAAAGAAATATTTGCAGTTTTTATAAATGAAAAAACGGCTATAGCTGTTGGAAGTGCGTATTTAATAATACTTGGTTACTCGCAACCATTTAACTGCATTGAAATAATATTAAGTGGTATATTAAAAGGGCTTGGTCGTACTATATTACCATCTTTTGTAAGTATATTTTTTAATGCTTTGAGAATACCAACTGCTATTTTATTGTCTAAAAATGAAATTATGGGATTAAATGGAGTTTGGTGGGCAATTTCAATTTCAAGTATTATAAAGGGAGCAATACTTTTTATTGCAGTTTTAATTAGATACAAGAATAAAAGCCTTTATTCTAGAAATAATGCGAATGAAATAATTTGCTAAAAAATTCTATTGTAAAATATGAAAAAAGCGAGAGATTTTTATTAAAAAACAGTTTCTTAATTGCGATATAACTTTTCCAAAATAAGATGGAGGTGTAATTAGTGGATAAGAATAAGGATAGATTAACAGATGTTGAAAAATCTGTGGAGTTTGTGGAAAAACATACAGAAAAAAATACTGTATGTTCTAAAACTGAATCTAAAAATGTGGATAAAAATAAAAAGGGTAATAAAAAAACAGTTTTTATATTAGTAATTCTTGCAATTGTAATATCTATCGGACCATTGTTCGCTTTAAAAGGAGCGGAATTTGGTGGTAGCGATGATGCTGGTAGTAAGGTTGTTTCAGAAATAAAAGGAAAAGAATATGAGCCTTGGTTTGAGCCAGTAATGGAAAAATTAATAGGTGGAGAGTTACCAGGAGAAATAGAAAGCCTATTATTTTGTGTTCAGACGGGAATAGGAGTCGGAATCGTAGCATATGTATTCGGATATCTTGTAGCAAGAAAAAAATATTCTTCTCAAAAGTAGGGTGATAAAGTGCTATTTGTAGGATTGCTATCAGCCTTTATAGTATTTTTAATGTTTTTTAATTTAATAAAAACTGCATATTTATTTGTAATTTGTATATTTATATTAGTATTGCTACTTTTTCTCAAGGATAATCACTCAGAATCATTGTTTTCTATAGATTTAATATCAAGAGAAAATAAAATGACCTCCTTAAAAATAGAGATTAAAATGGTTATTTCAATGATTTTTATATCAATGTGTATTTTTTCTTCCAAAGCTGTGGTGGGATTATTTATACTAATACTTTCAAGTATTATCTTGATTTTTTTTGCAAAAATAAAAATAAAAACATATATAAAATTTCTATGTATACCGATGGTATTTATATTTATGGGGGGATTAGCAATAATAGTTAATTACTCAAAATATCCACTAGATTTAATAAATCTAAAACTCGGAAATGCCTTTTTAGGTATTTCTAAATCTTCACAGATAGAGGCAAGATTAGTTGTGTTTAAGTCTTTTGGAGCAGTAAGTGCTTTATATTTAGTAAGCTTAACCAGTCCAATATCTGATATTATACATTTTTTTAAGAAAATGCATTTTCCTAGTATATTTGTAGACCTTATGTATTTAATATATAGATGTATATTTATAATGTATGAAATGTATATTGTGATGAAGAATGCAGCGAAAGGAAGAATGGGCTTTTCCAGTTACAGAAGAGGTATAAAAACTACTGCGAAAATATATAGTAATCTCTTAGTAAGAAGTTATTTGTCTTCATCAAAAATGTTTGATGCAATGGTATCAAGAGCTTATGATGGTGAAATTAACTTTTTAAGAGAAAAAGAATAATATAATAAAAAATAAGAACTGACTATTTTATGATTAGATAAGATATAATTATAGAATAGTCAGTTTTTTAGGTGAAATATTTTAAATTTCTTTCATATTTCCTAAAATATTAAATTTATAGTAAAATGAAGATATATATACGAAAGGGTTTGAAATTTATGGATATGACAGAGGAAGTTTTGAGGTTAGAGAAAATAGCTTATAGTTACAATAATAAAGACTATGTGCTGAAAGATATTAGTATATCCTTTAAAAAAGGAGAAAAGCTTGTTCTTCTTGGCCAAAATGGTTCTGGAAAAAGTAGCTTATTTTTATGTTGCAATATGATTAATGAGCCTTCTTCGGGTAGCATATATTTAAAAGGGAAAAAGATAGAAAAGAAAAAAAAAGATATAAATGAATTAAGAAAATCGGTAGGAATAGTATTTCAAAATCCTAATGAGCAAATAATTGCATCTAATGTTTATGAAGAAATAAGTTTTGGGCCAATGAATTTGGGGATTAAGATAGAAGAAGTAAGGGAAAGAATAGAAAAATCTATAGAAATTATGAAACTTGAAAATTATCGAAAAAGAATGACACACTATTTATCAGGAGGGGAGCAAAAAAGAGTAACTATAGCTGATATACTTGCAATGTATCCAGATATTATTTTATTAGATGAGCCTATGTCTAGCTTAGATATGAAATGTTCTAGAGAATTAGAAAATACTCTTAATATACTTTCTCAAAAGGGTATAGGAATAGTGGTTGCAAGTCATGATGTTGATTTTGCCTGGAGGTGGGCAGATAGAATAGTAGTAATACAAAGTGGAGAAATAATTAGTGATTCTTTACCAGAAGAACTTTTTAAAAATAAAAAGCTTATAGAAAAAGCAGAAATAGATATGCCTATATTGTACTCAGTTGGTGAAAAATTAAAAATAAGTCCAATACCAAGAAAAATTGAGGATTTAGAATAATAGATACTACCTTATAGTTTGATAGATGAAAAAATAAATAATTATCTTTTTAGAAAGGATGATAAAACATGATAAAAAAATTTAAAAACAAAAAGCCAGAGATATCAGATAGTAGCTATGTAGATGAAAATGCTAATATAGTAGGAGATGTAATTTTGGATGAGAATACAAGTGTATGGCCATTTGCATCTATTAGAGGCGATAAAGGAAAGATATATATAGGGAAAAATACAAACATACAAGATTGTGCGGTAATACATAATCCTACCTACATAGGTGATGGAGTTTCTATAGGTCATAGTGCACTTGTCCATGGTGCTAAAATTAGAAATAATGTTCTTATAGGAATGGGTTCAATAATATTAGATAATGCAGAGATAGGTGAGAACTGTATAGTAGGAGCAGGGGCTCTTGTAACAGGAGGGAAAAAATTTGAAGCTAATAGCCTAATACTTGGTTCTCCTGCAAAGGCGATAAGAAAACTTACAGAAAAAGAGATAGATTCAATAAGAGAAAATGCTCAAGTATATAATGAGTTAAGGTTAGATTATAAATATTAGAATAAATTATTTTATAAAATGCAAAAAAATAATTGACTATTCAGATAATAAGTGATAACTTTTAACTAAAGAATTGGATATTTGTGTCTATAGTTCATTTTAAGGAGGGATTTAGTATGAAAAAAGCAAGTAATATCCATGAATTTGATGGCTTAAGAAAAAAAGATTTTTTTTCAATTATAGCTATCACTTTGGTTTCTGTAATTATTTTTCTTTTAATAAAGAAAAATTTTCAACAATTAGATGAGCAGTACACTATGTTTTTATACTTAGCCATAGTGGCTGGACTTGTGTCTATTTTGATGGGATATTCTGAAGCAAGAAGCAATGATCCCTTTGTAACAGGCAAGACACAGACAATGGGAGTTGTAAATAGCTTTGTAGTGGCTGCAGTGTCAATTGTTATATTGGCATTTAGATTTGGTATAGTATTTTCAGTTATTACAATGGATGTTTTACTTATTTTATCTAGGGAATTAGGTAGACAATCTAGGAAAAAACTATTAGAAAAGTATTTAGGACAGCAGGGGAAAGTAATAGAAGCGAACTCAAAGGGAAAGTACACAGTTGCCTTGGATTCTGAAAATAAAAAAGTTTATTCTGAAGAAAAATTATCTGTTGGAGATAGTGTTGAAATTGTAAATTTAAAGGGAACATATTTATATGTTCAAAAAGAATCGTAAAATTTTTAAATATAAATTTGGTGTAAAAATGTAAAGTAAAATTAAAAAGACCAATAAACACGTTGACATGTATCCAAAATTATGGCTAGATATCAATGATTTATTGGTCTTTTTTTGTTTTTTTTCTTGTTATAAATTTTAAATTCTGCTTTTACTATTTTTCGGAAGCAACTCTAGTATGAATAAAGAACCATACTAACCCAAAAACTATGTATATAACTCCAAGTATATTTGGAAGAGACGGCATAGAATGGCCTCCAATAATAGCGGCTATTAAGAATATAATAGCAACAATTACAAATTTCATTACCCAACGATTTTTTTTAATTTCATTATTTTTACTCATGATAAAGACAACCTACTTAATTGATACTATATTAAGAGGTATTCCTCCTTTCTTCTTATTTTTATTATAGTACACTGTGTCAAATAAAAAAAGATAGTAATGAATGAAAATATAAAAGTGTTAAAATACAATATTTAAAATTTTTAAATATACTATTCTTTTTTCATTAGAAAAAACAAGAGTATATAGCATATAAATAGAATATTAAGGGAATCAAAAAATGAAATAATTGAAAATAGCAGTTTAAGAATTCAAGAAAATGTAGTATTATATATGTGATAACATTTCAGAGTACGGGAGAAATGTGTAAATTTTCAGCATTTTGAATTGAAATCAATGTGTTGAAATATAGAATATTAGTAATTTGAATTTTTTAGGAGGAATTTTTAATGAACATGAATCAAAAGGCTGTAAATGCTTTGAGAATTTTATCTGCTGACCAGATACAAAAGGCTAATTCAGGACATCCTGGTTTACCACTTGGTGCAGCTCCAATAGCATATGAACTGTGGGCTAACCATATGAACCATAATCCAAAGAATGCAAACTGGGAAAACAGAGATAGATTTATTTTATCTGCAGGACATGGCTCTGCATTATTATACTCACTTCTTCATATGTTTGGATATGAAGGAATGACAGTTGATGAATTAAAGAACTTTAGACAGTTTGGATCATTAACTCCAGGACACCCTGAGTATAGACATACAGTAGGTGTTGAATCAACAACTGGACCACTTGGTGCGGGTGTGTCTACAGCAGTAGGTATGGCTATGGCAGAGGCACATCTAGCTTCAGAATTCAATAAGGACGGATATCCAGTAGTAGATCACTATACATATACTTTAACAGGTGATGGATGTCTAATGGAAGGTATAGCATATGAAGCACTTTCATTAGCAGGAACTTTAAAACTTGATAAATTGGTAGTTCTTTATGATTCAAACAATATAACAATAGAAGGAGATACTTCAAGTGCATTTACTGAAGATGTAGCAGGAAGATTTGAATCTTTTGGATTCCAGGTACAGACAGTAGAAGACGGTAATGATCTTGAAGCAATAGGAAAAGCAATAGAAAATGCAAAGGCGGATAAGGAAAGACCATCTGTAATAATCTGCAAGACTCAAATAGGTTACGGATCTCCAAAGCAGGGGACTGCTGGTGTTCATGGTTCACCTCTAGGAGAAGATGGAGTACGTGCTTTAAGAGAAAATTTATCTTGGGAATGTGATGAGGCTTTTGTTGTGCCTGAGGAAATTTATGTTCACTATAACAAAATAGCAGAAGAAAACGCAAAAAAGGAAGAAGCTTGGAATAAGATGTTTGCGGAATACGCAGAGAAGTTCCCAGAAGAAAAGAAGAAATGGGATGAGTTTTTTGGCGATTTCGATGCTTCAAAACTAGATTCAGAAGAATTTTGGGCTCATGAAGACAAGGCTATAGCTACAAGAGCAACTTCAGGTTCTGTAATAAACAAGTTGAAAGATATGTATTCAAACCTTGTAGGGGGATCTGCTGACTTAGCTCCATCTAACAATACTGAAATGAAGGGAGAAGGCTTCTTCTCAGCTGAAGATAGAAGTGGAAGAAATATACATTTTGGTGTAAGAGAAATGGCTATGACAGCTATAACTAATGGTATATATCTTCATGGTGGATTAAGACCTTTCTGTGCTACATTCTTTGTATTCAGCGATTTTATGAAGCCAATGATAAGACTGGCAGCACTAATGGGATTACCAGTAGCTTATGTCCTTACTCACGATAGTATAGGTGTTGGAGAAGATGGACCTACTCACGAACCAGTAGAACAGTTATCTATGCTTAGATCTATACCGAACCTAAATGTCTTTAGACCTGCAGATTATACAGAAACAGCAGTAGCTTGGGCTCAGGCAATGAAGTCTGAAACTACTCCAACTGCGATAGTTCTTACTAGACAAGGATTACCACAATTAGAAGGTTCTTCTAAAGAAGCTTTTAGGGGTGGATATATAGTATCTGAAGCATCAGATAAGAATAATATAGATCTTATATTATTGGCTTCAGGTTCAGAAGTTGAATTAGCCATAAATGCTCAGAAGACATTAGAAGCTGAAGGTAAGTCTGTAAGAGTAGTATCTATGCCATGCATGGATATATTTGAAGCTCAGGATGCGGCATACAAGGAAACAATACTACCATCTAATATAAGAAGAAGAGTAGCTATAGAAGCTGGTGCTGAAATGCCTTGGTTCAAGTATGTAGGATTAGATGGTAAGGTAATAGGAATGACTTCATTCGGAGCATCAGCTCCAGCTGGAGAGTTATTTAAGCACTTCGGATTTACTACAGAAAATGTTGTAGAAGTATCTAAGAATATAATGAAGTAGTTTTTAATTATAACATTATAGTTAAAAGTTAATATATAGAAGATATTCTCTAGTATATGGATATTTATAGAATATTTTAAAATTAGATAGCAAGTAAGAGACTGCAAACAGTTAATCTGTGAGCGGTCTCTTTTTCTATGAGCATATTTTTTGCAAAATATGCTTTTAACTTTCTATTATATTTAGTGGAGATGAAATAAAAATACACAAAGTATGTGTAATAAAAGTTGAAAAAGTTTGTTTTATCTATTATATAGAGAAAATTTTATTTTTCTTTCAGATATATTGTATTTGATTAAATATTATATAATTTTAAATAGAGTGCTTAATAGAAAAAAACTATACTATAAGTCTAAATAAATAGAATAGTTATTTGTAGTTACTTTCATAATAATATACAAATATACTATGATATATATTTG
>JAHHSS010000057.1 GCA_020025095.1 Peptostreptococcus sp.
GTTAAAAAATTTTATTTTTAACAAAATAATGATAAGAAAAATTAAATAGATATTTTAAAGGTTTAATTCCAGTAAGGAATTAAGCCTTTTTATTTTTTATGATATAGCGTTGATAAATGGCTATAAATACCGTTAAAAATAGTTTTACTAAATTTATATTTCAAGTGCTTATCTTATTTTAATTCTTGTAAAAATCAAATATTAAACAAGGTTTATTTTTTATAAAATTGCTAAAAAGAAAAAAATAATAAACAAAAATACAACTTTTTCAAAAAAAGTATTGAACTGAAAAAAAAAAAATGATACAATACATACAATACTCTCAATTATCAGAAATAACAGATAATTGAGAGTATTGAATATAAATATCGAAAAGGGGGATACATTTTGAAATCAATAAAAATAGGAATCATTGGATTTGGAACTGTGGGTTCTGGAACGGCAAAAGTCTTGACCGAAAATAAAGAGTCAATTGAAAAAAAGACCTCTTGCTCAGTCTCCATAAAGACGATATGCGTAAAAGATATGAGCAAGATGCGCGAGTTTACGGTTGAGGGAAGCACGATGACCGATAATCCAGAAGACATACTTCGAGATCCAGAGATAAATATAGTGGTTGAAGTAATGGGTGGAATAGAAAAATCGAAAAAAGTAATTGAAGAGGCTTTTAAACGAGGTAAGCACGTAGTAACAGCCAATAAAGACCTAGTAGCTGAGTATGGAAAAGAATTAACAGAATTAGCTCGGCAAAAAAATCTTCACTTTTTTTATGAAGCAGCAGTCGCTGGTGGAATTCCTATTTTACGATCATTACAATATTCTTTGACTGGAAATAAAATCCAGAAAATAGGTGGAATAATAAACGGTTCAACAAATTATATTCTTACAAGAACAGAAATCGAAAAATTATCATTGGAAACAATTATCGAAGATGCAAAATCATTGGGCTATCTTGAATCAGATCCGAGTGCAGACCTTGATGGTCTAGATGCAGCAAGGAAATGTGCAATACTTGCAAGCATAGGATTTAACAGTCTAGTTACATTTAATCAAGTATATGTGTCAGGTATTAGAAAAATTGAATTAGAAGATATTGAATATGCAGATAAATTGGGCTATTCAATTAAATTACTTGCAGTTGCGGAAAACAGGGAAGATGGTATAGTTGCAAGAGTACATCCAGCATTATTGCCTAAAAATCATCCTTTAGCATCTATTAAATATGCTTTTAATGCAGTATATGTAATGGATGAAATGCTTGGGGAAACTATGTTTTATGGAAAAGGAGCTGGGGACTTACCAACAGGCTCAGCAGTTGCAAATGATATAGTTAATATATGTAAAAATATAGCAAACAATTCAAAAGCTGAATATGCATATAATTTATTTGAAGACAAAAAAATAATAGCCATTGAAAATCAGTATTTTCAGTACTATGTAAGATTAAAAGTTGAAAAAAATAAAAAAACAGTGTCGAATTTTGTAAGAACATTTGAATACTATAACATTCCAATCTATTCAATAAATCAATGGAAAAAAGAAGATGATTTGGGAAATCAATTTGATGAATATATCGTAATAACAAATAAGTGTAGAGAGTTAGATTTTAAAAGAGCTATAGAAGAAATAAATATGCTAGAAAATATATTAGATGAGGCAAAATCAATTAGGATAGAAAGAGGGTTGTAATATGGCTTGGCAAGGGATAATGAAAAAGTATGGGAGATATCTTCCTATAAATGAAAATACACCAGAAGTTAGTCTTTTTGAAGGAAATACTCCTCTTATAAAAAGTGAAAATTTAGGTAAAGAGCTAGGGATAGATTTATATTTCAAATTTGAAGGTTTGAATCCAACAGGATCATTCAAAGACAGAGGTATGTTTATGGCAGTTGCAAAAGCTTTGGAGGAAGGCTCCAAAACAATAATGTGTGCAAGTACAGGAAATACATCTGCATCAGCAGCTGCATATGGAGCAAGATATGGATTAAGAACAATCGTTTTAATACCTGATGGATATGTAGCAATGGGGAAATTAGCACAAGCTTTACAATATGGTGCAGAAATTGTAGCAATAGAGGGTAATTTTGATGATGCTTTAAATTTAGTAAAAGAAATTACAAAAACACATCCAATTACTCTTGTAAATTCATTAAATCCATACAGAATAGAGGGTCAAAAAACAGGAGCATTTGAAATAGTAGATGATTTAGGTGATGCACCAGATTACCTTGCAATACCTGTTGGTAATGCTGGAAATATTACTGCATATTGGAAGGGGTTCAAAGAATATAGAAATTCAGGACTTTCTTCAAAATTACCAAAAATGAAAGGTTATCAAGCAAAAGGAGCATCACCGATAGTAGAAGGAAAAGCTTTTGAAAATCCGGAAACAATAGCTACTGCAATAAGAATAGGAAATCCAGCATCTTGGGAAAAAGCATTAGAAGCAAGAGATGAATCTAATGGTTCAATAAAAGCTGTAAGTGATGATGAAATTTTAGAAGCCTATAAAAAACTTTCTGATAAAGAGGGGATATTTGCGGAGCCAGCTTCTGCGGCATCGCTTGCAGGTGTGATTCAGTCCGTTAAAAATGGAGATATAGAAAAAGGTTCCAAGGTGGTTGCTATACTTACAGGAAATGGTTTGAAAGATCCAAATACTTGCTTGAATATGGCAAAAAAACCTATATCTATACCAGGGACAATAGAAGCAGTACTTGAATTAATAGAGAAAAAATAATAAAAAATATTTATAGGATAGGTGATAATATGATTAGAGTAACTGTACCTGCTACAACAGCCAATCTTGGTCCGGGGTTTGATTCAATGGGGATGGCACTATCTCAATATTCTGTATTTGAATGTGAAGCAAATGATGTGATTGATGTTTCAATAGAGGGT
Source organism: Peptostreptococcus sp. (assembly GCA_020025095.1). Lineage (GTDB taxonomy): Bacteria > Bacillota > Clostridia > Peptostreptococcales > Peptostreptococcaceae > Peptostreptococcus. Next base: position 2,905 of record JAHHSS010000057.1, read on the forward strand.
TTGGAAAGTGAAAAATTAAAAATAGAGGATAACCTTGTTATTAATTGCATGAATAAGGTATTTGATTATATCGGGAAATATCCAAAGGGATATAAATTAAAAATAATAAATGGAGTTCCACTTGCAAGAGGTATGGGCTCAAGTGCTACTGCTATTGTAGGAGGCATTATGTGTGCAAATGCACTTATGAACTTTCCCTTATCAGATGAAGAAATGCTAAGCCTAGCAACAGAGATAGAAGGACATCCTGATAATGTAGTACCAGCACTTCTTGGAGGAATGATAGTTTCTACAAAAACAGGGGGCGGAGAGGTAATATATAGAAGAATTGATATTGCAGATGATATCGAATGTATACTTTTCATACCTGACTATGAGGTTTCTACTAAAGACTCAAGAGAAGTTTTACCTAAAGAAGTGTCGATAAGTGATGCTGTTCATAATAGTTCTCACCTTGCATTACTAGTAATGGGTTTTTTAAACAATGACAAAGCTTTGATAGGCAAGGTAATGGATGATAAAATACATGAGCCATATAGGAAAAAATTAATAAAAAGTTTTGATGAGTTTAAAGAAGGTGCCATTCAAGCAGGTGCATTTGCTTTTTCCTTAAGTGGTGCAGGTTCAACTATAATAGCATACTCAGATGAAAAAAATAGCTGTAAAGTGAAAATTGCGTTTGATAATATTGCTGATAAAAATGGAATTTTAGGAAAATCAGTAGTATTAAAACCTTGTAGTAGAGCTGCTTTGTGTGAAATAAATTGAGGTGATAAATAAATGGGGATAGTAGTACAAAAATATGGTGGAAGTTCAGTAGCAGATGTAGAAAAAATAATGAAAGTTGCAAGACGTATAGTTGATTGTAAAAAAAGTGGAAATCAAGTAGTAGCAATTGTATCAGCTATGGGAAAGACTACTGATAATTTAATAAAGCTAGCAGGCGAAATTAGCAGTTCGCCACCAAAAAGAGAAATGGATAGGTTGTTGTCAACTGGAGAACAAATTTCTATGTCTTTGCTAGCGATGGCAATTGACTCATTAGGAGAAAAAGCTGTTTCCCTTACTGGGCCACAGGCAGGGATAAGAACAGATTCAAAATACAGTAAAGCAAAAATAGTAAATATTGTATCTAATAGGTTAAAGAAGGAACTTGAAAATGATAATATAATAATTATTGCTGGTTTTCAAGGAGAAACGGAAGAACATGATATAACTACACTTGGAAGAGGTGGATCGGATACATCAGCGGTATCTGTTGCTGCAGCTCTTAATGCAGATTTGTGTGAAATATTTACAGACGTTGACGGTGTATATTCTTGCGACCCAAGAATTGTTCCAAATATTAGAAAACTTTCTGCAGTAAGTTATGATGAAATGTTAGAGTTGGCTCTTTTAGGGGCTAAGGTTTTACATCCAAGGTCCGTGGAAGTTGGGAAAACTCATGGGGTAGAAATTCATGTAAGATCAAGTTTTAGTCACGATATAGGAACTATTGTAAAAAAGGAGGTATTAGATATGGAACATGATGGTTTAATAACAGGTATTGCGCATGATAAAGATGTAGCAAAAGTAGTAATATTTGGTGTGCCAGATACTCCAGGTACTGCAGCAAAAATACTAAAGGCACTTGCTGATGAAAATATAAATGTACAGATGATAGTTCAAAGTGCTCAAATAAAAAATATTAACGATATAGCATTTACATGCTCATCAGATGAAGCAAGAGAAGCTGCTAATATTTTGGAAAAAATAGGTGAAGAAATAGGTGCAGAAAGAGTAGTTATAAATGAAAATATTGCTAAGGTAAGTGTTGTTGGAGCTGGAATGATGACACATTCAAACATAGCATCTAGAATGTTCAGTAGCTTGGGAGAAAATGATATAAATATAGACCTTATAAGTACATCTGAAATAACAATTTCAGTAACAGTAGACATTGAGCAATGTGAAAAAGCTGTAAGAGTTTTAGCTGAAGATTTCGAACTTGTAAATTAAAAAAGTTGATTAAGTAAGCAGGAAATTGATTAAGTTAAGTAGGAAAAATATTTAATGAAGAATTTATCATATAAAACACTATGAAAATATTTACTTACTTAGAAGAAAAATAGTGCTTTTAAGTTAAATATATTTATACAAAAGGGATATTTAATAAAAATAAATTTTTTCTAAAACTCATTGTAAAAAAACTATAAGTGTGTTATCATAATCTACAAGATACGAGAGTAGGTTGTACAGAGATGCAACAGTATCTATACTAATAAAATTAGATTAAGTCTTTTAAGCTGGTCCAGAGAGACTGGGAAGGATAACAACCTCAAGGTTGTCAGCAAAAGCTGATATAATTTGTTGCAAAGCGAAAAATTCTATGCAACAGATTTAATATATAGATTATTATATCCTTACGCCTCTGGTGTAAGGATTTTTTTATGCCTTTCACTAAGAAGGATAAATATAATCAACCGTTTAAATTTTTTAAAAGACATATAGGCTTAATCGGAAGAGGAGCTAAATTATGGTAAATGGAAAAGAAAAATTAATCGTAGCAATCGATACAGACAATTATGAAAAAGCAGTTAACTTAATAGAGTCACTAGAAGACAGTGTAGAAATATATAAGGTAGGATTAGAAAACTATATAGCATCAAGAGGAAGAACTGTCGACTATCTAAAATCAAAAGGAAAGAAAATTTTCCTTGATCTTAAATTTCATGATATTCCTAACACTATGAAGTCAGCAGTAAGGGCAGCTATAAAAGACGGTGTATGGATGATGACAATTCACGTGTCGGATATAGAAGGTATGAGACAATGTGCCCAAATTGCCAAAGAAGAATCAGAAAGATTAAATATAGAAAAGCCATTAATTATAGGTGTAACAGTCCTTACTTCCCTAAGTAATGAAGATTTATCTGATATAGGCTGTAATATAGGAACAGAAGAAGCAGCAATTAAGAGGGCAAAGCTAGCGAAAGAAGCTGGTCTTGACGGAGTTGTATGTTCAGCGAGGGAAGTAGATAAAATAGTAGCAGCTTGTGGAGAAGATTTTATGACAGTGTGTCCGGGTATTAGACCACAAAATTCAGAAAGTGGAGATCAAAAAAGAGTTGTAACTCCGAGTGAAGCAATAAGAAAAGGCGCTAAGACAATAGTAGTAGGTAGACCTATTACTAGGGCGGAAGATGCTTCAAAGGCAGCAGATGAAATAGTAAAAGAAATTGAATCAGTGATATAAATATATGAGTTTAAGATAGTAAGCTAGGAGGATGTATATGAAAGGCAGATTAATACTAGAAGACGGGACTATATTTGAGGGAAAAGTATTTGGATATACAAAAGAAGATAGTGTAGGAGAAGTAGTATTTAATACTTCTATGACAGGTTATCAAGAAATATTAACGGATCCATCATATTATGGACAGATTGTAACAATAACCTATCCATTAGTTGGAAATTATGGTATAAATCTTGAAGATAGAGAATCTGATAGAATACAAGTAAGAGGGTTTATAGTAAGAGAAAAAAGTGATATGCCGTCAAATTTCAGATGTGAAATGGATTTAGATACATACATTAGACAAAGTAAAGTAATAGGACTTGAAGGAATAGATACAAGAGCACTTACGAAGATTCTTAGAAATAAAGGAACAATGAGAGGTATAATAACTACTGAACATACTAAGCTTTCAAGCATACAATCCAAGATAGATGCTTTTGATAATACTCAAGCTGTAAGAATAGTAGGAAGAAAGGAAATTGAGCATATAGAAGGCGAGGGCAAGAAAGTTGCTATAATGGATTTCGGAGTAAAGGATAATATAATAAGAAATTTTTTAAAGAGAGATTGTGATATTACAATTTTTCCAGCTGAAACAAATCCAGACGATGTTTTAAAAATAAATCCAGACCTTATATTTTTATCGAACGGGCCTGGAGATCCAGCAGATCTTCAGGATATAGTGGCTAATGTAAAATATATGATAGGTAAAAAACCTATAGTTGGAATATGCCTAGGGCATCAAATTTTAGCAATAGCATTAGGTGGGACAACAGATAAATTGAAGTTTGGCCACAGAGGTGGAAATCATCCAGTAAAAGATTTAGAAGCAGGAAAAATATTTATTACAGCTCAGAATCATGGATACTATGTAAATAATGTGCCTGAAGATGTAGATGTAACTCAAATAAACCTGAATGACAATACAGTGGAAGGAATGAGACATAAAAATTTTCCAATATATAGCGTTCAGTACCATCCAGAAGCTTGTCCGGGACCACTAGATAGTGAGTATATATTTGATAAGTTTATGGAATTAGCTGAGTAAAAATACAAGAATGGAATTTTATATAGATAATGAAGGAGAGATATTATGCCTAAAATAGAGAGTATAAAGAAAACATTGGTATTAGGTTCAGGACCTATAATAATAGGACAAGCAGCAGAGTTTGATTATTCTGGGACACAGGCTTGCCAAGCCTTAAAAGAAGAAGGGGTAGAGGTAGTACTTGTAAACTCGAATCCAGCTACAATAATGACGGACCAAGAAATAGCAGACAAAATATATATAGAGCCATTAACAGTAGAATTTATAGAAAAAATTATTGCTAAGGAAAGACCAGATAGTATACTTGCAGGTATGGGTGGTCAGACTGGGCTTAATCTTGCAGTAGAGCTTCATGAAGCAGGTGTTCTCGATAAATACAAAGTTAAGATGATAGGCACTCCTGTTGAATCAATAAAAAAAGGTGAGGATAGAGATCTTTTTAGAGAAGTAATGAAGGAAATAGGAGAACCAGTGATAGAAAGCGACATAGTGACTACTTTAGAAGATGGACTAAGGTACGCTCAAAAGATTGGTTATCCAGTGGTTGTAAGACCAGCCTATACTCTTGGAGGAACAGGAGGAGGGATAGCTGAAACAGAAGATGAATTAATAGAAATATTAACTCATGGTCTTCAGTTAAGCCCAGTAACTCAGTGCCTACTTGAAAAGTGCATAAAGGGTTGGAAAGAAATAGAGTATGAAGTTATGAGGGATTCAAATGGAAACTGTATAACTGTTTGCAATATGGAAAATATAGATCCTGTAGGAGTACATACAGGTGATTCAATAGTTGTAGCCCCTAGTCAAACTTTATCTAATGTAGAGTACCAGATGCTTAGAACGGCATCATTGAAAATAATAGATGCAATAGGAGTTGAGGGAGGATGTAATGTTCAGATCGCCTTAAATCCAAAAAGTTATGAGTATGCAATAATAGAAATAAATCCAAGAGTATCAAGATCTTCTGCACTTGCATCAAAGGCAACTGGTTATCCTATAGCAAAAGTTGCAGCAAAGATTGCGCTTGGATATACATTAGATGAAATAGAAAATGCAGTAACAAAAAAGACGAATGCTTGCTTTGAACCAACACTTGATTATGTAGTTGTGAAGATACCAAAGTGGCCTTTTGATAAATTTAAACAAGCAAATAGAAAGCTTGGAACTAAGATGATGGCAACAGGAGAAATCATGAGTATAGGTTCAAACTTTGAAGCAGCCTTTTTAAAAGGAATAAGATCTCTTGAAACAGGAAAGTACTCGCTTGTTCATAAAGTATCTGAGGGAAAAACTTTATCTCAGCTAAAGAAGAGTGTAGTAGTACCAGATGATGAAAGAATATTTGACCTTGCAGAAATGTTAAGAAGAGGATATAAGATAGAAATGATAAATCAGATAACAGGAATGGATGAATGGTTTATCAATAAATTTAAGTGGATAGTAGAGCAAGAAGAAAAACTGAGAGTAATGAGTATAGAAGATTTGTCAAAAGAATATCTTCTTGAACTTAAAAAGAAGGGCTTCTCGGATAAGGGGATAAGTGACCTTATGGGAATTTCATCAGAAAACATACTAGAGCTAAGAACACTTTATAATATACAAGCTTCCTATAAAATGGTTGACACTTGTGGAGGAGAGTTTGAAGCACTATCACCATATTACTACTCAACATATGATGAATATGATGAAGTAGAGGTAAGCAATAGAAAGAAAGTAATAGTTTTGGGCTCAGGGCCTATAAGAATAGGACAAGGGATAGAATTTGATTATTGCTCAGTACACTGTGTAAAATCTTTGAGAAAACTTGGTATAGAAACAATAATAATAAACAATAATCCTGAAACAGTAAGTACAGATTTTGATACATCAGATAAATTATATTTTGAACCTCTTACAGAAGAAGAAGTTTATAATATAATACAAAAAGAAAAACCAGATGGTGTAATACTTCAATTCGGTGGTCAAACTGCCATTAAACTTGCAAAGTTTTTATCTGAAAAGAAAGTAAATATACTTGGAACAGATTTTAAGGATATAGATGCAGCTGAAGATAGAGAAAAGTTTGATGAGTTACTTGAAAAACTTTCGATAAATAGACCAAAAGGAAAAGGTGTTTGGACAGTAGAAGAAGGAATAGAGGTAGCCACAAGTTTAGGATATCCTGTTCTTGTAAGACCATCATATGTTTTGGGCGGACAAGGGATGGAAATAACATATGATGAAAAAAGGCTAACGCAATATTTAGAAGATGCATTTGAAAGAGATGCAGTCAACCCCGTACTGATAGATAAGTACCTTACAGGTACAGAAATTGAAGTAGATGCAATTTGTGATGGAAAGGATATACTTATACCTGGAATAATGGAACACCTTGAAAGAGCGGGTATACATTCAGGAGATAGTATAACAATGTATCCTAGTCAAGGTGTATCGGATAAAATAAAAGAAAAAATATATGAATATACAAAGAAAATGGCACTTAACTTAAATGTCTTGGGAATGGTAAATATACAGTTTATAGAATACAAGGGAGAATTGTACATAATAGAAGTAAATCCAAGAGCAAGTCGTACAGTTCCTTATATATCAAAGGTAAGTGGAGTACCTATAGTAGACCTTGCTACAAAATGTATGTTGGGAGAAAAATTATCAGACCTTGGGTATGGAACAGGCGTATATAAAACATCAAAATATGTTTGTGTAAAGGTTCCAGTATTCTCAATGTCAAAACTATCTAGAGTTGAAGTAAGTCTGGGACCAGAAATGAAGTCTACAGGAGAGGTTTTAGGAGTAGGTGAAAGCTTGGAAGAAGCTTTATACAAAGGATTTTTAGCTGCGGGCCAAGGAATATCAGATACAAAGAAGAAAATACTAGCAACAATAAATGATAATGATAAGGCTGAGTTTATAGAAATTGCTAAAGGTATGGCTGAATTAGGGTATGAATTTGTAGCTACAGAAGGGACTGCAAAAGCTTTAAAAGATGCTGGAGTAAGATGCGATGTAGTAAATAGAGTAGAAGAGCCAAGACCAAATATATTAGACGTAATAAGAAATAAAGAAGTTGATATAGTGGTAAATACACCTACAAAGGGAAATGACTCTACAAGAGATGGATTTAAAATGAGAAGAATTGCAATAGAATTCCAGACTGAAATAATGACTTCTTTAGATACATTAAAGGCCATGGTTTCAGTAAATAGAAAACATGTAAACTCAAATATCATGAAGGTATATAGTTTAGATGAAATAAATAACAATTAAGTAAAAAAAACAAAAAATAGATATTTCAAATATAAACTTCAAAATTAATTAAATATTAAGCTTATGGAAAAAGGGTTGTGCATTTGTACAACCCTTTATTCTCAAGAAACTATATGAAATTGTGATGAAAATTATATTGCTTTTTTAGTGGTTCTATAATATTTAACGTTGATGGTAATAAAAAAGTCTTCTTGGTCGAAAGA
>JAHHSS010000058.1 GCA_020025095.1 Peptostreptococcus sp.
AATTTTTTAGTGTCTTATTTTTTTACAGCTTCTTTTATTGCCCTTATTACAGTATCTAGCTCTTCTTCTGTTAAATATGGAGAAAAAGGCAGGCAGATATTACAGTTTGCATATCTATCTGAATTTGTAAAATCTCCCTGAGAAATATCTTCGAAAACCTTCATCTTATGCATTCCCTTAGGATAATAGACCATAGTCGGTATATCTTTTTCCTTCAAGCTCTCTATTATAAAATCTCTTTGCTGTGTATTCTCTGTTAATATAGCATATTGAGCATAGGCACTTTCAGCATCGGCCTCTAACTTTTGTATTTTAAAAATATCCTTAAACGCATCATCATATTTTTTTGCTATATTTTTTCTTTTTATTAATTCATCTTCAAACAAGTCTAATTTATGTAATAAAACTGCGGCTTGTATTGTATTAATTCTAGAACCTATTCCTATTCTAATATTATCGTATTTTTCTTTTCCCCTTCCGTGAGCCTTATAAGATTCCAAAAGTTTTTTTACTTTCTCATCATTTGTAAATACTGCACCAGCATCACCATAACACCCCAAAGGCTTGGTTGGGAAAAAGCTAGTACAAGATATATGGCCAAAAGCACCACACTTTTTACCTAAATAAGTAGAACCAAAGCTTTGAGCTGCATCTTCTATTAAAATTAAATCATGCCTTTCACAAATATCCATTAATTTGTCCAATTTTGCAGGATTTCCTAAAAAATCAACCGCAACTACAGCCCTTGCCCTTAATTTTCCCTCTTCTTTTACTTTTATAATGGCTTCTTCTAATTTTTCAGGATCTATATTATATGTATCTGAATCTATGTCTACAAATACTGGAGTTGAACCTATTATACAAGCTGGATCAACTGATGCAATATATGTCATATCTGGGCAAAATACAGCATCACCTTTTCCTATTCCATAGGCAAGAAAAGAAAGCATCAAGGCATCTGTTCCACTTCCACAAGATACACAATATTTAACACCAATATAGTCTGCTAATCTCTCTTCCAATTTTTTAATTTCTTCACCATTTAAAAATCTTGCCTCTGCCATTATTTCAGCAATATGCTCATCTAGATCCTCTTTCAAAATTTGATATTGTCTTTTTAAATCATTAAACTCCATTTCTACTCTCCTTACAAGAACTATTTATCTTACTACTGATATCCCCCTCTATTTTTAATAATACTTTTCAATGATGAAAACTTCAAGCTTTATAATGATAAAATAATCTAAAAAGATAACTTTTTTAGATTGTATCGATTCATTTATGTACTATTTTAAATAAATTATAATAATATTCTATTTTTTCTTTAATATTTGACTCAATTCACCTTTAAGCTATAAATTATTCCGATATTTCTGTTATGGAAATTTTTTAGTTTTCCAAAACAAGATATCTATTATGCTACTATATATAATAGTTTTGAAGAATTAAATATAAAAATAGAAGCCTTTATTAAGTATTATAATAAAAGAATTAAAAAAAATTGGCTTTCTTAAGCCCTGTTCAATACAGGAAAAATTACTAATTGGATAAATAAAAAATGCGTAACAGATATAAAATCTGTTACGCATTAAAAATCAAATTTTTTAAGACTAGCTCAAATATTAGCCTCTCTTTTATATATTTTTAATATATTTTTTCATTGCATTTATTGATTCCAAAACTTGCATACTGCTAGTGCCTCCAATTGAATTTCTAAGCTCGCAACAATTTTTTATATCAATAAAATCATAAACATCTTTTTCTATTAATTTATCGAAATTTTTAAATTCTTCAATATCAATATCTTCTATATTAATATTTTTTTCGATACAGTAGTGTACAATTTCTCCTGTTATTTTATGGGCATCTCTAAATGCTATTCCCTTTTTGACTAAATAATCCGCAAGGTCTGTTGCATTTGTAAACCCGCCCTTTGCAGCATTTTCCATATTTTTGTCACATATTTTCATAGTTTTAATCATAGGAATCATTATGCTTATACACTTTATCCAAGTTTCTGCCCCATCAAATAAACATTCTTTATCCTCTTGCATATCTTTATTATAAGCAAGTGGAAGTCCCTTCATCAAAGTAAGTATATTCATCAAATCTCCATAAACTCTAGCTGTCTTTCCCCTTACTAACTCCGCTGCATCAGGATTCTTTTTTTGTGGCATCATAGAACTTCCTGTGCTATATTCATCATCCATTTCAACGAAATGAAATTCTTGACTAGACCATATAATTAATTCTTCACACATTCTACTCAAATGCATCATTCCTACACTTGCATGGCTTAAAAAATCTATAATAAAGTCTCTATCACTCACACCGTCAATAGAATTCATACTTACTTGCTCAAACCCTAAAAGTTCTGCTACAAATTGTCTATCTATTGGAAATGTAGTTCCTGAAAGAGCTCCGCTACCTAGTGGAAGCACATTATGTATAACTAACCACGATTTTAATCGCTCTACATCTCTCTTAGCCATTTGTGCATATGCCATTATATTGTGAGAAAAGAGTACCGGCTGTGCCCTTTGCAAATGTGTATATCCTGGCATTATAAAGTCTATGTTTTTTTCAGAAAGTTCTATCAGTGTTTTCAGCCATTCTTTTAGAAGTTCTATTATTTCTTCAACCTTATCTCTAGTGTACATTCTTACATCCAGTGCAACCTGATCATTTCTGCTTCTTGCTGTATGTAGTTTTTTACCTATATCACCTATTTTTTGTGTTAATAAAACTTCTATATTCATATGTATATCTTCATGTTCTGTTTTGAACTCTACTTTTCCTGAATCTATATCTGATTTAATTTCTTTTAATGATTCAATTATCTTTTTAGCATCTTCTTCAGATATTATTCCAACTTTACCCAACATAGTAGCATGAGCTATACTACCCACAATATCATATTCATATAACTTGCAATCGAATTGTATAGACGAATTAAAATCTTCCATTAATTTACTTGTATTCTTTTGAAATCTTCCGCCCCATAATTTTTCCATGCAATCCTCCTTATTTAATTCCATTCTTTTTTTTCATAATTGAATTAACCTTCAAAGGTAAACCAAACAAATTAATAAAACCTTCAGCATCTGCTTGATTGTATATATCATCTTCTCCAAAAGTTGCTAAATCCTCACTATACAGAGAATATGGCGAAGTCATTCCAACTGAAATACAATTTCCTTTATATAGTTTCATTCTCACCACACCTGTACAAGTTTTCTGTGTGCTATCTATAAATTCATCAAGTGCTTCTTTTAAAGGTGTAAACCACAATCCATTATACAATAATTCAGAATATTTAATTGCTACATGAGATTTAAAAGATAGGGTATCTCTATCTAAAGTAAGAGATTCTAGACAAGTATGCGCTTCCATTAACAAGCTACCACCTGGAGTTTCATATACCCCCCTAGATTTCATTCCCACTAATCTATTTTCTACCATATCTAATATCCCTATACCATGCTTTGCCGCAACTTCATTGACATATTCCAATAACTCTAAAGCCTTCATCTTTTTTCCATTTATAGCTACTGGTACACCTTTTTCAAATTCTATTTCTACATATTCTGGAGTATCAGCTGCATTTTCTGGTGTCTTGGATATTAAACACAAATCCTTTATAGGTTCATTTGCTGGATTTTCAAGGTCTCCTCCTTCATGACTAAGATGTAGGAGATTTCTATCCATACTATATGGACGCTTCTTAGTTACACCTATCTCTATATTATGTTTTTTCGCATAATCAATTGCATCTTCACGTGATTTAATATCCCAAACTCTCCACGGAGCAATTATTTTTATATCTGGATTTAAAGCTTTAATAGCTAATTCAAACCTTACCTGATCATTTCCTTTTCCAGTTGCACCATGACATATATATTTAGCGCCCTCTTTTTCAGCTACCTCCACTAATGCTTTTGATATTAGCGGTCTAGCAACAGAAGTTCCTAAAAGATATTTCCCTTCATACTTTGCAGAAGCTTTTATTAGTTTCCAGACATAATTTTCTACAAATTCTTCCTTCAAATCTACTATATAACACTTTGATGCTCCACTTTTTATAGCTTTCTCATACACTTCTTTTGTTTCGTCACCCTGACCTACATCTCCACAAACAGCTATCACTTCTACATTATCATAATTTTCCTTCAACCAAGGTATTATTACTGAGGTATCTAATCCTCCTGAATATGCTAATACTATTTTTTCCATTATTTTTCCTCTTTTCATAAATATATTTTTATATCCTAGGACCAATTTTTATTTGCAAATCTAATAACTATATAAACGCCTATAAAAAAAGTCTCTTGAGTTTATACTCAAGAGACGAATTACCGCGTTACCACTCTTTTTGATAAACTATCCCTATCAATTACGATAATTTAAAAACTATACACATTTCCGGATTGTGTGTATAAAAAAATCTCTCGAGCATATGCTCAAGAGACGAATTACCGCGTTACCACTCTTTTTGATAGATAGTCTATCCACTCAAACCCTTAAGGCGGGAAACCTGCTAAAGTACTCTAGTTTCATCTAGCAACCTCCGAAGCTCTCTTCACTTCAAACTTCAATACCAGGCTCACACCAACTCCTAGCTCGCTGAAAATCCATTTGTGCTACTCTCTCCATCACTGGTTATTATTAATTTATGTTTAATTATATATGTATAAAAGTAAATTGTCAATATTTTTATAAATTTTTTACTTATAATACAATTACAATAATTTTTAAGCTTTTTAAAAAGAGACTTGCTTAGTTTATAATTTTATATAACATTAAAATAATAGTTAATTTTAAATCAAACTATTAATAAATTAAAAACAAAATTACTTTTATATTTAAAACTATAGGATAGAAATTTTTTCTTACTAAGTAGGTTTAAAACTCGTCTTTACATAAAATAAATACTTGCCTACTTTAAAAGCTTGTAGGCAAGTATTTTTATCACACCATATATTTTTTTATAACTAATAAATAGAAATTTTATTTTTATATTTTAATTTATCATTAATTTTATTTATCACCAATATATACATATGGTTTTATTAAATCTCTAGGCTTTTCATCCATTACTTTTACAGCCTCTGGAATAGATTCTAAACCTTCAAAACGATAATTTAACATTTTTCCTGGTTTAACTCTTCCATGCTTTATTAACTCAAGTAGTCTTTCAATTCTTCTTGCTCCTCCTGGGCAGAATCCACTTTTAATAGTAACATTTCCCATTCCCAAGTGCCAATCAGTTGCTGGGAAAGAAACTGTTTCACTAGGATCGAAGAACACTATATTTGATATAATTCCATTAGGCTTTACCATCTTTAGGGAGTCATCAATACAGTCACAAGTTCCTCCAGCTAAAATTACCTTATCTACCAAACCACCACAAAGTTCTTTAATCTGAGTAGGTATATCCCCATCTTTATAACTAATAATGTCTGTAGCACCGTATTCTCTTGCTAATTTAGCACAATTTTCTCTAGTTCCAATACCTATAATTCTTCCTGCACCAGCCAAAGCTGCACCAGCAATTGCCATTAATCCAACAGGTCCTATTCCATAAACTACTACTGTATCTCCATATTTAATTTCAGCATTTTCTACTCCATGAAAAGCAGTAGACATCATATCTGTAGTCATCAAAGCATCCTCAACTGATACACCCTCTGGTAAAATTGCCAAGTTTGCATCTGCATAGTTAACATGGAAATATTCTGCAAACACACCATCCTTTTGGAATAAGAATTTAAAACTTGCCAAAGGACCATGATCATGGCTACAATTTTCATTTGGTTCTTGTACTGATAAAGCACTCCAGTCAGGTGTAACACAGTTTACTACTACTAAATCACCTGGTTTAATTCTTTTAACTTCAGAACCAACCTCATCTACAATACCTACAGCCTCATGACCTAAAATACGATTTTTTAAATCTCCAGCACCACCGTGTAAAGTATGCGTATCTGAAGTACATACTGCTACTGCTACTGGGCGAACTATAGCATCTAGTGGACCTGCCACTGGCTTTGGCTTTTCAACCCATCCTGCTTTATTTATTTCTAACATTGCATAACCCTTCATTCTACTTTTCCTCCTTTTTAGCAAATTATAATTATTTATTGTCTTAATATTAACAATAAATTGCATAATATGCAATACTTTTTTAAAAAATTGAAATCAAAAATATTAAATTCGATATTTAAATTTCTAATTGTTAAATAAATTTCTGATATTATAAATTTTTTTATTTATTTAATATTTATATTGAAAATTAAATAAAAATAGATAAAAATGCTGATAGGCAATCTTCTATCAGCATTTTCATATTTACTTATATTTTGATTTAGTGCTTAAATCCACCATGATTCTTTTCATCTAAAGACTTTATAGGTTTATGAGACTTTAGCTCCTCTATTGACTTTTTAATATCTCTTACAAGAATACAAGCCATATCATATCCAAATCCCTGTCTTACCAATACTCTTTGTACTACTACTTCTTCTGCATTTGCTGGCAATGAATATGCAGGAACCTGCCATCCTCTAACTCTTAACTTATCTGCCAAGTCATATAAGTTAAATCCAAGATCAACTCCGTCTTTAAACTTCCAAGCAGTCGCTGGTATTCCTTCTTCTGGCTTTCCATAATTTATGATATCAAATATACCTAAATTTTCCATTTCTTTTGCAATATACTGGGCTGTGTCATAGCAATTAGAATGAATCTTTCTATAACCCTCTTTACCTAGTCTTAGGAATAAATAATACTGTGAAATAATCTGCCCTGCTGGTCTTGAGAAATTAATTTGGAATACAGGCATATCTCCACCTAGATAATTTACATGGAAAACTAAATCCTCTGGTAAATACTTCTTATCTCTCCATATTACCCAGCCTACACCAAGTGGGGCTAAACCAAACTTATGACCTGATGTACTGATTGATTTTACTCTATCTAGTCTAAAATCCCACTTTATATCTGGTGCACAGAATGGGGCTAAGAAGCCACCACTAGCAGCATCTACATGTAAATCTATGCTTATACCTGTTTTCTTTTCATATTCATCTAAAGCCTTGCAAAGATCTTCTATTGGTTCATACTTTCCTGTAAATGTTAGTCCGAATGTTGATACAACACCAATAGTATTTTCATCTAAGTATTCCATCATGGATTCTGGATTCATATAAAATCTATCCTTTTCCATAGGTATCTGACGTATTTCAACATTCCAATATCTACAGAATTTTTCCCATACAACTTGTACTGGTCCGCAAACTAGATTTGGTTTATCAAAAGGCTTACCTTCTTTTTGTCTTTTTTCTCTCCATCTCCATAACATAGCCATACCACCAAGCATACAAGCTTCTGAAGATCCTATTCCTGAAGTTCCTATTGGTTCTTCATTCTCAGATGGATTCCATAAGTCAGCTAAAATATTTACACATCTCTTTTCTATTTCAGCAGTTTGAGGATACTCATCTTTGTCTATAAGATTTTTATTTATTGATATATCCATAAGTTCATGAACTTGCTTTTCTTCCCAAGTCTGACAGAAAGTCGCTAAATTTTGTCTTGCATTACCGTCTAAAAATAATTCGTCTTTAACAACTTCTAATATTACATCTGGATTAGTTTGATTTTCCGGCATTTTATTTTTTGGAAGTTCTAAATCTCCCATTCTACTGCCATATATACTATCAAAAGTTTCATTATTATCTTTTACATGTAAAGCCATTTCAATCATCCTTTCTACTTATATATATTACAATCTAATTCTTTAGCTAAATGCTTAATCATTTTAATTCCCTTAACACTATTTCCATATTTATTTAAAGGTGGGGCAAATGCAGCTATTCCAAAACGACCAGGAACTACAGCTAATAAGCCTCCTCCTACTCCACTCTTAGCAGGTAAACCAACTGTATATGCAAAATCTCCTGATTGTTCATATACTCCCTCCATTGTCATTTCTGCTAAAATATGTGAAATATGACTTTCCTTTATAACTTGCTCTTTCGTAATAGGATTCTTACCTTTATTTGCCAAAGTAGCTGCTAAAGTAGCCAAATCTTTTGATGAAACAAGTGTTGAACATTGCCTAGTATAAACTTCGCAAGCCTCCATAGGATCACAGAATATATGTTTAGCTGAATAAAGCAACCACGCTATTCCTTTATTATGGAAATTTGTTGTCTGCTCAGACTCATTTACTTCCTCTGATAGCTCAACCTTATCGCTCATCATTTTCTTTTGAAAATCCAGAATTCTTTTCCATCTTTCCTCTTTATCTTTAGCTTTTATTATGCTTGTAGTAGCCATAGCACCTGCATTAACAAGTGGAGTTAACGGTTTATCCTTATGTAACTCCAAAGCTATTACAGAATTAAATGGTAATCCTGTTGGACTATCACCTATTTTTTGTCTTATTTTTTCAGGACCTAAATCCTCCATAGCAAGAGCCAATGTACAAACTTTTGATATAGATTCAATTGCAAACCTATATTCGTCATCGCCAGCAGAAAATATTTCTCCATCTTTGCTTACTACTGTAAGAGCACATAGATTAGGATCTACTTCTGCTAAACATGGTATATATGATGCATTTTTGCCTTCTTTGATATCTTTATACTTTTCTATAGAATTAAGTATAGCCTGCATAATATTGTTACACATAATATCGCCTCTCTTATCTACTTTTTAAGCACTTTATCTTTCTTAGATTTTATATGTCTGTGAACTAATTCTTCTGTTTCAGAGTCTGAATGATTTGGTACACCTGGGTGTACATTTTCTATTTGCCATGTAAACGGTGCGAAATCTGAATTTTCATCTTTCCAATGATCTTTTTTACAAGCAAATATTATAAATGGTATTGAACAGAATACAAGCATTAAAACAACCAATATTGCCACATAAGTCACAGGGCTTCCTACACTTATCTGTCCTGGTGGTATGAAACTAAAGATTAAAGCTGTTGCAGAACCTATAAATCCTAAACCTGCAATAATCCACATACCTGCATCTCCACCTGGTATACGATAAGGTCTTGGTCTATTTGGCTGACTGTATCTTAAATGAATTGCTGATGCAAACATTAATAAGTACATTATTAGATATAATATTGTAGTCAACTGACTCATAATCTGATATGCTGCCTGAACAGAAGGTAAAACTACAAATAATATTGATAATAGTGTTACTAACATACCTTGGAATAGTAGAATGTGTGTAGCTACTCCATGCTCATTAGTGTGATGCCACCATCTTGGTAAATATCCTGCCTTACCTATAGTAAGCATACCTGCTGAAGGACCAGAAACCCAAGTTACTATACCAGCTAAAACACCTACAGCTAGTGCGCATGCAACAATTGGTGCTAAGAACGGTACACCTGCCCATTCAAACATCTTGTAGTAAGTTATAAGAAGACTTTGAGTCAAACTTATATCTTTTTGTGGTATTACAAACGCAATTGCCAATGTTCCAAGTACAAATATTGTAACTGTACCTATTGCTGCAATAAATATGGCTAATGGATAAGTTTTCTTAGGATTATCCACTTCAGTAACGTGTATAGCATTCATTTCCATACCTGCATAGAAAAGGAATATACTAGCAGCTAAAACGACATTATCGAACTTAGTGAAATCTGGTAGCACGTCCTTCCATGAAATCTCTATCTGAGGAGTTTGTCCTGAAAATACAAACGCAAATCCCAATACAATCAAAATAATCGCTGGAATTATTGTACCAATAATTCCGCCCCATTTAGATACTTTTGCAAAAGCCTGAGTTCCCTTTGTTGCTATAAAAGTTGCACCCCAATAAATAACTAATACTATTGCTAATACAAAAATCTTATTTGATGATAAAGCCGCAGCATGAGCTGTATTCGGATTCATAAAAGCTAGAGATACTGCTCCAAATGTAAGTGCAGTTGGGAACCAAATAGTCACCTCAGACCATAGCAAAAACATTGCTAAAAATGCTAATCTTGGTCCAAAAGCTTCACCTACCCATCTGAAAACTCCACCCTTTTGTGGATATGTAGAAGCCAATTCTGCCGCTACTAGGGATACCGGTATTAAGAACATTATAGCTGCAAATATATAGTAAAAGATAGAACTTAAACCATACTCTGCTTCTGCTGGTAATCCTCTCAAACTAACAACAGCTACAATATTCATCACAACCAAACTCATTAATGATAAGTTTTTTGATGAACCTTGCTTGCTTTCACCTTTTTTCATATAAAACACTCCTTCCAAATAAAATAAAATAAACTTATTATTAATTATTTGTATCATATATCTATAAAAACCCCAATATATTCATATTTAGAT
>JAHHSS010000059.1 GCA_020025095.1 Peptostreptococcus sp.
TTTCGACCAAGAAGACTTTTTTATTACCATCAACGTTAAATATTATAGAACCATTTTAATAAAAATATATACTTCTTCATTTGAGTAAAATATTATTTTATAATCTTCTTATCTTCTACTTTTACACTTATATAGTAATCTATTTTCAATAATCGAAAAAATTTGTATGCTATAAAATATAAATCTATAGTTTATTTCTATTTTCTTTTAAAAAATATCTTTATAAGATTTATTGATACTCTCAATAAAAAAACAAATTTCTTAAATAAAATTTGATAAAATTATCTCTACTGCATTGTTTGCTTATCTATTAATTTTATTAAAAAAAAGCAATAAAAAAGGCAAAGCTCTTATTGTTTACTACAATTCGAGATTTGCCTAATTATTTAATTTTATCTTGTCTATCCACTTATGGATATATAAACTATATTATTATCCATTTTGTCGAATAATTTAAGCTAACTTTTTAACTATTTTTTTCTTTTTTACTTTCGTTAGCCTTTTTGTCATCAGTTTTCTTATTGTCTTTCTTCTTATCATCAGACTTTTTACCTGTGTCAACTGGTCCAAATTTAATTTCTTTTAACTTATCTTCAAATTTTTCAACCTTAGCTTCTTTTTGTATCTTAGTTAGTAACTCTTGCATATTTTTCTGAGTAAGCTCTTGTTTCATTGTGTTTTTGACATCATTGTAGTTAAGTTTTACTCTTTTATTTAACTTTATAATATGGTAACCAAATTGAGTTTCTACTGGCTGAGAAATTTCCCCATCTTTTAAAGAAAATGCTACTTTTTCAAATTCTGGAACCATAGCTCCTCTAGGGAACTGACCTAAAGAGCCACCTGCTTCTTTAGAACCAGGATCCTGTGAATATTCTTTGGCTAACTTAGCAAAATCTTCTCCAGCCTTTGCTTTCTTATAAACTTCTTCAGCTTTTTTCTTAACTTCGGCTTTTTGCTTTTCATCCATTGGCTTTCCTGTTTTTGGATCAGTAGTAGCTAATAGTATATGAGATGCATCCAACTTCTCATTGTTCTTTTCGAAGTATTCCTTTAGTTCTTTTTCACTAGGAACAGACTTCTTTTCTATATACTTTTGGACACCTGCCATTGTAGCTGATTTTTCAGCTAGCTTTTCAAGAAATTCTTCACTTACTCCGGCTTTCTTTAGCCCCTCTTTTGTCTTAGAGTCTTCTAATAGTTTCTTGTTCTGTTCTTTAAATTCTTTAAGCTCTTTTTCACTTGGTTTTATATCATTCTTTTTTGCATATTCTAAAAATATCTTTTCTTGTATCATTTTATCAAGAATCTGATTCTTCATAGTTTCTTGATACTTAGGGTCCTGAGCTTTCATAATTTCCCATACTGAATCACCATATTGTAACTGATATATCCATTTTGTAAACTTTAATTCCTGCTCATATGTTTTTGCCTTAATAGGCTCTCCATTTACCTTGGCCAATGTTGGGTCGCCTACGCAGGCAACTGTTGTAACACCTATAACACAAGCCGCTAAAATAGCTAATAGTTTTTTCAAAATCCTGTCCTCCTAATTTTCTTTTTTGGCTTTTTGTCTCTTATATATACCCTCTAGCATATCTTCAAGCTCTATTACGATTTCATATCCATTAACTTCTTTTGTTTCATATTTTGTCAATGGTTCTAAATCTATAACTTGACCTGATTGTTTAACCTTATCTATTCTTAATCTCTTACACAGAGACTTAATGTAAGCTATATTAAGTAGAGTTTGAGTTTCTTTTGGAATATCTGAAAATCTATCCTCTAGTTCTTCTTGAATCTCAAACATATCCTCTTTACTATCTATTGTAGCAATTTTCTTATACATTTCAAGCTTTGTTATTTCGTCTTCTATATAGCCTGATGGAATATACGCACTTACATTTAAGTTAATTTCCACGTCTATATCTTCGACTATCTCTTCCCCTTTTATTTTAGAGATTGCTTCATTTAGCATTTTTACATAAAGTTCATATCCAATGACTGCCATGTGACCATGTTGTTGTGCTCCTAAAACATCACCAGCACCTCTAATTTCAAGGTCCCTCATTGCTATCTTGAAACCTGAACCAAATTCTGTAAATTCTTTTATCGATTTTAATCTTTTTTCTGCAACCTCACTTAAAACTTTATTTTTTTCATACATAAGATAAGCGTAACCCTGTCGTGTACTTCTTCCTACACGGCCTCTTAACTGATACAGCTGAGCAAGTCCCATTTTATCTGCATCATATATTATCATTGTATTTGCATTTGCAATATCCATTCCTGTTTCTATAATTGTGGTACAGACAAGTACGTCAAATTCTTTCGAAAGGAAAGACAAAACTGTATTTTCCAGTTCTTTTGAAGACATTCTTCCATGTGCAACTCCTATTTTAGCATCTGGTACTAAACGTTTAATCCTAGCTGCCATTTCCGCTATGCCTTCTACTCTATTATAAACAAAAAATACCTGTCCTCCTCTTGCTAATTCTCTATGTATTTCATCTTGAATTACACTATCCCTCGCTTCTATTACATAAGTCATTACAGGATATCTTTCTTGTGGTGGCTCTTCAATAATACTCATATCTCTAATTCCACTCAAAGACATATGAAGAGTTCTTGGTATAGGTGTTGCAGATAGAGTTAAAACATCTACATTCGCTTTAATTTTTTTCAAAGACTCTTTGTGCTTTACTCCAAATCTCTGCTCTTCGTCTACCACAACTAAACCTAACCTTGGCATATCTATATCTTTTGAAACTATTCTATGAGTACCTATGAGTACATCTACTAGACCTTTTTTAGCATCTTCTATTATTTCTTTTTGTTGTTTTGCAGTTCTAAATCTACTTAAAACTTCTACCCTAATTGGATATCCTTCAAATCTTTCTGTGAAAGTATTAAAATGTTGCTGAGCTAATATTGTAGTCGGAACAAGTACTGCTACTTGTTTTCCGTCTGTTACTGCCTTAAATACCGCTCTTATGGCAACTTCAGTCTTGCCATAGCCAACATCTCCACAAACTAATCTATCCATTACTTTTGAAGATTCCATGTCTTTTTTTGTTTCTTTAATAGCTTTTAACTGGTCATCTGTTTCTTGAAAAGGAAATTTATCCTCAAATTCTTTCTGCCAAGTAGTATCTTTTGAATATTTGTATCCCTTTCTACTCTCCCTTTTGGCATATAAATCGACAAGCTCTTTTGTCATATCATCTATTTCTTTTTTTACTTTTCTTTTTGCCTTAGTCCATTCATTTCCACCGAGTTTATTGAGTTTAACCTTTTCTGCATCTCCGCCAATATATTTTTGTACCTTATCCATTTGGTCTATAGGAACATAAAGACTATCTCCACCTTGATATACAATTTTTAAATAATCTTTCTTTATTCCTCCTACACTTACCTGATTAATGCCAGTATACTTACCTATACCACTATTTTCATGTACAACATAATCTCCTACTTTAAGTTCAAGAAAAGAATCAATCTTAGCAGCATTTTTTTGCTTTTTCTTTTTCTTTTTCTTAACACCAGATTTATTAGCACCAACCATTTCTTTATCGGTTATTATCTGGAATTTAATCTTTGGATACTGAAAACCAACACTTATATTGGCACCTAAAACTACTACCTGAGACGTTTTTATTTCGAGATCTCTCTTTGTGGTGTATATACTATCTATTCCACTTTCTGAAAGCATGTTATGTACTTTCTTAGCTCTTTCTGAAGTTCCTGTAGCTATTAGTAGTTTATACCCAGAATGTCTTAATCTCTTTATCTCTTCTACAAACATTTCAAGTCTTCCGTTATAACCAGGGGTTTCTCTACTTTCCATCGTAAATGTATATTTTACATTAATATCTTTTATAGACTTGGGTAAAAGAGTGTTAAATATACACACTCTTTTTTCTAGTTTATGTAAAATATCGTGAATACTGAAAAGAAGCTGTCCTTGACTTTTTAAGGCAAGACCTCTTTCTAAGTTTAAAGTGTAATTATCCTTAAACTCAGATACTATATTCTTAAATCTTTCTTTACAATGTGCTATGTCATCAACTACTACAATTGCATCTTTATTAAAATATTGAACTAAACTTTCTGTTTTTTCTCCAAAAAGATATTCAACATAATTTTCAAGACCATCAAAATATTCTTTCTTTTCTATTCTTTCAATATTTCTAAGCACATCATCATCTGTGGATTCTGTAACTTCCTTTTTAATATTCTCTATGCCTTCCATAACATCTTCAGGGAATATAAACTCTCTTGAAGGTGTTACTGTAACTTTCTTCATTTTATCTATAGATTTTTGAGTGTAGATATCAAATTGTCTAATAGAATCAATTTCATTGTCGAAAAATTCGAGTCTTATTGGATAATCATATAAAAGGGTAAATATATCTACTATTCCCCCTCTTACGCTAAACTGTCCAAATCCTTCTACCTTGCTCACTCTCTGATACCCCAAATAAACTAACTTATTTGAAAGTTCTTCTATATCCATTACTTGCCCGATTTTTAAATCAAAAACATTATCCATGATTATATTCTTCGGAACATATTTTCTAGAAAGCGCATCCATAGATGTTACAACAATTATTTTTTCTTTTTTAAATATTCTAAAGTAAGCCTTTAACCTTCTAGCATCTACTTTTCTATCTCTTGCATCAAGGCTATAAAAAAGTATTTCATTGCCGGATAAAAACTCAACCTTATTTTTCATATAAACATTTAATTCTTCATATATTTTTTTAGCCTCATATTCTGTATTTGTTACATAAAGCATTTGTTTTGAAGTATCTTTATAAATTGAATATGCAATATTCACCTTGCTTCCTTGAACAAGACCATTTAACTGAATATTCCCATCTCTCTCTGAAATAGCATCTAGTATACCGTTGTATTCTGGACTGTTTTTCAGAGGGCTTACTAATACATCTTCCATTTTATCAACACCATACCTTAACCATTATATTTATTCATTGCTGATTCAATGCCTGAATCTATGATTTCTTCTACAGTAAGAACAGCTCTTTCAAAGCTCTCCTCTAAATCTTTCTGCTGCTCCTTAGGGAATTTAGATAGAACAAAATCCGCAAGGTCCCATCCTTCTGGTGGCTTTGAAACACCTATTCTTATTCTCGGAAAATCTTGTGTCCCGATACATTTAATAATAGATTTCATACCATTATGAGAGCCTGCGCTTCCTTTTTTTCTTATTCTAAGCTTTCCAACTTCTAAATCTATATCATCATACATCACTATGACTTTATCAAACTCAGGTTTGTAAAACTGACAAGCGCTTAATACCGATTCTCCACTTAAATTCATATATGTCTGTGGCTTTATCAATACCACCTTCTCAGTTCCTATTCTCCCTTCTCCAAGTAAAGCTTTATGCTTTAATTTATCCATTTTTATATTATGCTTTTCTGCCAATTTATCTATAGCATCAAATCCCGCATTATGTCTAGTATGCTCATATTTTTTGCCAGGATTTCCTAGCCCTACTATTATATACATTTTTTCTTAACCCTTCCTAAAGTTATATCTATTTTATTTTACATTAATATCATTTTTCATTTACAGTTTTTAGACTATTTCGCAATACAACAAAAAATTATAAATCCAATAGAAATAAACGGAGTGAAAGATATCAAACCGTCCTCAAAGTCTTTATTAATTATTTTTAAAACTATACAATAAAGAAAACACACCATAAATGATGAGAAAAAGATATATACGCATCCACCAAAACTTGCAATTGTTCCAAGAAAGGAAAAATAAATAACATCTCCCATACCAATGGCATTGGTCACTTTTGCAAGAAAATAAGTAAGTGCAAAAAATACAAATAAGCCCCAAAGCGACTCGAAAACACTTCTATTAAAATAAACTCCATAGCTAAAAAAACTTTTGGTAGCTATATCAATAGATCCCCGTATATAGTTATCTACTATCATATTTAGACTGCTTAATGACTTCACTGAAAAAAAATATTTCACAAAATAAAAGAATTTTTTAAATTCAATGACTAATGATATTACTATCTCTATTATAATACCACAAATAACATCTTCATCAAATACTATTTTTTCTCTCGCATCTACTGCAGATATTATTATAATCAATGGAAAAGAAAATAAAAGTTTTACTAAGGTATCTATTTGACCAATATAAATATATGACCATATTACTGAAAAAAACATGATTATAAAGATAGCTAATTTTTTTTCTCCATTCATATCAAATTGTCTTTCATTTAAAATATAAACACTTAAAAAACTATTAAAAATTATAGTCACAAATATAAAAGAATATATCAAAAACAGCTTACCTCACCTTTAAAACAAAAGTTTAAAACTTATATTCTATCTCTTAAAATATCAATTTTTTCTATCTCATATAAACTTTTTATTGATATTTTTTTGTACATACTCTTTGTCTAAGCAGATTTTTAAGAGTGTTTTTTCTGTGATTTTACCCTCATAGTACATCTTTAATAATTCTGAATCCATTGATATTAATCCATCTGAACTATTGATATGAATATAATTTTGAATTTGATTTGTCTTACCCTCTTTTATTATATTTGAAATTGATTTTCCTACATTTAAAAATTCAAGAACGGGTATTCTTTTTCCTTTTACTTTTACAAGTTGTTGAGAAAAAATTGCCCTCAATGCCATAGATAGTTCAAATCTAATTTCTTCTTTTTCTTCACTAGAAAAAAATCCCAATATCCTATCTACTGTGTCTACTGCCCCTATTGTATGCAGAGTACAGAAACACAAATGCCCTGTTTGAGCTGCATTAATAGCAGCTTTCATCGTGTTTTTATCTCTTATTTCTCCTATAACAATAACATCTGGATCTTGTCTTAATGAAGACTTTATTGCATTAGAAAATGAAGTCGTATCTCTACCGACCTCTCTCTGAGTAATTATTGAATTTTTACTTTCAAAAATATACTCTACTGGATCTTCAATGGTAATAATATGTTTTTTACTATTTTCATTCAAATATTGAATAATAGCCGCTAAACTTGTTGTCTTTCCTGAACCAGTCGCCCCCGTTATAAAAACTAAGCCACTTGAAAAATCACATAAATCTCTTTCTCTTATTGCGATATTAAGTTGCTCAAAAGTTCTAATTTCATATGATATTTTTCTCAAAGATAAGCTTATTTTTCCCATCGAAAGAAATAAATTTCCTCTATATCTACTTTCTTTATCGGAAAAAGAAAAATCTTTTTCCAAAATTTTATTCTTGCACTGAGAAATATCTAAATTTATTTCTTTTAGAAATACTATTATATCACTATCTTCTACTACATAATCTAAAAACTGTATTTCTCCTAAAAGTCTTATTGTTATTTTTTCCCCTGATTTTATATGGATATCAGAGTAGTCGTACTTGTCTAAATTCCTAATTACATCAAAAATTTTTATCAAAATGCCCTCCATATATCTGCTATTTATATATTTATAGGCATTTTATAAAATATTTACATCATATAATAAAATAATCTCTATGATATATATAATCTAATTATATTTTTCTATTTTTTCAAGCGCTTCTTTAAGCCTTTTATGCATATTATCTCTTAATTTTTTGGGTTCTAAAATAAGAATATCTTCTAAATATTGAAAGAAATATGCTTCACATTGATATTCTGAACATTCAAAAACCTTGATTTTATCATCTTTTAATTCTTCTTTATCTATGGATACACCGATATAAGCATCTGGATTATTATAAATTTTTTCTTTTGATATCTCTAGAGGTCTATTTAATGTTATTATTTTTAACATATTCATTCCTCTTTCTGTAAATTTCACTTTTACATATTTTCCATATGATAGGAAACCGTCAAAGTATTCTTCGGATTTATCAAGTAGACATTCATATTCATTTTTTACTTTAAATCTTTTGTGAAGTTTTTTTATTTGTGATATTCTCGATATTCTGAAAGACCTTATATCCTGTCTTTTTTGACAAAAAGCAATAAGGTAATTATTTTCCTCACTTTGAGTTGTTACTATTTTATATGGATCAATCATTCTTTTTTCGTATTCTCTCTCATTTTTAGTATGTAGTATTTCTATAGATTCCTTATTATCAATTGCATTTTGTATTTCTTCTATTATTTCTTTATATATTATTTTCTCTCTAATAAAAATAGGCAAAAATAAATAGGCAGCTATAAAAGCTCTTAATAACTCTGACTTTGAATATTCATTATGTAGTCTAAGCTGTCTATTCCATATCTCTCTATTTTCAGCATTAACTTTTACATCTTTCACTTTATTGTCTTTTTCTATTTTATAAAATCTTGCTTTTAATTTGTCTGAAGATGATATTATGTGATTTATTAAGCCATTTACGGTAATATTATATTTTTCAGCTTCTTCCTCCAATAAAAAATACATTCTTTTATCTATTGTTAATCTAACCCTCATGAGTGTTATCCCCTTTTATTTTCTTATATTTATTTATATAAATATATTATAGTTGTATGCTAAAACTATTTCAACCTTTTTAAATAGCATAAATTCTTCTATATACTCTTTTTTAATTCATTATTAAAGAAAAATATACTTTATAAATTATTTAATCTTATAGATTTTTACTAGTAATATTCGTATACAGAAATTTATTTCTGCATTATTCTCTTAAAACAACAAAAAGTCCCAATAAATTGGGACTTTTTGCTTGTTGATATGAATTTTATATTTCAAAAATAAACCGTAATACTAGAACAGTTTACTTACTGAATCACATGTATATATTCTATTTATTGCATCAGCGAATACTTCTGCAACTGTCATAGTTTTTATCTTATCTATCTTCTTTTCTTCAGGTAACTCAATAGTATCAAGAACTATTAACTCCTTAATTGGAGAATTTTCTATTCTTTCTATTGCTGGACCAGATAATACTCCGTGTGTACAACAAGCATATACATCCTTAGCACCGAATTTCTTAAGGGCTGATGCTGCATTTACTATTGTTCCTGCTGTATCTATCATATCGTCAAGCAATATAACGTTCTTTCCTTCTACTTCACCTATAATATTCATAACTTCACTAACATTTGGCTTAGGTCTTCTCTTATCTATTATTGCAATAGGTACTTCCTTATCTATGTTATTAGCGAATTTTCTTGATCTAGTAACACTACCAAGGTCAGGAGAAACTACTACTAAATCATCTAGGTTTAATTCTCTAAAGTAATTAGCTAATATTTTACCTCCTAGTAAATGATCCACTGGAATGTCAAAATATCCCTGAATCTGACCAGCATGTAAATCCATTGTAAGAACTCTATCTGCGCCTGCTGCTGTAATCAGATTAGCAACTAGCTTAGCTGTAATTGGATCTCTTGCTTTTGCCTTTCTATCCTGTCTAGCGTAACCATAATATGGTATTACTGCCGCTATTGAACCTACAGAAGCTCTCTTTAAAGCATCGATAAGTATTAATAATTCCATTAAATTATTGTTAACTGGGCTGTTAGTAGACTGAATTACGAAAACATCGCACCCTCTAACAGTTTCATTGATTGTAACCGCAATCTCACCGTCGCTGAATGTATCAACCTGACAGTCAACTAGTTCTACACCTAAACACTTGGCTATTTTACTAGCTAATTCTTTTGATGCGTTACCAGCAATAAGCTTCATCTTATGGCTATTGTAACAACTCATAATAAACCTCCTAAAGTAATAATGTGACATATATTTATAGTTAAATTTTAACACTTCAAATAATATTATATCACAATTTGAGGTTTTATACATTATTTTAAGCAATATTATTTCAACTTTTATTTAACAATATTGGCTTAAAACAAAATTATTTACATAATTTTTAAAAAACTTTCTTATGAAATAATTTTTAATATATTTTTTACTTTATATTATTTTTTTGATAT
>JAHHSS010000006.1 GCA_020025095.1 Peptostreptococcus sp.
AGTAATTATATTGAAGAAATAGATAAAGTAGAAAATGATGAAAATAAAAATGTAAGAAAAAATGACTTTGAAGTTGGACACAATTCAATTAAAGAAATTGATAATCTGAAAAACAATAATTTCAATAGACAAAGATTAAGTGGAAATAATGAGAATAATCAAGTTGAACATAGGAATTTTAATAACAATGAAAGAAAAACAAATGATTCGTTTTTTGCTACACCTCCTGAAATGACAGAAGAAAATAGAGCTGAAGGAGTCCTTGAAATTCTTCCTGATGGTTTTGGTTTTTTAAGGGGAACAAACTATCTTTCAACTGAAAATGATGTATATGTTTCTCCTAATCAAATAAGAAAATTTGGTTTAAAAACAGGTGATTTTGTAACGGGGGTTACTAAACCAGAAAATCCGAATGAAAAATTCAAAGGATTGATGTATATTTATTATATAAATGGGGAGCATCCTTCGACAGGAAGAAATAGAAAAGCATTTGAGCATCTAGTTCCAATATATCCTGACGAAAAACTTGTTTTAGAAACAGATGCAGATACAATTTCTACAAGAATAATAGATTTGTTTTCTCCTATTGGAAAGGGGCAAAGAGGTTTAATAGTTGCACCACCTAAGGTTGGAAAAACAGTTTTGCTTAAAAAGATTGCCAATAGTATTTCAGTTAATCATCCAAATGTTAAACTGATAGTTCTTCTTATTGATGAAAGACCAGAAGAAGTAACCGATATGAAAGAATCAATAAATGGAGAAGTAATTTATTCAACATTTGATCAAGTTGCTTCACATCATGTTAAAGTAGCTGAGATGGTTTTAAATAGAGCACAGAGATTAGTTGAATATGGTCAGGACGTAGTTATATTGTTAGATAGTATTACTAGGCTGGCTAGAGCATACAACTTAACAATAAGTTCGACTGGAAGAACTTTATCTGGTGGTATTGATCCAGGCGCACTTCATGGACCTAAAAAATTCTTTGGTGCTGCGAGAAATATTAGAAATGGTGGCTCATTGACTATTTTAGGTACTGCCTTAGTTGATACAGGTTCAAGGATGGATGATGTAATATTTGAAGAATTTAAGGGAACTGGTAATATGGAACTTCATTTGGACAAGAAGCTTGCAGAGAAAAGAATATTCCCAGCAATAGATGTGTATAAATCAGGTACTAGACGTGAAGATCTTCTTTTAAGTGAGTCAGAAATGGAAATGTTATATAAACTTAGAAGAATGGTAAGCGATGATAGTACACAAATTACAGCGGATAAAGTTATAGAAGAAATGAAAAAAACAGATAGCAATGCAGATTTTATAGAATTGATAAATAGCCTTGATTTTATATAGTTATATAAAGAAAAATATAAATTTAATATAAAAGACACAAAAGAT
The DNA here is from genome assembly GCA_020025095.1 of Peptostreptococcus sp. Lineage (GTDB taxonomy): Bacteria > Bacillota > Clostridia > Peptostreptococcales > Peptostreptococcaceae > Peptostreptococcus. The sequence continues at coordinate 1,399 of JAHHSS010000006.1, forward strand.
ATTCTTTAAAATTAAATTTAAAAAGTAGTATATAATTTATTTTTATAGGGCACATTTATGAGTGAATATAAAAAAAATATAATACTTCTAGATAAAGATATTGAATTCACTTTGTTATTATGTTATAATAAAGGAGTTGAATTTAAGCGGTTTTCTTAAAACCGGAAAAGAAATATTTAAAAAGCGAGGTGAATCAGTAATGCAGAAGGATATACAGCCAAACTACAAGGAAGTTGAAGTACGTTGCGCATGTGGAAACACATTTATGGCAGGTTCAACTAGTGATGAAATAAGAGTAGAAATATGTTCAGAATGTCACCCATTCTACACTGGTAAGCAGAAGAATATCGAAAAGGGTGGTAGAATCGATAAGTTTAAGAAGAGATTCAACATGGAATAATATTTCGTGTAAATTAATATTTGAATTCGAATTTACATATTACTTAAAAATAGCGTACACTCTGGTACGCTATTTTATATTATTTCATTTTACACGTTATATAAAGAAAGTCATTTTATTTAGAGTTTAATTATAAACTTTAAATAGTTAGCAAGAAAAGGGATACTCACATCATAAATCAATTTAGATAAATGTTGGAGTATGCCTTTTTATAATATTTTTATATTTAGAGTTGACCATATACATAGCACTATTTATTAATAGTAGCAGCAATCATTCTATCAAAGCCTTGAATGTCTTTTTTAGTATAAATATTACTAAAGCCACAAGAGAGCATTTTTTGAGCGATTTTTTCTGCTTGATCATGGCCAGATTCAAATATAAGCATACCGCCATCTTTTAGATATTCTATAGAATTTTCTATAATATTATTATAAAATAGCATACCATCATCTCCCCCAGAAAGTGCAATAAATGGCTCATAGTCCTTTACATCTGGCTCAAGATTCTCAATAACCCTATTTTCTATATAAGGCGGATTTGAAACAATTATATCTATTTTTCCTTTTAAACTATCTAATTCTTTAGATTTAAAAATATCACTTTCGATAAAAGTAACATTGTTTACATTTAATATGGAAGCATTTTTTTTGCTAACCTCTAAGGCTGATTTGGATATATCAACTCCAAATAGGTCAAATTCATCTGAATGATTTGAAAGAACTGCACTGCTTAAAATAATAGCACCTGATCCAACGCACATATCAAGAATTTTAACATCCTTTTTATAAGATAATTCATTCATTTTAGAAATTAACTCTTCTACAATAACTTCTGTATCTGGTCTAGGGATTAAAACATTTTCATTAACATAAAAATCAAGTCCCATAAATTCTTTTTTATTAATAATATATGCAATTGGCATATTTTTTATTCTTTTATTAAATAGATCTTCAAAAGTTTTGAATTCTTTTTCCTTCATAATTGTATCATAGTTTAGCATAAGTTTTATCTTATCATCGATATTCATTACATAAGAAATTAATATTTCAACATCAAGTCTAGCAGACTTGCTGTAAGGTGCTAGTTTTTCAGTATATTCAGCAATTATTTCTCTAATTTTTTTCATTTTTCTCTCCTTATTATACATCTATATTTTACATACAAACATTAAAAAATCATGCATACTTAAAAAGTATAACACATCAAATAAAAATAAGTTGAAAGTATATTAAAAAAAGAAAAAAATTTTTGAAAGAAAAGACAAAATATATAAAAAGAGAGTATAATAAAATAGGGAGTCTGTATGTAGATATTTAATTTATTGATAATTGGAAATAGAATATTTTAGTGAGGTAAAGTACAGAGGAAAGTTATGGAAAAAAGAAGAAAGATTTTGAAAGCTTTTAAAACATCCTTACCAATTGCATTTGGATATATATCTTTGGGATTTATGGCAGGTGCAATGGTTCAAAAAGTAGGTTTCAATGTTGTAGAGGTAATATTAATGTCAGTGCTTATTTTTTCTGGAAGCTCATTATTTATTACAGCTAATATGTTGTCAGCAGGTATATATCCTCAGATTTCTATATATCTTGTAGCTACAATATTGATTACCAATTTAAGAAACATTATGTATAGTTCATCACTTGTTGGTGATATAAAGGACCTAAAGGGAAGAAAAAAAATGTTATTTGCTCAGTTTATTACAGATGAAACATTTGCAATAAATAAAATTGCATTTAGAAAAGACATTAATTGGGATGGGGATATGGCCCTATACCTTAGTTTGTTTGCATGTCTATATGGTGCAATAGGAAATGGTTTAGGAGCAATTTTTGGTCAAATTATAGATATACCTCTTGATTTAGGATTTTTTATGATGTCGAGTATGTTTATAGTTTTGACGGTACTTCAAATAAACAATAAAATAGATATTATTATGCTTTTAGTTTCTATTTTAATATCATTTATAGTTTTGAATATTTATCAAGGAGGACTTGATTTAATAATCATTGCTCTGATAGTTGCAACAATAGGATATTTTGTTGATAGAAAAAGTGAGAAAAAAAGAGGTGAATTTTATGAATAGCTCTTTTTTAAAACTTGGAATAATATTTGTTTCATTCATTGGAATGTATATGATGAGGTATATCCCTTTTTTAATTTTTGGAGAAAAGGAAAGTTCAAAAGAGTTTGAAAGGTTTATAAAATACATACCGATAGGAGTTTTTGTAGCTCTTATAATTAAGGACGTATTTTTTAAAGATGGAAAAATGTTTTTATCAATTGAAAATATAAAGCTACTACCGATGTTACTTATAATAGCTATTTCAGTTAAATTTAGGAATATAGGTATTTCTGTAATTTCTGGAGGTGTAATAATATTAATAACAATGTTTTTAACGGGGAAAATATAATAAATATAAAAATAAAGCACTTTATTTGTATATTAAAGTAATTCTTTTGTTTTTTAAAGAATACTTGTTGAAAATATAAAAATATGTTATAATATACAATTGATTATGTTTAAGAACGAAAAGTAATTTTTGCAAGTTATAGCTTGCAATTATCAGATATTTACAAATATGGGAAGGTGGAAATAAATGCTAAACAAGCTAAAGGTTTTGGAAGATAAATATAAAGAGCTAAGTGAAAAAGTTTCAGATCCAGAAATAATAAGTGATCAGCCAACTTGGCAGAAGCTTATGAAAGAAAATTCTGAGCTTGAGCCGATTGTTATGAAATATAGAGAATATAGAGATGTAATAAATGTAGTTAATGAGTCAAAAGAGATTCTAGAGAACGAAAATGATGAAGATTTAAGGGAATTAGCGAAGATGGAGCTATCAGAGGCTGAATCGCAGATTTCACAAATAGAAGAAGAATTAAAGATTCTTTTACTTCCTAAAGATCCTAATGATGAAAAGAATGTTATTGTTGAAATCAGAGGTGGAGCCGGTGGAGATGAAGCTGCATTATTCGCGGGGGATCTTCTGAGAATGTACAGTAGATATGCAGAAAGAAGAAACTGGAAAACTTCTATGATGAGTTCAAATGAAACAGGAGTAGGTGGATATAAAGAAGTTTCATTTATGATAAAGGGTAAAGGTGCATATTCGAGATTGAAGTATGAATCTGGTGTTCATAGAGTACAGAGAATACCAACAACTGAGTCTGGTGGAAGAATACACACATCTACTGCGACTGTTGCCGTATTACCAGAAGTTGAAGATGTTGAAATACATATAAATCCAGAAGATATAAGAGTAGACGTATTTAGAGCATCAGGTAATGGTGGTCAGTGCGTTAATACAACGGATTCAGCTGTTAGACTTACTCATATACCAACAGGAGAGGTAGTATCTTGCCAGGATGAAAAATCACAGCTTAAAAATAAGGAAAAAGCTATGAAGGTATTAAAGGCGAGATTATATGATAAGGCTATGGCGGAACAGCAAAAAGACATTGCTGCAGAAAGAAAGAGTCAGGTTGGTACGGGTGATAGATCAGAAAGAATAAGAACTTATAATTTCCCTCAGGGAAGAGTAAGTGATCACAGAATAAACTTAACATTATATAAGTTAGATTCATTCTTAGACGGTGATTTAGATGAAATGATAGATGCGTTGATTACGGTTGACCAGACAGAAAAGATGTCATCACTTTAATTTCTTGTTAAAGTAGTTTCTAAGAGCTCTGGCCAATAAGCCAGAGTTCTTTTTGTAAAAACATATGAATTTATTAATATTAAATTGTTTGTTTGAAAGGAGGTTGGCAGCCTACAAAAACTGCCATATTTATGAAGACAATAATAAAAACAATAAACCCTGAAAATATAGATATGGATATTATAGAGGAGTTTGGAAAGATGTTAGCGGATGGAAAAACAGTTATTTTTCCAACGGAAACAGTTTATGGTCTAGGTGCAAATGCACTAGATGAAAATGCAGCGTCTAAAATATACGAAGCAAAGGGAAGACCAAGTGATAATCCCTTGTTAGTTCATGTATCTGATATAGATGATGTAGAAACTTTGGTAGAAGAAGTTGACGAAAAAGCAAGGCTTCTTATGGAAAAATTCTGGCCGGGACCTTTGACTATACTTTTTAACAAAAAAGATGTGATACCAAGTAGGACAAGTGGAGGTTTGAGTACCGTGGCTATAAGGATGCCATCAGATGAAGTTGCACGAAAATTAATAAGAGCTTCCAAAGTACCTATTGCTGCACCATCAGCGAATATTTCAGGTAAACCTTCGCCTACAAAAGCGGAACATATTATAAAGGATATGGATGGCAGAGTAGATGGGATATTGCTAGGAAAAGATTGTGATTTTGGTGTAGAATCTACAATAATAGACTTATCAGGTGAGTATCCTATGGTGCTTAGACCTGGGTGCATCACACTAGAAATGCTTAGAGAAGTTTTGGGGAAAGTGGAAATAGATCCATCTCTTAGCAGCATGGCTGATAATATAAAGGCAAAAGCTCCAGGTATGAAATATAAGCATTATTCACCAAATGCTGAAGTATATATCGTATCTGGTGAAAATGATAAGAGAATAAAAAAAATAAATGAATTAATAAAAGTAAATTCAGAAAAAGGACTAAAAACTGCTGTTTTATGCATGAAAATGAATTCTTCAAAATATAATTGTATGACTTTTGATTTGGGAAATTCTTATGAAGAAGTTGCTCATAATCTTTTTGGCGCACTTATAAAACTCGATGAATTAGGAATTGATATTGCATATGCAGAAAGTTTTGAAGAAAAAGGAGTAGGAGTTGCTATTATGAATAGACTTAAAAAGTCCGCTGCCTACCGAATAATAGAAACATAAAATTAAAGCTAAAAAATACTTGCTAATATATATATTATATTTTATTTAATAAAAAGTTTTAAATGAAAAGACAATAAGATAGGCTAGATAAATAAAGATACAAGTTAAAAAAACATATAAAAATCTTAAATATTTTACTGTTAAAGTTTATAAAAAATAATTAAGGTTGAGTTGATGTTTTAAAGATATTATAATAATTGGAGGGACTATTGTATGAAAATTGCATTAGGATGTGACCATGGTGGTCTTAACTTAAAGAATGCTATTAAAAAGCATCTAGAAGAACAGAATTATGAAGTGGAAGATTTTGGAACTTATTCTACAGAGTCTGTAGATTATCCGGACTATGCTAAGAAAGCCGCAATGGCAGTTTCTAGTGGGGATGCTGATTGTGGAATTCTTGTTTGCGGAACAGGAATAGGTATAGGAATATCTGCCAATAAGGTCAAGGGAATAAGATGTGCCACAGTAGGAGATACTTTCTCAGCAAGAATGACAAAAGCTCATAACAATGCCAATATGATAGCATTAGGAGAAAGAGTAACTGGAATAGGCTTAGGTCTTGATATAGTTGATGCATATCTTAACTCAGAGTTTGAAGGTGGAAGACATCAAAAGAGAATAGATAAAATGATGGAGATAGAATCAGAAAATTTATAGTAGATAAAAATTAATATATAACAATATATCTCATTTAATAAAAGTGGAATAAATAAAAAAGATTTTTAGATAATAATAGTAGTTTTTATCTTATTTTAACAATAAATACTAAGAGAAAATAGCAAATTTAAATGTTTGTAAGATGACAAAATATAGTAATGTAAAAAGATAGGAATATATGGAATTTATGTCTAAAAAAAATTTAAAAAATTAGGGAAATACTATTGAATAATATTACAAAAAGAATTATAATAACTGAGACGTTGAAAAACAAAATATTATTCAGTTAACCATTGAGAATTTATATTATAAAAATAAGGTGAACAAACTAGGAGGGCATTATGAATAGAGTAATAGTTGCAGAACATCCATTAATTCAGCATAAATTGACATTGATGAGAATGAAGGACACAGGATCAAAAGATTTTAGAGAGTTATTAACAGAGATAACTATGTTAATGGGTTATGAAGTAACAAAGGATTTGCCTTTAAGTGAAATAGAGATTGAAACACCAGTTGTAAAGACAAAATCAAAGGTTTTATCAGGAAAGAAGCTAGCTATAGTTCCAATATTGAGAGCAGGTATAGGTATGGTTGATGGATTTATTAGTCTTATACCAGCAGCAAAGGTTGGGCATATAGGTCTTTACAGAGACCCTGAGACTTGTAAACCTGTAGAGTATTACTGTAAATTACCTCAGGATATTGGAGAAAGAGAAGTTTTACTTGTTGACCCTATGTTAGCAACAGGTGGATCAGCAACAGCAGCAATAGAATTATTAAGAGAAAAGGGTGCAAAAAATATAAGGATGATTAACCTTGTAGCTGCCCCAGAAGGAATAGAAGAAGTGCATAGTAAATATCCGGATGTTGATATATATGTCGCTGCAGTTGACGAAAAATTAAATGACCATAAGTATATTATTCCAGGATTAGGAGATGCTGGAGATAGACTTTTCGGTACTAAATAAGTTAAATTGCAGAGGTTGTATGAGTCATCATACAGCCTCTGAAATATTTTAATTACATTTTACAATTAATGTTTTTCATAAAAATGCTTTCATGATTTTTATGAAAGGTAAGGTTCAAAAATGAACAGCTAATGGGATAAAGATAAGTTAAAATCAGAATTATTTAAAAATTTTATCAGCTATTGAACATTGAATACAATGTTCTTTTTAGAAAAAGTATTTGCAAATTTAGAAAATTAATAGTAAAATGTGATTTATGCAATGTAGTTTGAAACAGTATATTTTTATTTTATAATGAATTTGGAGAGGATCTTTTGAAAAGAAAGCAGTGGTTTGAAGTAGTCAAAGCCATGTCCTTGCTTACTCAGTTAGGGTTAATGGTAATAATTTGCGTTTTTGGATGTCTATTTGTGGGTATATATCTTGACAGAAAATTAAACACATCACCTATTTTTGCCTTAATATTTATAGCAATCGGTATAGGTAGTGCTTTTACAAGTATATATCGTACATTAGGACCATATATTAAGAAAAGGAAGTGATGCCTTGGATAGTATAGTTTTAGATAGCATCAAAAAAATACTCATTGGAATAGGTATTTATGATATTGTAGTTCTGGTGATATTATTTGTAATTAGAAAAGCATCTTTTTCCATGATTGGCGGACTTTTAGCTGGTAGTGCTATATCTGTTATAGCCTTATTTATGCTTACTAAAAATGTAGTCGATCTGGTTGATAAAGATAAAGGAAAGGCCAGTGTTAGCGCAGTATTTGGTTATCTTTTAAGACTTAGTTTATATGCAGCAATACTTATATTTGCTGCTGTAACAAAGTATATTAGCATATATACTGTAGCTGTGGGCCTTATAAGTACGAGTCTTGTTATTAAGGCTCAGAACTTAGTGTTAAAAAAAAATAGAAGAAAGGAGGAGTAAATTATGTATCAAGCCAAATATGTTCTTTACTTGGGGAAGTGGTCTTTAAGTGAAACTATTATTGTACAGTGGATAATAATGCTACTGTTGATAGCTATAGCTTTCATAATGACACGAGGGCTACAGAAGTACCCTACAAGTAAGAGACAACATTTTTTAGAGTGGTCTATAGGTTCGCTCAGAAATTTGGTAAGGGAAACAATGGGAAATAAGTTTGTAGATAGAGTACCATGGATTACTTCATATATAGGAACGTTGTTGCTCTTCTTTGTTTGTTCAGACTTGATTACACTATCATCACTTAAGTCGCCAACTACAGACTTGGATACAACAGTTGGATGGGCTATTATGACATTCTTCATGATTTATATTATGGGGGTTAAGTTTAAAGGTCTTAGTTACTTTAAAGAATTTATTGAGCCTTCGCCACTTATGCTTCCACTTCATATAATAGGGGAATTATCAAGGCCGATTTCACTAAGTTTCCGTCCATTTGGTAATATCCTTGGAGGAACGATAATTATGGGGTTGGTATATCAGCTTTTGGGATATATATCAACATTGATTCCGCATATGAGTATTCCTGTGGGTCAATTTTTGATTCCAATACCATTACACATGTATTTTGACTTATTTGCGGGTACATTGCAGGCATTCATATTTGTAATGTTAACAATGGTATTTGTCAGCAGTGCAGCTTCAGACGAATAAGAATAAATTTTTTTAGAGAAATCAAAATAGTATTAAAAAATAAAATTTGAATTGAAATTAGGAGGAAAATAATATGTTAGAAGGAATGAGTTTAGGAATAGCAATCGCAGGTTCAGCTATAGGTGCTGGTATAGCAGTAGCAACAGGTATAGGTGCTGGTATGGGGCAAGGTTACGCAGCTGGTAAGGGTGCAGAAGCAGTAGGTAATCAGCCAGAAGCAAAGAGTGATATAGTATCTACTATGATATTAGGTCAGGCGGTTACAGAATCTTCAGCAATATATGGTCTAGTTGTAGCAATACTATTATTATTCGTAAACCCTTGGATAAAGTAATCAAATCTTTTTTTGATTTGAAAATACTAGAAAGGGGGAAGAAATATGGAATTTAAGCCATTGGTAGGCTTGACACCTGAAGTATTCATAACTATCGCTAATACTTTAGTATTATTTTTAATATTAAAGAAAATTCTTTTTAAGCCTGTAATGAGCATTATGGATGAAAGAGATGCTGATATAAAGAGAGATATAGAGCAGGGAAAAAAAGCAAAAGAAGAAGGTTTGAAATTCAAATCTGAATATGAGTCAAAGGTTGGAGCAGCCAGAAATGAAGGTCAGCAAATCGTTGAAATGGCAAAAAGAAGAGCTGAGGAGAAGTCTTCTGAAATCATTGCAAATGCAAAGAAAGAAGCTGAAAGTATTAAGATAAAGGCTTCTGCTGATATAGAAAAGGAAAGACAGCAAGCATACAATGATGTAAAGGAAGAAATTTCAAGTATAGCATTGTTGGCAGCATCTAAAGTAATAGAAAAAGACATAGATAAGGCTAAACATGAAGAACTTATAGATGAATTTATTAAAGAAGTAGGAGATGCTAAATAATGATTAGTCAGGTTGCAATTAGATATGCTCAAGCATTATTCGAATTAGCAGAAGAAGAAAATATGACTTCTGAAATATATTCTGAAATAGTTGATGTAAACAAAGTGATAAGTTCAAATAAAAATCTTTACGATGTACTTAGATCTCCTTTTATAGGAAGAAAAGAAAAAAAGAATGTAGTTGCTAAACTATTTGAAGATAAAGTTCATAAAAATACTAAGAATTTTTTAATGGTACTAGTGGATAAAGATAGAACTACGGAGCTGTCATCTATTGTACAGTCGTATAAACAAATGATGAACGATAAATTTAATATCGCAGAAGGAAAGGTATATACAGCTATACCGTTAAGTCAAGAACAAATTTCAGAATTGGAAAATAAGCTTTCTGCTAAGTACAATAAAAATGTACAACTTGTTAATGAAATAGACAAAAACATTCTTGGTGGTGTTCTTGTAAGAATAGGAAACGAAGAGATAGACGGAACAGTTAAGTCAAGATTAGATGATTTAAGTGAAAAGTTGTCTCAAGTAATATCATAGAAATGGTGGTGAACCCATGAATTTAAAACCAGAAGAGATAAGTTCCATAATCAAATCACAAATTAAAGATTATGAGAATAAAATAAAACTTACTGATACTGGTAGCGTATTGAGCGTAGGGGATGGTATTGCCAGCGTGTATGGATTAGAAAACGTAATGTCTGGCGAGTTACTAGAATTCCCTGGTAATATATACGGTATGGCACTGAATCTTGAGGAAGAAGTAGTCGGTGTCGTAATACTAGGTGACGATATAAGTATAAAAGAAGGCGATGTAGTTAAGAGAACAGGAAGAATAGTTGAGGTTCCTGTTGGTGAAGCTCTAATAGGTAGAGTTGTTAATGCACTAGGTCAGCCTATAGATGGTAAGGGGGAAATAAAAGCTGAAAAAACAAGACCAGTAGAAAACCCTGCACCAGGAATAATGGATAGAAAGTCTGTATTTGAACCATTGCAGACTGGAATTAAATCAATTGACTCAATGATACCAATTGGTAGAGGTCAAAGAGAGCTTGTAATAGGTGATAGACAGACAGGTAAAACATCTATACTTGTGGATACAATATTAAATCAAAAGGATAAAGATGTTATTTGTATATATGTAGCTATTGGACAGAAAAGATCAACTGTTGCTCAACTAGTATCTACATTAGAAAAATACGGTGCTATGGATTATACTATAGTAGTATCTGCAACTGCATCTGAATCTGCTCCACTTCAGTATCTTGCTCCATATGCAGGTGCTGCAATGGGTGAAGAATTTATGTACAATGGAAAGCATGTACTTATAGTGTATGATGATTTAAGTAAGCAGGCGGTTGCATATAGAGAAATGTCATTGCTACTTAGAAGACCACCAGGTCGTGAAGCTTATCCTGGAGATGTATTCTATCTTCACTCAAGATTACTTGAAAGAGCAGCTAAGCTGTCAGATGAATTAGGTGGAGGATCTATGACTGCACTTCCTGTTATAGAAACACAGGCGGGAGATGTATCAGCATATATACCAACTAATGTTATATCTATTACAGATGGTCAGATTTACTTACAGCCTGAGTTATTCTATTCAGGAATAAGACCGGCTGTTGATCCTGGTATATCAGTATCAAGAGTTGGTGGATCTGCACAGATTAAGGCAATGAAAAAAATTGCAGGTACATTAAAACTTGCATATTCACAATATAGAGAACTTGCAGCCTTTGCTCAGTTCGGTTCTGACCTAGATGAAGATACAAAGAGAAGATTGGCTCAAGGTCAGAGAATAGTTGAAGTATTAAAGCAGGGAGAACACTCTCCAGTAGCTGTTGAAAATCAGGTAGTTATAATATTTGCAGTAATACATGATTTGCTAGCAGATATAGAAATAGATCAGATAAAAGACTTTGAAAAGGGTCTATATGACTATATAGATAGCGTACATCCTGAATTGCTTCAAAAAATACTTAAGGCTGAAGATTTTAACGAAGAGTTAACTAAGGCAATAGAAGAATTCAAAGTTAAGTTTAAGGCTGAAGCATAATCCAATCAGAGGAGGTATGTAAATGGCAGGAGCCGGTATGAAGGCAATAAAAACTCGTATCGCCAGTGTAAATAGTACAAAGCAGATTACTAATGCCATGCATCTAGTTGCGTCTTCAAAATTAAGACGTGCTAAAGAAGCAGCTGAAGAATCTAGTGCATATTTCAATACTTTATATGAAACAATAGTTGAAATATCAATGAATACTAAGGGTGTTAACAGCGAGTTTTTAAAAAGCAGAGAATTAAAGAAAAGATGCCACATAGTAGTAGCAGGTGATAGGGGATTAGCAGGAGGTTACAATACAAATGCTTTTAAAGAAGCAGAAAAGTATATGGGACTAGTAGAAGATTGCGTAATACCTATTGGGAAAAAAGCCTGTGATCATTTTTCAAAAATGAATGTGGAAATAATAGATAAAATAGAATCAGTAGAGAAGTATGAGTATGAGGATGTAAAAAGAATCACTGAAAAACTTATGAATATGTTTTTAAAAGGTGAAGTTGACCAAGTTTTATTTACTTATACACAGTTTCATTCAGCACTTTCTCAAGAAGCGAAGATTGTAAAGGTATTGCCATTAGTATTTGATAAGCCACTAGAATATGGTGGGGAGTTGTATAATGATGATTTAAAAGAAGACGACCCAGATGTATTTATTAGTGAAGAAATACTACAAGCAAGAGAAGAAAGAAGATTAGAGGAAGAGAGAAAAATTGAAGAACTAGCCAAGAGAAGTGAAAAATCAGCTATGGCTAAGGTAAAATATCTTCCATCTCCTCAAAGTGTTCTTGAATTTTTAATACCTACATACATATCAGGAACTATTAACGGTGGTATAGTTGAATCCTACGCTTCAGAGCAGGGAGCAAGAAGAACGGCTATGGAATCAGCTACTGATAATGCAAACGACATGATTCAAAGTTTAGAGCTTAGCTACAATAGAGCAAGACAGAGTGCAGTAACTCAGGAAATAACTGAGATAAGTGCTGGCGTTGAAGCTCTAAAGTAAGGAGGAAAAAATGGCAAATGTAGGAAAGATTGTACAGATCGTAGGAGCTGTACTTGATGTTAGGTTTGATATTGAAAAAGATCTTCCTAACTTATTAAATGCTTTAGAGATAAAGACAAAAGATGGTAGAACCATAGTAGCTGAAGTTGCTCAGCATATAGGAAATGATACAGTAAGATGTATAGCAATGAGTGCAACAGATGGTTTAGTTAGAGGAATGGATGCCGTTGATACAGGTGCTCCAATATCTGTACCAGTAGGTAATGAAACATTAGGAAGAGTATTTAATGTATTAGGAGAACCGATAGACTTAAAGCCTAGCCCAGAAGGTGTTAGTTACTCTCCTATACATAAAGAAGCTCCTAAATATGATGAGTTAGAAACGAAAGCTGAAATACTTGAAACAGGTATTAAGGTAGTAGATTTACTTGCACCATATTTAAAAGGTGGAAAAATAGGTTTATTTGGTGGTGCTGGTGTTGGAAAAACAGTACTTATACAGGAACTTATAAATAATATAGCAAAGCAGCATGGTGGTATATCAGTATTCTCTGGTGTCGGAGAAAGAACTAGAGAAGGTAATGACCTTTATAACGAAATGACAGAGTCAGGGGTTATAAAAAAGACAGCCATGGTATTTGGACAGATGAATGAGCCGCCTGGAGCAAGAATGAGAGTTGCACTTACTGGTCTTACAATGGCAGAACATTTTAGAGATCAAGAAGGACAAGACGTTCTATTGTTCATAGACAACATATTCAGATTTACTCAGGCAGGTTCAGAAGTTTCAGCGCTTTTGGGACGTATGCCATCAGCAGTTGGTTACCAGCCAACTCTAGCAACAGAAATGGGTGCTTTACAGGAAAGAATAACATCAACTAAGAAGGGATCAATTACATCAGTTCAGGCTGTATATGTACCGGCAGACGACTTAACTGACCCTGCTCCGGCTACGACATTCTCTCACCTTGATGCTAAGACAGTTCTTTCAAGACAGATATCATCTCTTGGTATCTATCCTGCTGTTGACCCACTTGAATCTACTTCAAGAGTACTGGACCCTAACATAGTTGGAGAAGAGCATTATGAAGTAGCAAGAGGAGTACAATCAATACTTCAGAGATATAAAGAACTTCAAGATATAATTGCGATATTGGGTATGGATGAATTATCTGATGAAGATAAGGTAATAGTTGCTCGTGCAAGAAAGATACAGAGATTCCTATCTCAACCATTTACAGTAGGTGAACAGTTTACTGGAATTCCTGGTGTCTATGTTCCAGTTAAAGAATCTGTTAGAGGATTTAAGGAAATTCTTGAAGGTAAGCATGACGATCTTCCAGAATCTGCCTTCCTATTTGTTGGTACGATAGATGACGCAGTTAGAAAGGCGAAAGGAAGTGCTAACTAATGTTTAAACTAAAGGTAGTAACTCCTAATAAAATATTCTTTGAAGAAGATGTAGAAATGGTAATATTTAAAACAACAGTTGGAGATAGAGCCATATTAAAGGGGCATGTACCTATAGTAGCAGGAATTAAAGAGGGAAAGATGAAAGTAAAAATTTCCGGAAAATTTAAAGATGCCGAAATAGGTAAGGGTTTTGTAACAGTAGATAACAATACTGAAACAGTATTATTGACAGAAAAAGCTCTTTGGAAAGATAATTCTTCTGAAGAATAAGCATATAATGTGATTTATACATATAAAAAAAGGTACAGATTTCTGTACCTTTTTTATTATATAAAATTAATAATAACTATCTATGCTCATTGCTCATAATAGCAATAGCATTTGCATTCGCATAATTTTTCGAATGGGATATAGAAACCATAATTGTAGTAATATTATTTTGATTACATAATTCCAAAAACTTTCCTTTGGGAACAACAATAGGTTTATTAAGTTCATCTCTTAGTATTTGAACATCTGTCAGTTTGAAGTGTCTTAGGCCAGTTCCAAGAGCTTTCATAACAGCTTCCTTCGCACAAAAATTTCCCGCAACAGATTCTGATTTAAAATTTTTTTTCTTTAACATTTCAAGCTCTTCTTCAGAAAAAATTTTATTGAGAAGTTTTAAATTTCTGTTCAAAGCTTTGTGTATTCTATCTATTTCTATAATATCTGTACCAATTCCATAAATCATAATGAACCTCCAAAAGTTAATTAATATATATAATTCTATTATAACAAGATTATGAATAAATTGTTGATTTTAGAGAAAGTGTAAAAAATATACTTACATGCTTAATTAAAATTCACATCAAGTAAAATTAATTAGCAGAAAGGACACAAAAATAATTTTCTTAAAAAGTTATATGAATTTGAAAAATAATTCATATAAAATTATACTAAAGATAAAATAAATATTCAGATTTTTCAAAAAAAGAGACAGTTGTATATGGCAAAAATGTATAGTATAATGGTAAAAGAGTTTTTTATATAATGACAGAGCTAAAACACGTATTGAATATTTTTTACTATTATAAATTTCTAATATAGGAATTTTGAAAATCAATTTTATGCTTGCTTATTTAATTGTTTGGCGAAAGAAAGGAAAACGTTAAAATGGTTAATTATGAAAATTTGTCTGAAAGGGCAAAAAATATTAGACGTAATATAATAAGGATGATATATAATGCTGGCTCAGGACATCCAGGAGGCTCCTTATCTTGTGCAGATATATTGACGGCTTTATATTTTGGTAAAATGAATATAGACCCGGAGATACCAGATATGAAAGAGAGGGATAGATTTGTAATGTCTAAGGGACACTCATCCCCAGCAATATATGCGACTTTATTTGAAAGAGGATATCTAAAAGAGGATGATTTAAAGGGGTTTAGGTCTATTAACCGCTCCCTTCAAGCTAGTCCGGATATGATTAGAGTTAAAGGAATAGATATGTCTACTGGTTCGCTAGGGCAAGGTTTATCTGCTGGGTGTGGAATGGCATTAGCTTCTAAAATGGACGATTTAGATTATAACGTGTATGTACTTTTAGGTGATGGCGAACTTCAAGAAGGAATGATATGGGAGGCTGCAATGTTTGCATCTCAATATAAGCTAGACAATTTGATGGCGATAGTAGATTTGAATGGACTTCAAATAGATGGTAAAACTGATGAAGTAATGAGTTTAGGCTCAATAAGCAAGAAATTCACAGCATTTGGATGGTATGTAGTAGAAATAGATGGACACGATTTTGACCAGATTTTTGGCGCATTTAATATATTTGAAAAAGTAACAAGCAAGCCCATGTTGGTAATAGCAAATACGGTAAAAGGAAAGGGAGTTTCCTTTATGGAAGACGAATGTAAATGGCATAGTCAAGTCATTGGTTATGAAGAATATAAAAAAGCTATGGAAGAGTTGAGATAGGTGATAATATGAGTAAGGAATCAATGAGAAAAGCTTTTGGGAACGCTTTAGTTGAATTAGCTAAAAATAATCATAATATGGTAGTTGTAGATGCAGACTTGTCATCTTCTACAAGGACAGATATTTTTAAATCTGTATTTCCTGAAAATTTTATAGATGTTGGAATTGCTGAGCAAAATCTTATAGGAGTTGCATCTGGTCTTGCTTCAACAGGAAAAAATGTATTTGCCAGTTCTTTTGCAGTTTTTGAAACAGGTAGAGCATATGAGATAATTAGAAATATGGTTTGTATTGCGAATTTAAATGTAAAATTATGTGCAAGCCATGCAGGATTAATGACTGGTCCTGATGGAGGAACGCATCAATCAATAGAAGATATAGCTATAATGAGAGTTTTACCTAATATGAAGGTTTTAGTTCCAGCAGATGCAGTGGAAACAAGAAAAATGATAATGGAAATGGCTAAAATAGAAGGACCGGTATATATAAGAATGGTTAGAGATGATGTGGAAAATATTTATAACGATGATTATAGTTTTAAACTTGGAAAAGCTAGTGTGCTTAAAGAAGGCATAGATGTTACTTTTATAGCATGTGGACCAATGCTTAGTTTGGCTTTAGAAGCAGCTGAAGAGTTAGAGAGATATAATATAAGTGTTAAAGTTGTTAATATGTCATCTATAAAGCCGATAGATGAAGAAAGTGTGATTGATTGTGCTAAAAATACAAAAGGAATAGTAACAATAGAAGATCACAGTATTATAGGTGGATTGGGTTCGGCTGTTTCTGAGATTATAGCAGAAAACTATCCTGTACCTGTGTTTAAGATAGGAGTAAATGATTCTTTTGGAATATCTGGAAAAGCTGATGAACTTTATAATGAATTCGGATTAACTGTTGAAAATATATGCTCTAAAGCATTAAAGATAGTATCCATTGACGATAAAATAATTATGAAAAATAAAAAATAAAAGAACTTAGATGGAAAATATATAATTCCGGCTCAATAATTTAGATTTGAAAAATTTGAATTTTGATGCCGGTATTTTTATTTTCATAAAAATTTTATTAATAAAAAGCAAATTAAACTTATTGTTATGAATTAATTAATGTTACAATGTTAAGGTAATATATATTATATGAAAGGAGGTTTTCCGTAAAATCGGGAATTTTGATATATGGATAGAGAAAGAGATGAACAAATAAAAGATATAAAAACGGAAAATAAAAATACGACAGAAAAAGAAGATGCGAAAGATTCATTAGCAAACAACTATGAAGATTTGAGCTATGATGAAGGAGATAAAAAGAAATCAGATTCAAATTTCAGAAAAAGAAGAAAAAGCCAAGAAGAAGAAAAGAAAAATAATTTTAAAAAGATACTTGCTGGTGCAATTATATTAGTGCTGGTTACAATAATTGCAACAAGCTTTGTTCTTACAAAATTTGGAGTTGTAGGATTTATTCCAAGTGATGAATATAAAAAATATAAAAAGGTCATGGCACTGAGAGATGTTGTAGAGAGTAATTTTTATCAAAAACCAAAAGATGACAAGCTTGAAGAAGGTATGTGTAAGGGATTATTTTATGGACTTGATGATGTATATTCATCGTATTATAACAAAGAAGAAATGAAGCAACTTACAGAAGCTTCATCAGGAAAATATGTAGGTGTTGGACTTGTAGTTACACCAGATAAAAAATCTGGAGCTATAAAAGTTGAAAGAGTTGTTTCTAATACTCCAGCTAAAAAAGCCGGAGTTAAACCAGGGGATTTAATAATAAAGGTGGCAGGCAAGTCATACACATATCAAGAGTTAGATTTAGCGGTTAAAAACATGAGAGGAGAAGAAGGAACTTCTGTGGATGTTACATTTTTACGTGACGGCGAAGTTATAACTAAAAAACTTGAAAGAAAAAAATTAGTTCTTGATTCTATAGAAAGCAAGGTAATAGATAAGGATATAGGATATATAAAAATAATTGGTTTTGAAGAGGATACAGATAAGGATTTCGAGAAAGCTCTTACTTCTCTTGAGAAAAAGAATATAAAGGGCTTAATAATAGATGTTAGAGATAATGGTGGTGGATATCTAAATGTTGTAGAAAGTATAGCAGATAGGCTTTTAGGAGATGCTGTTATAGTATATACAAAAGATAATAAAGGTAATAAAGAATATTTTAGAAGCAGTAATTCACAAAAATTAAATCTTCCAATAGCTATACTTACAAATGGACATTCAGCATCAGCTTCAGAAATACTTACTGGTGCAATAGTAGATAATAAGGCAGGTGTTTCGATAGGTACGACGACATATGGGAAAGGACTTGTTCAAAGTGTAGTTCAATTAAGGGACGGAACAGGGTACAAGCTTACAACAGCTCAGTACTTTACACCAAACGGAAACTATATAAATAAAAAAGGAATAAAGCCGAATATAGAAGTAAAAGATGAGAAAAACCAGCTTCCTGAGGCTATAAAATATATAGAAAGTCAAATAAAGATGAAAAAATAAATATTAATATTTTAAATATCTAAAAACTCCTAAGCAAATAAAAATCTGCTTAGGAGTTTTTTTTAATATGTGGTAAAATGAAGTAGTATAATATTTCTGATTTAAAAGTTAATATAATCTTGATAGTAATAAATTCTCTTGGAAATTGGATTTATATTAAAATAAAATAATTAAATGAATGAAGTTTATAAAATATGAAAGGAGGATGCTATTCATTTATAAATATGGTTAAAACTAAGAAATGTTCTACTTAGACTCCATTGATAAATGGCTAGCTAGGAAATAGTTAAAATGAATCTTTTAGTAAGTATATCCAGAAATATATACTCTCTCGATAAAAAAAGTATTGAAAAGTGCAGAGAGAGGTGGGATAGTTTAATTCATCCAAAAGGAACACTAGGAAAACTTGAAGATATAACAGCAACACTTTCGGGGATATATGGTAACCATAATATAGAAGATAGACCCAAGAAGTGTATTATAGCTTTTGCAGCTGATCACGGTGTTTACGAAGAGGGGGTTTCACCGCAAACACAAGAAATTACAAGAATGCAGTTTGAAAATTTTACGAATGGAAAATGTGCAGTAGCTACTTTGGCAGCATTCAATAATGTAAATATAATACCTGTGGATATAGGAATGATAGGTACAGAAGCTATCTATGGAGTATTAGATTACAAAATAAGACAGGGTACTAGCAATATGTACATAGGACCAGCAATGACAGTAGATGAAGCTGTAAAGTCGATTGAAATAGGAATAGAAGTAGCTGAGAGGTGTATAGTTGATGGATATAAAATAATTGGAGTTGGGGAAATGGGAATTTCTAATACAACTCCAGCAACAGCTATTATTTCAGTAATGACAGGAAAGGATCCTAAGGAAGTAACAGATATGGGCTCAGGATTAAAGAAAGAATTAATAAAGCATAAAGCAGATGTTATTAGAAAATCTATAGAAATAAATAATCCAAATCCTACGGATGGAATAGAAGTACTTTCAAAAGTAGGTGGATTTGAGATAGGTGGAATAACAGGTGTTATTTTGGGATGTGCGGCAAATAGGACACCTGTTGTTATAGATGGATATATTTCATATGCAGCAGCTTTAATAGCATATAGAATAAATCCTAAGAGTATAGAATACATAATTCCATCTCATTTCTCACAAGAAATAGGCTCACAATCAGCTTTAGAAATGTTAAAGCTAAAACCAATCCTTAATCTTGATATGAGATTAGGTGAAGGAACTGGTGCTGCACTTATGATGAATATTATAGATTCAGCAATTTATGCATATAATAATATGGGGAATTTTAAAGAAGAAAAAATTGGAAAGTTTATGGGCCCAGGAATAGATTATGAATTAGATTAATTTTTAATATATCAACAAATTATATAGTAAAAATGGCTTATTGAAAAATTGAAAATTTATAGTTTCCATAAAAATTTTATTTATTGAAAATAAGATAGGGGTTGTATTTATAATATGGGAAAAATCGTATTTATATCAGGAGGAATAAGCTCAGGAAAAAGTGATTTTGCAGAAAAGTTGTGTGATGAGAGAAAAGGAAAAACTCTTTATATTGCTACTTCAACTCCCTTAGATGAAGAAATGAAGGAGAAAAAAAGAAAACATATAGAAAAAAGAAGATTTAAAAATTGGGATACCTTAGAAAAGTATAGTGAACTATATAAAGAAATTGAAGAAATTGGTAAAAAATATAATACGGTTTTACTAGACTGTGTAACAATGATGGTATCTAACTTGATATTTCAAGATGATTATAACTTCAATGCAAAAGATTTATTAGATTCTAAGGAAAAGACAAAAAAAATAATAGCAGAAGTAAAAAAACTTATTGAAGAAATTAAAAAAACGAACACTGAATTTATTATTGTAACTAACGAAATAGGTTTAGGAGGAATTTCTGAAAATAGGTTGAGCAGATTTTTTTCACAGCTTTGTGGAGAGATAAATCAAATATTTGCAAAGTCAAGTGAAGAAGCATATTTTGTAGTGTCAGGAATAGGAGTAAAAATAAAATAGGGTTACTTTATGAGAAGTGTAAGCATTAATAAAAAGCAGATATAGTAAGGAGTAAGTAAATATGAATAATTTTTTAAATCTGCTACAGTTTTTAACAAGAATTACAATAAGCAAAAATTTAAAATACAGTAGTAACATGTCAGATTCAATAAAGTATTTTCCAGTAGTGGGTATGCTTATAGGAGGTATTATATCAACTATATTTTTAGTTTTTAGCTTATTTCCTAAATTTAATGAAATACATTTATTAGTGGCAATAATTATTGTAATGTCAGAAGCTATAATTACAGGAGGGCTTCATATAGATGGTTTTGGGGATACCTTTGATGGACTTTTTAGTTATAGAAGCAAAGAAAAAATGTTGGAAATAATGAAGGATCCTACTATGGGGACTAATGGTATACTTGCAATTATATTTTTAATAATGCTAAAAGTAGTATCATTAGATATTCTTTTGAAAAAAAATATATTTTGGATTTTATTTACAATGCCATCTATAGCAAGGTTTGCTCCAGTTGTAATGTCATATAAAGCAATTTCGGCAAGAAAGAATGGTATGGGAGAATTATTTATAGGAAAGTGTAGCAAAAAAAATCTTTTTATAGCTTTTCTATTTTCACTTGCATCTGTAATACTTCCATCATTTCTTTATTATAGAAATATAAAAATTTCATTTATATATTCACTTTCTATTTTTATAATATTTCTACACTCAGTAATATTTAGAGCTAGTGTATATAAAAAAATAGATGGAATAACAGGGGATATATTAGGGTGCTCAACAGAGATGTCTGAAGTGATATTTATTTTATATGTCTTGATTATAAATCAATTTATATTTGCATAAAGATAGGTAGATTTAATTAATATTAATTTTAAAACTTAGACGAGAGGAGAGTTTTTAAATATGAAAAAACTATACTTGGTAAGACATGCTCATACAAAAGACAATGAGTTAAAAAAATACTCAGGACACAGTAATACTGAGCTTAGTGAAACAGGGAAAAAACAGTCAAAACAGCTATGTGAGTTTTTAAATAAGAATGTAGAAGTAAATAAAATATATGTATCTGCTTTAAGAAGAACAAGTGATACAATTTTGGAATATGCTAATGAAAAAGGTATAGATATAAAAAAAATAGAAGAACTAAATGAGATGGATTTTGGTGATTTTGATGGTTTAACTTTAGCAGAAATTGAAAAAAAATATCCTGAAGAATATATGGAATTTATGCAGGGGAATGCAATGTTTCGTTTTCCAAAAGGAGAAAACATAGAAGAATGTTACAATAGAAATATAGAGGGCTTAAAAAAAATATTTAAAAATTCAAATGAAGATGATGTGGTTATGATATGTGGTCATATGGGAACTGTCAGAAATATAATATCATATCTTTTAGTAAATAGTTATGACCTGCATTGGAATATAAAAATAGAAAATGCAACAGTTTCGGTAATAGAGTTTTTAGGAGATTATCCTATATTAAAAATGATGGGATATATACCCTATGATTTTAGCCTTATGAGACCTCATATTACCAAAAGGATAAGAAAGGAAAGATAATATGTCGAGCGTTATGTTTCAAGGAACTGCATCGAATGTAGGAAAAAGTATAATAGTAGCAGGTATATGCAGAGTAATGACTCAAGATGGCTACAATGTAGTTCCATTTAAAGCGCAAAATATGTCATTGAATTCTTTTATAGATGAAAATGGACTAGAAATGGGAAGGGCTCAGGTTTTTCAAGCAGAGGCTTGTGAAAAAAAGCCAAGAGCATACATGAATCCTGTACTTTTAAAGCCTTGTGGTAATCATATATCACAGGTAATAGTAAATGGAAAATCTGTTGGAAATATGAGCTCCAGGGAATATCAAATATATAAAAAAAAATTAATTCCTATTTTAGGCAGTATATTTAATAGATTATCACAAAAATATGATGCTGTTATAATGGAAGGTGCAGGTAGTCCAGCTGAAATAAACATAAATAGTTTAGATATATCAAATATGAAAATGGCAGAAATAGCAGATTCTCCAGTAATTCTTGTTGCAGATATAGACAAGGGGGGAGTATTTGCATCAGTTGTTGGAACTTTACAGTTGTTAAAGGAGTCTGAGAGGAAGAGAGTAAAAGCTGTAATAATCAATAAATTTAGAGGAAAAAAAGAATATTTTCAAGATGGTATACAGATGCTTGAAGAAATAATAAAAATTCCCGTTCTAGGATTGATTCCATATTTTAATTTGAAGATAGATGAAGAGGATGGAGTAAGCAAAAAATTCAATAAAAAACTTGATTATTATGATTATGACTTTGTGAATATAGAAATAGTAAAACTTCCCCATATGTCTAATTACACTGATTTTGAAGTTTTTGAGCATATTGAAAAAGTAAATGTAAGATATATTGATATAGGAGAGAGAATAGGAAGTTTCGATAAAAATGGTAGACGCTCTATGCCAGATATGCTAATTATACCAGGGAGTAAATCCACAGTAGAAGATATAAAATATCTGAGAGATTCTGGTCTTTATCAAGAGATAAAAAAATATGCATTAGAAAAAAGACTTTTAATAGGCATATGTGGTGGCTATCAAATTTTAGGTGAGAAGATTTATGATAAATCAGGCTATGACGGAAATAAAGGAATTGAAGAAGGTTTTGGATTTATTAAAATGAACACAGTTTTTTCATCAGTAAAGAAAACAGTTCAAGTAGAAGGTGAGTTTGGGAAAGAAGAAGGCTACTTTGAAAATTTACAAGGTAATATTATAGAGGGATATGAACTTCATTTAGGTCAGTCTATAGAAAAGGGAGAAAAAATAAATGATAATTTAGATGATAAAAAAGAGATTTTATTTTATCAAAATAAAACTAAAGAAAGAAATAGACAATTAGAAGCTATTGATATCAAAAAAAATAAAGATAATATAGCTATAAGTAATAAAGAGAAGTTGCAGTATAAAATAGTAGATGGCCATATTTTAGGCACTTATTGTCATGGTTTTTTTGATAATATAAAATTTACAAGTGGAATTATAAATAATATAAGAAAAATGAAAAATATAAGTAAAATAGAAGTTGAAAATAAGAGTCTTGAAGAATTAAAAATAGAGGAATACGACAAATTAGCAAATATTATAAGGGAAAATATAGATATTAAAAGCCTTTATAAAATAATATTTCAACAAAAATAATAGTTTAGTATATTAATAGAAAATATTTTTAAATTAATTTGAAAGTAAAGGGTATGGTCATGAAATAGAATATAGAAATTTGATAGAAAAGGAAGATATTGTATGAAAAAAATAGTAATTGCTGGTACATCTAGTGGAGTGGGGAAGACCACAATAAGTTTAGGTCTTATGAAAGCATTGAAGAATATTGGGAAAAAAGTGCAACCTTTTAAAGTTGGACCAGACTATATAGATCCTATGTATCATAAATACGTTACAGGAGAATATTCAAGAAATCTAGATTCGTATATGTTAGATGATGAACAAATTAAGTATGTTTTTAAAAATTCATCAGAAGGAAAAGATATTTCTGTTGTTGAAGGTGTAATGGGTTTGTATGATGGACTAGGTTCAGATATAGGCATGCATTCAACAGCAAAAATATCAAAACTGTTAAAAGCTCCAGTAATATTAGTTATAGATGCAAAGGGAATGGGGGCATCTGCAGCAGCTTTAGTTTTTGGATACAAAAATATAGATAAAGATATAGATATAGTAGGTGTAATTGCAAATAATATAAATAGTGAGAGACACTATAAAATCGTAAAAGAATCAATAGAAAAATATTGTGGAATAGAAGTATTAGGACATTTACCAACAAATGACAGCATAAAAATGAGTTCAAGGCATTTGGGGCTGTTACCAAGTGATGAGGTAGAAGATTTAGAATATAAAATTGAAAAAATTGCTGAAAGTATGGAAAAGTACATAGACATAAATAGAGTTTTTGAACTTGCAGAAAGTGAAAAAATAACATCTTCGTTTGAGTTGAATATGTTTTCAGAAGACCCCGAAGTTAGGGCTCTAGCTGAAGGTAAAACAATAGCAATGGCTTATGATAAAGCATTTAACTTTTATTATCCGGATAATATAGATTTGCTAAAAGATATAGGTGTTACAATAAAAACTTTTTCACCAATATCAGATAAGGAGCTTCCAGAGGCAGATTTAATATACATAGGTGGTGGTTTTCCATAAATATTTGCTAAAGAATTAGAAGCAAATAAAAGTATGAGGGAGTCAATAAAAAAAGCATATGAAAATAATATGCCTATATATGCTGAATGTGGAGGTTTGATGTATCTAGGAGATAGCTTAGAAGATTTGAACGGAAATAGGTATAGTATGGTAGGTGCTATTTCTGGATACAGTAAAATGAAAAAAGGAATAAGAAGGTTAGGTTATTGTATTGCAACTGCTAAAGAAGATAATTTAATTGCATATAAAGGACAAGAAATATGTGGGCATGAATTCCACAGTTCCGAGTTTTATTCAGATGTTGAAACTGCTTTTACAATGCAAAAAATAGTAGCAGGTGAAGTAGTTGATGAATGGAATGGAGGATATTACAGCAAAAATACTTTTGCAACATATCTTCATATACATTTTTACAATAACTTAAGTATAGTTTGTTATCTTTTAAGCAATATAAAAAAGAATTAGGTAAGAAAATGAATTTAATTACATGTGTTATAGCTTATTTTTTGGATTTATTGGTAGGGGACCCATATTGGTTTCCCCATCCAGTAATATATATAGGAAAATTAATTTCACTTATTGAAAAAACAATAAGAAAAAGTAAAATAAATAAGAAAATAGGTGGATTAATAATATGGATATTGATAATTTTTGTGGTTTTTTCTATAACAACTATTTTGATTAAATTATCTAATTTTAATCCTATTTTTCATCTTATATTTGCTTCTATTTTAGTGTGTACAAGCTTTTCTACTAAGTGCTTGGCAAAAGAAGCAAAAAAAGTTTATTTTTCATTAAAAAATGATAGTATAGAAATATCTAGAAAACAACTTTCATATATTGTAGGTAGAGATACATCACAATTAAATCGAGAAGAGATTATTCGAGCAACAGTAGAAACAGTAGCTGAAAATACGGTAGATGGTACTATTGCACCTATGTTTTATGCTTTTATTGGAGGTCCTGTACTAGCTATGATTTATAAGGCAGTAAATACAATGGATTCGATGATAGGATATAAAAATGAGAAGTATAAGGATATAGGTATGGTTTCGGCTAGATTAGATGATGCCTTTAATTTTATTCCTGCCAGATTATCGTTAATTTTATTCACTTTGGCGGCATTTATAGTTGGTTATGATTACAAGTCTTCTTTTAAAATAGGTATAAGGGATAGAAAAAATCATAAAAGTCCAAATTGCGGCTATTCAGAGGCTTCAGTAGCAGGTGCTTTGGGAGTTCAATTAGGAGGCACTAATATATATTTTGGAGAAAGTGTTTATAAACCAACAATAGGAGATAAAAAAAGAGAATTAGAGCCAGATGATATACTTAGAGCTAATAGGATGCTTTATGCCTCAACAGGAATTTCTTTATTACTAATGAGTCTAGTATATTATTTAATATATATTATATTATAGTTATATATGATTTCAAAGTCATTACTAATAAGAGGCATTTTGAAAGTTTAGAGTAAATTATTAATAAAAGAGTATAATTATAAATATAATGTATTTAATCAAAAATAAATTTGTATAGTATGTAGCTTTTTTAAATATGCACTTTATAGTTTTAAAAAAATAATAAAGATTTTTAATAATAATTTCAATAATAAAAAAACAAATGTTAAAAGATAAATAAAAATATACAAAATAGTATTCTAATGTTGTATAATAATAGCGAGATTAA
>JAHHSS010000060.1 GCA_020025095.1 Peptostreptococcus sp.
AGAATGGAGAGTATTATGGGGCGCTATATAGATGTTGTTTCTGGATTTTTTCAAAGTGGCAAAACTTCTTTTATAAATAAATATATAAAAAATGAAGTTTCTAGGGTTTTTGATAAAATACTAATAATAAGTTGTGAAAATGGAATCGAAAAATATGATGATTTTAATAACTGCGAGGTTTTGGTTGAAAGGATTGAGAATAAAGAAGATTTCAACAAAAAAAATATAAATAAAATTATTGAAAAGAGCAAAGCGGAGTATGTAATAATTGAATATAATGGTGTATGGGATATATCTCAGCTTGTAGGAATTTCTTATCCGAAAGGCTTTAATATAAGAAATTTATTTGCTATAGTTGATTTTCAAACTTTTGATTTATACTTACAAAATATGGAAGGCATTATGATTGATAAAATTTCTAATTGTGATATTTTAGTATTTACAAAAGCTAATTCAAGAGAATCAAACTTTGAAAAAAAACTTCTTTTGAAATGCGAACTTATAGCACATATAAATAGTGCATCTTCTATTTATGTTGAAGAAGAGTTATTTAAAAGTGAAAAATTTGATTTTATAGACACTAAAGTTACAAAATCAGATTTTGAGATAGTAAAATTATCCTTGTTTGTTGGAGTTTTTTATTTACTGATTTTAGGAGTAAAAATTTTATACCCAGATTTTTATCTTGATAAGTTGGAACGTGGCATATGGATATTTTTAAGCTTATTAATTCAAATTTTACCTTTTATTCTTTTGGGAGCTCTTATATCGGGGATTATTCAAATATTTATGCCAAAAACTAGCTTTTTAAAATTATTTGAGAAAACTAGTTTAAAGTCTTTATTTCTCGCCTTATTTGCAGGCGCATTTTTCCCAGTATGCGATTGCGCAATGGTTCCAATTGCTAGCTCTATAGTAAAAAAAGGATATTCTGTTCCAGTTACGATTACCTTTTTATTGGCATCGCCAGCGGTTAACCCAATAGTGATATTATCAACTTATTATGCTTTTCCTAATATGCCTAAAATGGTAATATATAGGATTGCTTATGGTATATTGATTGCTTTTATTATGGGATTGATATTATATATTTCAGAAATTTTTAAGTCAAAAAAAGATGAAAAAATAGATAAAAGCAAGGTTATTAAAGAGCATATAGATAAGTATAGATTTGGTGAAATTAATATGGACAACTTAAAGACGAAAGGAAAAATGAGATATCTAGAAGCTGTGCTTATGCACTGCAAACAAGAGTTGTTTAAAATAGGACCATATATAATATTTGGAGCTATGATATCATCTCTTATACAGGTAACTCTTCCTAAATCAGTCTTTTTTGCTATGAATAAGATTAATTTTATAGCGGTTGCTATGATGCTTTTATGCTCGTTTTTTATTTCTATATGTTCAACTTCAAATGCTTTTATAGCAAGATCCTTTTATAATATAATGCCTATTAATGCTATATTAGCCTTTGTAGTTATGGGTCCTATTTTGGATATTACTAATGTATTTGTGATGTTGGGAACATTTAAGAAGAAGTTTATAGTGGGACTTATAGCAAGTCTTGTATATATTGCATTTCTAGTCTTTTCTATAATGGGAGGAGGTGTAGGAATTGTTTAGTAAGATAAACTTTGAAATTTTGATACAGATAGTGATAGAGATTTTTATATCATTATCTATTATTACTGGGCTTGTAACAAGAAAAATAAATTTTCTTGTACATCCTAAATTCAATATTTTTTTGTGGATTTCGGCAATTCTTCTAATTATAATAGCGATATTTTCTTCCTTTAGTATTTTTAAGGCAAGACATATGAATATATTTTCAAAGTATTTTCTTATGATGATACCCCTTCTTTTATGTATGGTAGTTTCTGTAAAAAATTCAGAATTAAATAATATGGAAAAGTATTATGACTCGACTGCAAATGGAGTATCGGATTCAAAATCAATAATTTCAAAAGATAAACCTTCAAGTTCTTTAGATATTGAATCTTTTGATAGCGACGGAGATAAGAACAAATATAGAAGAAGTTTGGGGGTAGATTATGTAGAAATTGACGATAAAAAATATCTTAAGTGGTATTATGATATGACATATAAATGGAATGATTTTGAAGGTGAGAGGTTCAGATTTTTAGCTACGGTATTCAAGCCTGAAAATGGAAACCAATATGTTGTTCTTGGAAGACTTGGAATGGTATGCTGTATGGCGGATTTACAACCATGTGGTTTTATATATAATGGAAAAGGGTATGAAAGTTTAAGAAAAGGGGAATGGTATTGGGTAACAGCCAAGATAAAAGAAAATAAGAAATATACATATAATTATGAGAAGTTACCAATGGCTTATGATATAAAAATTGAAAAAGCAAGAAAGCCTACAGATGAATATGTATATATTCAATAGCTGAAAATAAAATAAAATTTAAATTTTTATGAATATGCTAATATGTCATGTAAATTATGTAAAAAATCTTGGACAATATTGTTTAGACAATTTATGTCCAAGATTTTTTACATAATTGCTTAGTGTTTTAAACTCACAAATCAATGTAAAGTTGAATATATCTGTGTTTAATGGTATTATGTATGTGTGGAATTTTGTAAATTTTTGTAGAAGATTTTTTCTATAGAGTTATTTTGTAGCTGAGTTAGATAGAGAGATTTTCTTGCTACAAATATTGTTTCAGTAAAGAAACGCATGTATTACTTAAGAGGTGTATTAATGATATATAAAAAGAAACATATAAAGAAAAAAATAATATATACAGCATTAGTTGCAGTATTATTGTCTACAGGAATTTTTCCTATGTATTCGTATGCTGACGAGAGAAATATAAACGATGTTTACAGCTATGAAAGTATCGAGTCAGATGTAGTTACAAATGAAACTGATCAAAACAGTGATAGTTCTGATGATGGTGTTACTGTATCAAATGAAGATATTAATAAAAAACAAGATGAGAACGCTAAAATAGCCTCTTTTGATTTTAGAGGTACAGAATTTTACAGCGAAAATAATAAAAGAAATAAAGCAAATGCAAAGCTATCGAAATATGATCCAAGAAGTCTTGGTTATATGACAGATGTAAAAGATCAAGAAAAACTAGGTATCTGTTGGACATTCACAGGAAATGCTGCTTTAGAGAGTTTTTTAAAAAGAAATGGATATGGAAATTATCAATTTTCCGAGGAACATATGAGATGGTGGGGAAAAGATGGAGTATATGACTGGAATATAGGAGATGAAGAAGGATCTACAAATGAAACTTCAGTAGGTTATTTTACTTCTTGGCTTGGACCAAAATACGAAAAGGATATCCCATACAATGGAAAACAAACAAGGCTAGAAGGCGCTAAAAAACCTGCAAATTACGATTCAGCTCCATTGGCAGATATTCAAGTTTTAGATGTTGTAAATGTTGCTAGAGATAGAGATTCTGTAAAGAATGCTATTGTACAATATGGAGCAGTAACATCAGGTTATTATAATAGTCCACAGTATGTAAGTAGTGATGAAAATTCGTTTTTTTGTAATGAAAATCTTGGACAAAATCACGCAATAGCGATAGTTGGATGGGACGATAACTATTCAAAAGATAATTTTAATGGAAGTGGTGGTAAACCTCAGAATAATGGAGCATGGTTAGTCAAAAATAGTTGGGGAAAGTATAATTCTGAAGGTGGTTATCTTTGGATATCATATGAAGATAAGACTATACTTTCATTTACAGATAATTATTCAATAGCTAGGGTCCAAAAAAATAAAGGTCAAAAAATGTACCAACATGAATATTCACTGTCGTCAATGTTAAAAGATAAGGTGGTATCTGCTGCAAACAGATTTAATTTTGGAAAAAATGAAGCTCTCCAAGGTGTGATGTTTGCTACGGATAGTGGTGGAGCAAATTATGAACTTTATTTTCTACCTGAAGAAAATGGAAAATTGAACTATTCTAATAAGATGAGTTTAAAGTCTGGTAAAGTCCCATTTTCAGGATATGTAACAGTAGATATTTCTGATTTTCCTCTTCCAACAGGTTACGGGGCTTTGATGGTTAGGATTGATGATAGAAATAATGGGAAAAAGGCAAGTATAGGTCTTGAAAAGAATGTTTCAAAGTTTAAGATGTTTGTTTCTAAGGGAAATAAAGGTGAAACATATTTATTAAAAAATGGTAAGTTTGAGGATTTGAATAGTATGAGCCAATTCTCTCCAGGAAATGTAGTTATAAAAGGTATAACAAAACATTTAGAAGGTGGGGATGAAATTACAGGCTCAGATAGATTTGACACATCTGTTAGGATTGCATCGAGAGGGTGGAATACTTCAAATAATGTATTTCTTGTAAATGGTTCTGCCATAGCAGATGCTCTTACTGCAACACCGCTTGCAAAACTAAAATCAGCTCCTATATTGCTTACAAAAAAAGATAGTGTTGATAAAATAGTAATGGACAAAATAAAATCCTTAGGTGCAAAAAATATTACTATAATAGGTGGAAAGAACTCTATATCAGATAATGTAGAAAAGCAACTAAAGGCTCAAGGATTAAGCGTTGAAAGAATTGCTGGGTCAAGCAGATATGATACTAGTAAAAAAATAGCAAAAAATATCATGGATGAAAAAAAGGATATAGAAGCAGTTGCAATAGCCAATGGAAAAAAAGGACTTGCAGATGCAATAAGTTTTTCATCTGTTGCCGGAGAAAAGACAATACCTATCTTATTAAGTGATGAAAAAGGATTTGTAGATACTCCAGATGGATTGATGAATTTATATAGCTTAAAGGATAGCTATATAATAGGTGGCGATAAGTCAGTTCCAAAATCAGTTGAAAAAGATTTTAAGAATGTTACTAGGTTAAGCGGAAGTAACAGAAATGATACAAATGCAAGGATTATTGAAAAGTTTTATCCTAATGATGAGCTTGAATATGCTTTTGTAGTTAAAGACGGAAGTAAAAATCAGGATATGCTAATAGATGGTCTTGCCGTAGGAGCATATGCGGCTAATGTAAAATCTCCTATAATTCTTAGTAGTGGAAGACTATCAGAACTTCAAAAAGAAGTTTTAAAAAGTAAGAAGATAAAGAATATAACACAAGTTGGTGGCGGAATGAATAGTATGTCTGCAACTGAGCTTTTAATAATGAAAGAGTCACAGAAAAAAAATAATTAAAAACAATTGTTTTTAAAATTAGGACTAAAAAAGAGCTTAGTATAGCTATAATAAAGAAGTAGCAAGAGCTGAAAATTTTTAAAAAGTCATTTACGATAAAAACAATAACTTTAGGTAGTTTTATGATGATTATGTTTGATATACATAATAAAGTAAGATAGTAAATAAAAAAGCAAAAGAAATATCTATACAAATTAAGAATTCGAATTGGAGGAATTGTCTATGAAAATATACAATACAATGACAAGAAAAAAAGAAGAATTTATACCATTAGAAGAGGGAAAAGTAAAGATGTATGTTTGTGGACCTACAGTGTACAACTATATACATTTAGGTAATGCAAGACCATTTACAGTGTTTGATACTTTGAGAAGATATTTTGAATATAGAGGATATGAGGTAACTTATATACAGAATTTTACAGATGTTGATGACAAGATAATTAAAAGAAGTCATGAAGAAGGAATTACACCTGAAGAAGTGGCAAGTAAGTATATAAAAGAATATTTTATAGATTGTGATGGACTAGGAATAAAAAGAGCAACAGTTCATCCTCAGGTTACAGATAATATAACAAATATTATTGAGTTTATATCAGACTTGATTGAAAAAGGATATGCATATGAATCTAATGGAGACGTACTTTTTAGAACAAGAAAGTTTGATGAATATGGAAAGCTTTCTCATCAGAATATTGAGGAGTTAGAGCTTGGAGCAAGAATAGATATAGATGAAAAGAAAGAAGATCCTCTTGACTTTGTATTGTGGAAAGCTAAGAAAGAAGGAGAACCAGGATGGCAAAGTCCATGGGGAGAAGGTAGACCAGGTTGGCATATTGAATGCTCAGTAATGTCAAGAAGATATCTTGGTAATACAATAGATATTCATGCTGGAGGACAGGATCTTCAGTTCCCACATCATGAAAATGAGATAGCTCAAAGTGAATGTTGTAATGATGCAACTTTTGCAAGATATTGGATGCATAATGGATATATAAATGTTGATGGAGAAAAAATGAGTAAGTCTTTAGGAAATTTCTTTACAGTAAGAGAAATCTCTGAAAAGTATGATCTTGGCTTAGTTAGATTCTTCCTTCTATCAACTCATTATAGAAATCCTGTAAACTTTAGTGATACAATACTTGAACAGGCAAAATCAGGACTTGATAGACTTATTACAGCTAAAGAAAGAGCAGAGTATACCCTATCAAATCTAATAGAAGAAAAAGCAAAGGCAGACGAAAAAGATATGCTAGTTCAAGTGGAAACTTATAGAGATAAATTTATAGAAGCTATGAATGATGACTTAAATACAGCAGATGCTATAAGTGCAATATTTGAATTAGCCAAGTTTATGAATACAAATATAAATGAAAATTCATCTAAGGAGTTTGTAGGAAAATGTATAG
Source organism: Peptostreptococcus sp. (assembly GCA_020025095.1). GTDB lineage: Bacteria > Bacillota > Clostridia > Peptostreptococcales > Peptostreptococcaceae > Peptostreptococcus. The sequence continues at coordinate 6,600 of JAHHSS010000060.1, forward strand.
ATATGTTTAATGAGCTTACAGGTGTTCTTAATATAGCTCAGGGAAGCAATGAAGTTGACGATGAGCTTGCAAACAAAGTTGAAGAAATGATAGCCAAAAGAGCTGAGGCTAAAAAGAACAAAGACTTCGTTTTGGCAGACAAGATAAGAGATGAACTAACAGCTATGGGAATAGCAATAGAAGATACAAGACAGGGAGTAAAATGGAAGAGAATATAATAAAGTATGCTAATATTACAAGAAGTGAGCTGGAGAGAATATCTCCGCTTACTCTTGCTTATTTAGGAGATACAGTTTATGAATCTTTTATAAGAGAATATTTAATAAGGAAGAATATTTTTCTAAAAATAAATGATCTTCATAAACAGGCTATAAAATATGTAAATGCTAAAGCTCAATCGAAAGCAATTAAATCTTTAGAGGAAATTCTAACAGAAGAAGAAATGAGAGTTTTTAAGAGAGGAAGAAATCATAAAAAAAATACGAGTGCCAAAAATGCAAGCGTAATTGACTATAGACATGCAACAGGTTTTGAAGCTTTAATAGGTTTTTTATATCTTAAAGACGAAGATGAGCGTTTGGAGTATATAGTAAAAAAAAGTATAGAAATAATAGAAAGTGAATAGGTGGTGAACTTTTTGGCAATAATAGAAGGAAGAAATCCTGTAATAGAAGCTTTAAAAAACAATAGGGAAATAGACAAAATAATGGTCAATAAAGCTGCTAGAGAGGGTTCTATAAAGAAAATAGTTGCAATGGCAAGAGAAAATAATGTAATAGTACAACAAGTTGACAGACACAAACTTGATGAAATGTCAGAAAGTCACGCACATCAAGGTGTAATAGCAATAATAGGTGAGTATAAGTATTATGAGCTTGATGAAGTACTTGAAATACCCAAGAAAAAAGATGAAGAACCATTTTTCATAATTTTAGATGGAGTTACAGATCCACATAATTTAGGATCGATAATCAGAACGGCGGATGCAGTAGGAGCTCATGCAGTAATAATACCTAAAAGAAGAAGTGCTCATATAACTCCAGTTGTTGCAAAGGCATCTGCTGGTGCAGTTGAGTATGTTCCTGTATGCAAGGTAACAAATATAGCAAATACTATCAAAATTTTAAAGGAAAATGGGCTTTGGATAGCCGCTGTAGATATGGATGGGCAAACTTTCTATCAACAGGATCTTTCAGGGGCTTTGGCTCTTGTAGTAGGAAGCGAGGGATCTGGTATATCTAGGCTGGTAAAACAAAATTGTGATTTCACTGTAAGTATGCCGATGTCAGGAAATGTAACTTCCCTAAATGCATCTGTAGCGGGTGGAATACTATTATACGAAGTATTTAGACAGAGAAATGGTAAGAAGTAGTAGCGACTATATTCCTAGAAAGTTTTTGATAGTAGATGGTTATAATGTAATAAATGCCTGGGATGGATTGAAAGAATTAACGGTTAAAGACCTTGAAATAGCTAGAAATACATTAATAGATTATATTCAAGAATATTCCAAAATGAAAGGATATGAAGCCTATATAGTTTTTGATGCATATAAGGTAAAGGGGCAAAGTGAAAATATAGAAAATTATCATGGTGTGACAGTAGTATTTACAAAGGAAAATCAGACCGCAGATAGCTATATAGAAAAATTTATTTCTTCTCTTTCAAAGTATGATGAAGTAGCGGTTGTTACAAGTGATTATGCAGAACAGCAGATTGTCATAGGTAAAGGTTGCTCTAGAATACCTGCAAGAGAATTGATAGAAGATCTTAATAGACAGAAGAAAAATATTAGGAAAAATAATAAAAATAAGCAAAGATATAATACTATGAATAGATTAGAAAACAAAATAGATAGCGATGTATTGAGAAAACTTGAGGAAATTAGAAGAAGAAAAGATAAATAATTATGTGTTAAATAAAAAACTGAGTTAGCGATGCTAAAAGAGCTTACGTAAGGAATTTTTATGAAGCCCAATTTACAAAAATGGTTGATAATTAGGAGTGTTTCATGAATAATGCTGGTAAAAAAAACTTTTTAGAAAAAAAATTATTCGATTTATATGAAGATAAAATTGAAGAAAATGAAGACGAAAAAGAGAACAAGCTTTATAATCCAGAAGAAGATTATATGTATGTAATGAAGGCTCAAAAAGGAGATATAGCAGCTATTAATCATATTATAGATAAGTATAGACCAATGGTTTATTTAAAGTCAAAGGCATATTATATGAAAGGTTCTGACAAAGATGATATTGTGCAAGAAGGAATGATAGGTCTTTATAAGGCAATTAAAGATTATAAAAAAGATAGTAAAAGTGATTTTTATTATTTTGCTAGTATGTGCATTACAAGACAGATGATAACTGCTGTCAAAACATCGACTAGAAAGAAGCACATTCCTTTAAATTCTTATGTTTCTTTGAATAGGCCTGTTTACGACGGGGAAGAAGATTCAGAAAGGACACTTTTTGATATTATAAGTAAAAGTGAGGAAGGGAATCCAGAAAATCTCATAATTAGCAAAGAGAGTCATAAAATTCTTGAGCAGAAAATAACTGAGCTTTTAACGCCTTTGGAAGAGAATGTCTTTAGAATGTATATTAGTGGAAAAAAATATACAGATATTGCATTAAAGCTTGGAAAAAATGAAAAGGCAGTTGACAATGCTATGCAAAGATCTAAAAAAAAGTTAGAAAAAGCTTTTAAAGAGATAAACTCAAAAGAATAAAGCTTCTTTATCAAATAGTATTGATGAAAAAAGTGTATGTGTTCATACACTTTTTTATTTTTACAAAAGCTCAATTACTATAACAAGTCAATAAATGCTTATCTATTTTTAATTTATCATATGAAAATTATCATAAAGCTTAGGAATAAGAGATTTTTCAAATTTAGAGAATATTATTTTTGAGAGTTTAAGAGGAAATTTTATAAAGAAGTAGATAAAAAAATTTCAAGCAAAACATTAAAAGTTAA
>JAHHSS010000061.1 GCA_020025095.1 Peptostreptococcus sp.
TAATAAAAATAAAATAAAGGCTTTTAATATATATAATCATAAGAAAAATAAATTATATAAAAATGAAAATATATTATAAAAATAAGCAACATATGATATAATACAGAATGTAAGTGAGAGTATATTTTCAGTTTTTACAATAGTATTACAGTATAGTGATTACTTTTATCTATAGGCAGGAGGTGTGAAAATGGCTTTAAGTAATAGAATTGGACAAAAACAAACTCAAAAACTAAGTATATCGAATAAGATTGTTCAATCTCTGAAAGTACTGAATATGGGGCGTCAAGAACTTGAAGAAGCTATTGAATTAGAATCGGAATCTAATCCGCTGTTAGAAGTTAATATAGATAAAAATGAGGTAGATTGGGAAAAGTATTTCCTAGATGAGAGAAGAACTATTAATTTTGATAAAAATAATATAGAGTACAACGATGACCAGGAATTTAATTTCGAAAACTTAACTCCTAGTGTAGATAGTATATATGATAGTCTATATGCACAGATAAATATAATGGACATATCTAAGATGAAGAAAAAAATATGTAGATACCTAATAGATAGTTTAGATAAAGATGGATATTTGAGAGAAGATGAATCTATTGTTATAAGAAAATTTGGTATTTCTAAGTATTTTCTTGAGGAGTGTATAGACATATTACAAAGTTTGGAACCAGCAGGAATAGGAGCTAGAAATCTTCAAGAATGTATTATTCTACAGCTAAAGCACAATGGAATAAGCAATAAAAAACTTGAAGATATGATTAATTGTGACATTAACCTAATTGCTAATTTAAGTGTACAACAACTAGCAACAAAGTATCATCTAACTAAAGAAGAGGTAATAGAATTTATAGAATTTATAAAGAGCTTAGAGCCTAAACCAGCTGATATGGATATTGAAGAAACTACAGTTTATGCTTATCCAGATGTGTATGTAGATAAAGTAGATGGTAAATCAGTAGCAAAAGTATACAATGAGAAGAAGATGCAACTTGGGATAAATTCATACTACAAAAATCTTCTTCTATCAACAGAAGATAAAGAAACAAAAAAATATATAAAGGATAGGTTAAATTCAGCACAAAGATTAATACATGATGTGTCTGAAAGAAATACTACTGTTGTAAATATTGCAAATAGCATAATAGATGCTCAAAGAGATTATTTTGATAATGATGGTGATTTAAAACCACTTATGATGATTGATTTAGCTGAAAAGTTAAATTGTCACGTATCTACTATTAGTAGAGGAGTAAGTGATAAATATATGCTAACAGAAAAAGGAATGCATGAGTTGAGAGATTTTTTTACTACTTCATATGAAAATGAAGATGGAGATGTTGTTTCATCAAATTCTATAAAAATGAAAATTAAATTTATTATAGACAATGAAAATAAACAAAAGCCTCTAAGCGATAAAAAAATAGAGGATTTATTAAAAAAAGATGGAATTGATATTGCGAGAAGAACGGTAGCTAAATATAGAGAGGAATTAGGATATTTAGGTTCATCCAAGAGAAAAAAGTTGTAATAAATATAGAAATAATATACAAAAATAGCAAGCATATAATATGCTTGCTATTTTTGTAATAGAGGTGTATTATGTTAAGAGGGACAGTAATCGCCCCTAAAAGATGCAAAAATAATAAGAAAATGAAATATTGAAATTACAATGGGTGTAAGTGGTCAGTGAAATATTTTATAGCATAGAAAATAAAAAATAAGTTTTTGCAAAAAAGGTATTGCACTTTTTGTCCCACAAGTATATAATTATAGATGTGGGACAGATAATAAATATCTGGGACACAATAAAGCCCGTACTAGAAAGAGGGGAATAAATGAAAAGCTTGATAGAAATTCAAAAGAAGATAATTCCACAGGCTATTGAATTGATGGAAAAGAGATATGCTATACTTAGACAAATCTCTATAAGTCAGCCTATTGGAAGAAGAATGCTATCAAATATTCTCGATCTTAGCGAAAGAACAACTAGAACAGAGATAGATTTTCTAAAGGAAAATAATCTGATTAATATAGCTGTTTCAGGAATGACCATAACAAAAGAAGGAAAGGAAATTCTTGAAAGGTTAGACGGTGTTATGGGTGAGATAATGGGAATATCTGATTTAGAAGTTAAATTAAAAGATAAACTAGGAATCAATTTTGTTGTCATATCTAAAAATGTAAATGGCACAGAAGATATGATAGCAGAAGGAGTTGCAAAATGTGCAGCAGAGTATATTTTAAAGAATCTTGAAGCTCATGACAAAGTTGCAATAGCGGGTGGTACAACAATGAGAAGACTTGCTGAAAATCTCATTAAGGATAAGGAAAATGAAGAAGAATATAAAAATGTAATATTTATGCCTACGAGAGGAAGTGTTGGATCTGAAATAGAAATTCAAGCGAATAGCATAGCAGCGCTTGCTGCAAAGAACTTGGGGGCAGGAGTAGAGTTTTTATATGTTCCTGATGAATTAGATGGGAGTGCAAGAGAAACACTGATGTCAGTTCCAGATATAAAAAGAACTCTTCAGCACCTTAGAGTATCAGATAAAGTGGTATTCAGTATAGGTAGAGCTGATATGATGGCTAGAAGACGAGGAATGTCTGAAGATGATATAAAAAGTCTTACTGACAAAGGTGCCATAGGAGAAGCTTTTGGATATTATTTCGATAAAAATGGAGAAATAGTCATGAAGCTTAACACAGTGGGAATAGATATAGAAATGTACAAAAATGCAAAGGATGCGATAGTAGTCTTTGCAGGAACAGAAAAGGTAGAATCTTTTTTAGCGCTATATAAATTAAATAGAAATCTTACTTTAATAACAGATGAAGAAAGTGCTAAAGAGATACTTAATAGAATAGGTTAACAATTAATTTAAATAATAAAGAAAAAACATTTTGGAGGTATTACTATGGTAAAGGTAGCAATTAACGGTTTTGGTAGAATAGGTAGACTTGCATTAAGAAAGATGATGGAGCAGACTGATAAGTTTGAAGTAGTAGCAATAAACGATTTAACAGATGCTCATACATTAGCTCACTTATTCAAGTATGACACAGCACAGGGTAGATTTGATGGTGAAATAGCTGTTGAAGAAGGTGCTTTCGTAGTTAACGGTAAGGAAATAAAGGTTGTTTCTGAAAGAAACCCTGAAAATCTTCCATGGGGTGAATTAGATATAGACATAGTTCTTGAATGTACTGGTTTATTTGCTTCAAAGGAAAAGGCAGAAGCTCATATAAAGGCAGGTGCTAAGAAGGTTCTTATATCTGCTCCAGCAACAGGAGATCTTAAGACAATAGTATACAATGTAAACTCTGACATAATAGACGGAAGTGAAACAGTAGTTTCTGGTGCATCTTGTACTACAAACTGTCTAGCTCCAATGGTTAAGGTATTAAATGATAAGTTTGGTATAGTTGAAGGTCTTATGACTACAATACATGCTTACACAAATGATCAGAATACTTTAGATGGTCCTCATAAGAAGGGTGATTTAAGAAGAGCAAGAGCTGCTGCAGAAAATATAGTACCAAATACTACAGGTGCTGCAAAGGCTATAGGTCTTGTTATACCAGAATTAGCTGGTAAGCTTGATGGTGCTGCTCAGAGAGTTCCAGTATGCACAGGTTCAATAACTGAATTAGTTTGTGTACTTGATAAGAACACTTCAGTAGAAGAAATAAACGCTGAAATGAAGGCTGCTTCTAATGAATCATTTGGTTACACTGAAGAACCATTAGTATCAAGTGATATAGTAGGTATCAGCTACGGTTCATTATTTGATGCTACATTAACTAAGGTTATGGAAGTAAATGGAAAGCAGTTAGTTAAGACTGTTGCTTGGTATGACAATGAAATGTCTTATACATCTCAGTTAATAAGAACATTAGGATTATTAGGAAGCTTAGCTAAGTAATAAACTTAAACTAATAGATATAAAAAATAAATCTGGTTTGAAGGCTATTAATGATAGATAAAGCCTCGTAGACTCCAGTGAACAATTAGTCCGAGGGTGTAGAATTTCTATTACCCCGGACTTTTTTTAGACATAGATTGCCAGGAATAAAAAATATCTTTTAAATATTTTTAAATATAGTAGCTTTAATTATAAGTTTTAGACATAATATTACTTAAAATGATATACAATTTCTATTTTAAAGAGTTTTTTAACCTATAATGCTTTTTGAAATGCTAAATAATAGTAAAATATGTCAACAAAATACTATATATGGTATAATTATGTATGTAACGATAGAAATATCAATAATATCGGTAAAATACAAAATAAAGGAGAATTATTATGACAATGCTAAACAAAAAAACAATTGAAGATATCGATGTAAAAGGTAAAAAATGCTTAGTAAGATGTGACTTCAATGTTCCACTAAAGGACGGAGAAATAACTGATGAAAATAGATTAGTAGGAGCAATGCCAACAATTAAATACTTAGTTGACAACGGTGCGAAAGTGATACTTTGCTCACATCTTGGAAAACCAAAGGGAGAAGCAAAGCCTGAACTTTCTTTAGCTCCAGTAGCAAAAAGATTGTCAGAGATGCTTGGCAAAGAAGTTGTGTTTGCAGCAGATGACAATGTAGTTGGAGAAAATGCTAAGAAAGCAGTAAGTGAAATGAAAGATGGAGATATTGTTCTTCTTCAAAATACAAGATATAGAGCAGAAGAAACTAAGAATGAAGAAAACTTCTCAAAGGAATTAGCTTCATTGGCAGAAGTATTTGTAAATGATGCTTTTGGTACAGCTCATAGAGCACACTGCTCAACAGTTGGAGCTGGACAGTTCCTAGAAGAAAGAGTATGTGGATATCTTATTCAGAAGGAAATAGACTTCCTTGGTTCAGCGGTTGAAAATCCTGAAAGACCATTTTTAGCTATATTAGGTGGAGCTAAAGTTAGCAGTAAGCTTGGTGTTATAAATAATTTATTAGATAAGGTAGACACACTTATAATAGGTGGTGGAATGGGATATACATTCCTTAAAGCATTGGGTCATGAAATAGGAACTTCTTTAGTAGAAGAAGATAAGATAGATTACGCAAAGGATATGATGGCTAAGGCTGAAGAAAAGGGCGTTAAGCTGTTATTACCGATAGATATAGTTTATGCTAGTGAATTTGCAGAGAATGCTGAGCCACATGTTACTGAAGGTAGAGATATACCAGCAGGAAATATGGGGCTTGATATAGGACCAAAGACAAGAGAATTGTTCGCAGAGGCTGTAAAGGCATCTAAGACAATAGTATGGAATGGACCTATGGGAGTGTTTGAATTTGAAAACTTTGCAAATGGAACTAAGGCTATAGCTAAGGCTATGGCAGAAGCAGATGCTACTACAATAATAGGTGGTGGAGATTCTGCTGCAGCTGTTAACCAAATGGGATTTGGAGATAAGATGAGCCATATATCAACAGGTGGTGGAGCTTCACTAGAGTTTCTTGAAGGTAAAGAATTACCAGGTATAGCAGCATTAGACAATAAGTAATACCCAAAATGTTTATATAAGGTATAAAGTTCATTTATGAACTTTATACCATAAAAAATCATTTTATTAATATATACTCTCGGGATATAAGCGGAGAGAAAGAAAAAGGAGACTAGATTATGAGAAAGCCAATAATTGCAGGAAACTGGAAAATGAATAAGACTATAAAGGAAGGTCTTGAATTTATAGATGGAGTAAAGGGTAAGACAGAAGGCGATGCAGAAGTATTAATCTGTGCACCTTTTACACTACTAAAAGATTTAAAGGAAGCTACAAGAGGAACTAATATAAAAATAGGTGCTCAGAATATGCATTTCGAAAACTCAGGTGCATTTACAGGAGAAGTAGCTTCAGGTAACCTTGTAGAATTAGGAATGGACTATGTAATTATAGGACACTCAGAAAGAAGAGAATACTTCAATGAAACTGATGAAACTTGTAACAAGAAGGTTTTAAAGGCAATTGAAGTAGGTATTGATCCAATACTTTGCTGTGGTGAAACTCTTGAAGAAAGAGAAGCAGGAAATACGATAGAAAAGGTTAAGGGTCAAATCGTAAAGGGGCTTAAGGATGTCAAGGCAGAAGATTTAGAAAAGGTTGTAATAGCTTATGAACCAATTTGGGCTATAGGAACTGGAAAAACTGCTACAGCTGAACAAGCAAACGAAGTAATTGTTGAAATAAGAAAAATAGTAAGAGAAATGTTTGGCGACCTAGCTGATAAGGTAAGAATACAATATGGTGGAAGTGTTAAGCCAGCAAATGTCGCAGAGATAATGGGACAGTCAGATATAGATGGTGCGCTAGTTGGTGGTGCGTCATTGAAGCCAGAGGACTTCTTAGGATTATTAAAGTTTTAATTAATCATATCTGATAATAAGATTTTAATAGGTAAAGGAAAGATAAAAATGAAAAAACCAGTAGTTTTAACAATAATGGATGGTTTTGGTTATACTCCAGATGTTGAGGGAAATGCAATAGCACTTGCGGGAACTCCAAATCTTGATGCACTTTGTAAGAAATATCCACACACATTAATAAATGCAAGTGGATTAGATGTAGGGCTTCCAAATGGTCAGATGGGAAATTCTGAAGTTGGGCATACAAATATAGGTGCAGGAAGAGTAGTATACCAGGATTTAACAAGAATAACAAAAGCAATAGAAGATGGAGATTTTTTCACTAACAAAGAACTTGTATCTGCAATGGAAAATGCAAAGGATAAAAGTCTTCATATATTAGGTCTTTTGTCTGATGGTGGAGTACATTCACATATAGATCATTTGATAGCTCTTTTAGATATGGCTAAGAAAAATGGTTTAAAAAATGTTTATGTACATGCATTCACAGACGGTAGAGATACAGATCCACAAAGTGCTAAATCTTATGTAGAAAAAGTTCAGGCACATATGGATAAGATTGGAACAGGAAAGTTTGCTACTGTTTCAGGAAGATACTATGCTATGGATAGAGATAAAAGATGGGAAAGAGTTGAGAAGGCTTATAATGCAATAGTCAATGCTGAAGGTAACACAGCTGAATCTGCAGTTAAGTGCATTGAGGATTCTTACGCTGAAGGCATAAACGATGAGTTTGTAGTTCCAACAGTAATTTTAGAAAATGAAAAGCCAGTTGGAAAAGTAAATGAAAATGACTCTATGATATTTTTTAACTTTAGACCAGACAGAGCAAGAGAAATAACAAGAGCAATAACAGATAAAAAGTTTGACGGTTTCAAAAGAAATTTTGTGGACACTAAATTTGTTTGTATGACAACATACGATGCAACAATGGAAGATGTGTCAGTAGCTTTTGGGCCAGAAGATATTATTAATACATTAGGTGAATACCTTTCAAAAAATGGAAAAGAACAGTTAAGAGCTGCTGAAACAGAAAAATATGCTCACGTTACTTTCTTTTTCAATGGAGGAAAGGAAGAACCGTATAAGGGTGAAGATAGAATATTGATACCTTCACCAAAGGTTGCAACATATGACCTTCAACCTGAAATGTCAGCATATGATCTTTTAGACAAGGTTTTAGCTGCAATTGATGAAGATAAATATGACTTTATAGCCGTGAATTTTGCAAATCCTGATATGGTAGGACATACAGGAGTTATGGAAGCAACAGAAAAGGCAATAAAGACAGTTGATGAATGTGTAGGAAAATTATTTGAAAAAGTTCTAAGCGTTGGTGGAAGTGGTATAATTACTGCAGATCATGGTAATGCTGAACTTATGGTAGATAAAGAAACAAAGAGACCAATAACGTCACATTCAACAAATCCTGTACCATTTATAGTAGTAGGAGATGAATTTAAAAATTCTGAGCTACTAAGTGACGGTAGATTATCAGATATAGCGCCAACAGTGCTTTCTATGATGAAAATGGAAAAACCGGAAGAAATGACAGGACACAGTTTAATAAAGTAATAATAAAAAGGTTAACTAATTAATAAATTTTATAAATTAGAATAAATATATATACAGTCTAATCTTTGGATATAGATATTTTAATAATAGAACTTTTACAAATTTACCCATCATTCATTTGATAAAAGCTGTATCTAAAGAAATTAGAAATGTATGTGTTTTAGAGAATATTAAAAACAAATAAGTTTTAGTTTGAGAGGAGAAACAATATGTCAGCTATTGAATTAGTATATGCAAGAGAAGTATTAGACTCAAGAGGAAATCCTACTGTAGAGGTAGAAGTAGTTCTTGAAAGTGGAGCTCAGGGAAGAGCTATAGTTCCATCAGGAGCTTCAACAGGACAGTTTGAAGCAGTTGAATTAAGAGACGGAGATAAGGCTAGATACCTTGGAAAGGGTGTTTTAAACGCTGTTGAAAACGTAAATGAAATAATAGCACCAAATGTAGAAGGTTTAGATGCTTTTGATCAGCCAGGAATAGATGCATTAATGTGCGAACTAGACGGAACTCCTAATAAGGGTAAGCTAGGTGCTAATGCAATATTAGGTGTATCACTAGCTGTTGCTAGAGCGGCTGCAGATGAAATAGGTTTACCTTTATTCCAATATATAGGTGGAGTAAATGCTAAGCAATTACCAGTACCAATGATGAATATATTAAATGGTGGAGAACACGCTGATAATAACGTTGACGTTCAGGAATTTATGATTCTTCCTGTAGGAGCTGCAAACTTTGCTGAAGCATTAAGAATGGGTGCAGAAGTATTCCATTCACTAAAGAAGGTTCTTGCTGAAAGAGGACTTGCTTGTGGTGTAGGTGATGAAGGTGGTTTTGCACCAAACTTAGGATCAAACAGAGAAGCGCTAGAACTTATAGTAGAAGCTATAAAGGGTGCTGGACTAGAGCCAGGTAAGGACGTTATGCTTGGTATGGACGTTGCTTCTTCAGAAATGTACAATGCTGAAACTGGTAAGTACGAATTAAAGGGAGAAGGAAAGGTTCTTTCTTCAGAAGAAATGATAGATTTATTTGAAGCTTGGGTAAATGAGTTCCCAATAATAACAATAGAAGATGGTCTTGATGAAGAAGATTGGGACGGATGGAAGATGCTTACTGAAAGACTTGGTAAGAAGGTTCAGCTAGTAGGAGATGATTTATTCGTTACAAATACTGAAAGATTAGAAAGAGGTATAGAAAGAGGTGTAGCTAATTCTATACTAATAAAGGTTAACCAGATAGGTACATTAACTGAAACTCTAGACGCTATAGAAATGGCTAAGAGAGCTGGTTATACAGCTGTTATATCTCATAGATCTGGAGAAACTGAAGATACTACAATAGCTGATATAGCAGTTGCAGTAAATGCAGGTCAGATAAAGACAGGTGCTCCATCAAGAACTGATAGAGTAGCTAAGTACAACCAGTTATTAAGAATAGAAGAAGTAATTGGTGAAAATTCAAGATATGAGCAGTTAAAGTCTTTCTATAACTTGAATAAGTAATAAAAAATTTAATAGGCTAAAATATTATTAGTAAATTTTTGAAAATAAATAATTTGCTAGATAAGATTAGTTTTTTTGAAGAGGCATCTATATTTGATGTCTCTTTTTTCT
>JAHHSS010000062.1 GCA_020025095.1 Peptostreptococcus sp.
CATAAAATTATACGATTTTATTCATCAACGTCAGTTGACAAAGAACCAAAATAAATCAAAAAAATTAATAATATTTGGGAAGAAAAAAGCCTATGGTGTAACTCACCATAGACTTTTTGTCCTATATAAAATTTAATTAAAATATTTTTCATCTATTTTCTAAAATATATTAAATTACTTAAAATATTTTACTCCAGATTCAAATATTTTTTGGTTTTTTTCGCCTTCTATATTCTTAATCACAAATTTTCCAATTCTTTCAGAATGTCCCATTTTCCCAAAAACTCTTCCATCTGGAGAAGTTATTCCTTCTACTGCATAATATGAGCCGTTCGGATTAAAATCTGGCTTATATGTAGCATTTCCTTCAAAGTCTACATATTGAGTAGCTAGCTGACCATTTTCTATTAGCTTTTTCATCACTTCGTCACTTGCTACAAACTTACCTTCGCCATGAGATATTGCTATCGTATGTATATCTCCAACTTCTGTAGCTGCCATCCAAGGGGATTTATTTGAGGCTACCCTTGTATTTATCATTTTCGCTTGATGACGTCCTATATCGTTATATGTAAGTGTTGGCATCTGTGCTGAAGGCATTTTTATTTCTCCATATGGCAGTAATCCCAATTTTATTAAAGCCTGGAATCCATTACAAATCCCTAATATTAGTCCATCTCTGTTATTAAGAAGATTCATAACTGCTTCTTCTATTTTAGGATTTCTAAAAACTGTTGCTATAAATTTAGCTGAACCATCTGGCTCATCTCCTGCTGAAAATCCTCCTGGAATCATTATTATTTGACTATTATTTATCCCAGCTACCATCATGTCAATTGACGATTCTATATCCTCGTAATTCATATTTTTAAATACAGCAACTTCTGCTTTTGCCCCTGCTCTTTCAAAAGCTCTAGCTGAATCATATTCACAATTTGTTCCAGGGAAAGTTGGTATAAATACTCTAGGTTTTGCTATGCTAATAGATGACTTAGATGTTTTTTTATTACTTATATAACTAATACTTTCTATTTCAGCTTTTATATCCTTATTTGCTTTTATAGGAAATATATTTTTTAAAGGCTCAAGAGAAGCTTTATATAATTTATCTAGTTCTATCTCTTCACCAAATACATCTATTACAGGCTTATCTATTGTATTCCCTATTACTATATAGTCTGAGCCATCAAGTATATCCAATTCATTCGAATCGATTTCTACTATTATGCTTCCATAGCTTTGTTTAAATAATTCATCTCTTTCTAAAAACAAACCAGCAACATTCTTATCAAAACTCATACCGATTTTATTACCAAATGCCATTTTAGCAACAGCCTCTCCTATACCTCCATAACCAAGAGCATAAGCTGATTTTATTTTTCCATCATGTATCGCCTTATGAAGTATTTTAAAATTATTTTTCATTATTTCTAAATCTGGAAAAGCATAATCTTTTTCTGGAGCCTCTAGTAAAACGACTGTACTTCCTTTCTCTTTAAACTCTTGAGATATTACATCACCTGCATCTATAGTATTAACTGCAAAAGATATCAATGTAGGTGGTACATCTATATCATTAAAAGTTCCACTCATACTATCTTTTCCACCTATGGCTGCAATTTCAAATACTGACTGTGCATAATATGCTCCTAGAAGTGCAGAGAAGGGCTTTGCCCATCTTCTAGCATCGTCTCCTAATTTCTCAAAGTATTCTTGGAATGTTAGTCTAGCAGTTGAGTAATCACCACCTAGTGCTACTAATTTTGCTATTGATTCTACTACTGCATTAAGAGCTCCATGAAATGGTGACCATTTTCCTATCTTTGGATTATATCCAAATGTCATTATAGAAGAAGTATTTGTTTCTCCTTTTAATAGTGGTATCTTTGCCACCATACCATTTGCTGGTGTTGCTTGATACTTTCCTCCCAATGGAGCTATTACTGTACTTGCACCAATAGTATTATCAAATTTTTCTACAAGACCTCTCTGAGAACATACATTCAAATCTTGCATAGCTAGAATATATTTTTCTTCAAAATCCTTTACACACTTCGTTTTATCAACAAGTTCTTCATACCTTGACTCTTCATCTATTTCTTCCACTTTAATACTAGCTCTTTGCTGATATCCATTTGTATCTAGAAATTCCCTTTTTATATCTACTATTGCCTTTCCGTTCCAAAACATCCTCATATATCCTGTATCTGTAACAGTCGCAACATGAGTGGCTTCTAAATTTTCTTCTTTTGCTAGCTCTATAAATCTTTCCATATTTGCCTTATTTATTGCAACTGCCATTCTTTCTTGAGACTCTGAAATAGCGAGCTCAGTTCCATCAAGACCATCATATTTTTTTGGAATAAGGTCCAAATTTATATCTAGACTATCTGCTATTTCTCCTATTGCAACTGAAACACCACCTGCACCAAAATCATTACATCTTTTTATCATTTTAGCTGCTTCTGGGTTTCTGAAAAATCTCTGTATCTTTCTTTCATTTGGAGCATCTCCCTTTTGAACTTCTGCAGAACAAGTAGATATGCTTTTTTCACTATGTTCCTTAGATGAACCTGTTGCACCTCCACAACCATCTCTACCAGTCTTTCCACCAAGAAGTATTATTACATCACCTTTTTCTGGCCTTTTTCTAACTACATTTTCTTTTGGAGTTGCAGCTATTACAGCTCCTACTTCCATTCTCTTTGCAACAAAATTTTCATCATAAACTTCTGTTACTTGACCTGTAGCAAGCCCTATCTGATTACCATATGAACTGTAGCCGTTGGCTGCTTCAGTTGTAATTTTCTTTTGCATTAATTTTCCCTGAATCGTATCTTCAAGAGATTTTCTTGGATCTGCTGCACCTGTTACTCTCATTGCTTGATATACATAACTTCTTCCTGAAAGTGGATCTCTTATAGCACCACCTAGACAAGTAGCTGCTCCACCAAAAGGTTCTATCTCTGTAGGATGATTATGTGTTTCATTCTTAAACATTAAAAGATACTCTTCAGTTTTACCATCAATTTCAACATCTATATTAATGCTACAAGCATTTATCTCTTCACTTTCATCCAAATCTTTAAGCTTTCCATCTTTTTTTAACTTTTTCATAGCTAGAGTTGCTATATCCATTAGGCATATATCTTTTTTTCTATCTAAATATCTTCTATCTTCAAGATATTTTTCATAAGTTTCCTTAATAATATCTGTAAATCTACCCTCTTCTATTTCAATATTTTCTAGCTTAGTCATAAATGTAGTATGCCTACAATGATCTGACCAATATGTGTCTAAAACTTTGATTTCTGTAATTGTTGGATCCCTTTTTTCATCATCTCTAAAGTATTCCTGTATTAGCTTTAAATCATCGATAGACATTGCTAATTCATACTTTTTCAAAAATTTATCAAGACCTTTTTCATCAAGCTCTATAAAAGCTTTTAATATTTCTACTGTTTTAGGAATTTCATATTTTATTTCCAACGTTTCAGGCTTTTCAAGAGAAGCCTCTCTACTGTCTACTGCATTTATAAGATATTTTTTTATTCTAACAAAATCTTCATCCGATATTTCATTTTCTATTATTATAAGTTTTGATGAATTTATCCTTGGTCTATTTCCTTCATTTATTACTTCGGCACACATAGATGCCCAGTCTGCTCTTTGGTCATACTGACCTGGAAGATATTCTATTGCAAATACCCTTTCATTTTTCAGATTAGGAATTTCTTCATAGTAAACATTGTCTAAGTTTGGCTCTGATAATATTGTTTCTGAAACTTTTTTATAGGCACTCTCACTTATACCCTCTATATCATATCTATTTATTACTCTTAGCTTACCTGTATCTATATGAAGGCTCTCTAATATATCTTTTTTCATAGCAACTGATTCTAAATCAAAGCCTTCTTTTTTTTCAACAAAAACTCTATTTACATTGCTCATATTTTCTTCCTATATCCTTTCTATAGTGTACTTTATCAAATTTTATTCTATCTATATTCTCATAAACTTTATTGGCGGCACTTTCTACATCTTTAGCTCTAGCACAAACACCTAAAACCCTTCCGCCATTTGTCAGTATTTTACCATCAGACAACTTAGTTCCACTATGGAATAGCACTATTTCTTTATCTAAATTTTCTATACCTGTAATTTCTTTATTTTTTTCATAATTTTCAGGGTAACCACCAGATGCAAGAATTACACATACCGCTGCTTCATCTGAATACTTTATTTCTACTTCAGAAAGTCTATCTTCTGTTATAGCCATCATAATATCTGATAGATTACTCTCTAATCTCATCAATATAGATTGAATCTCCGGATCACCAAATCTACAATTATACTCCAATACCTTCACACCATCATTTGTAATCATCAGTCCTACAAAAAGGATACCCCTAAATTCAAGATTATCCTTTTTAAAACCTTCCAAAGATTTAATTAATACCTCATCATAAACCTTCTTAGAAAGCTCATCAGTATATATTGTACTTGGTGAGAATGTTCCCATTCCACCTGTATTAGGACCTTTTTCTAACTCGAATATTTTTTTATGGTCTTTTGCACTTTCCATAGCTACAATAGTATTTTTATCTACCAATGCAAGTATAGATGTTTCCACTCCGGAAATAAATTCTTCAACCACTACAAGTCTACCTGCATCTCCAAATTTTTTATCTTCCATTATAGTTTCTAAAGCTTCTATAGCCTCTTTTTTATCTTTAGCTATAATTACTCCTTTTCCAGCTGCAAGACCATCAGCTTTTACAACTACAGGATATCCAAAGCTATCTATTTCAGACTTAGCTTTTTCTAAATCTGTATATTCCTTATATTTTGCAGTAGGTATATTATGCCTTACCATAAATTCCTTAGAAAAAAGTTTACTTCCTTCTAACTGTGAACACTCTTTATTTGGCCCAAATACATTTAAGCCTCTCTTGTTAAAAACATCAGTTATACCCATTACAAGAGGGACTTCCGGACCTACAACTGTTAGATTTACTTTATTTTCTTCTGCAAAATCAGCAAGTCTATCCAGTTCTGTTACAGGAATATCAATACACTCTGCTATTTCTGCTATCCCTGCATTTCCAGGTGCACAATAAATTTTTTCAACATTTTTCTCCTGACTTAACTTCCAGCATATAGCGTGTTCTCTTCCACCACTACCTACTACTAAAATTTTCATATTAATCCCCCACTTCTTATCCTATTGCAAATATATAATTTAGATATATTTCAAAAATTTCATTTTTATATATTATATAAATTTTCTTTAATACCTATTTTACAAGGCAACTTTATATAAATTATTTCACTCTAATGTTTAAAATGTCTTACACCTGTAAATACCATCGACACACCTAGTTCATCACAAGCTCTTATTGAATCTTCATCCCTTATTGAGCCTCCAGGTTGGACTATGGCCTTGATTCCATATTCTGCTGCAAGCCTTACACAATCATCAAACGGAAAAAATGCATCTGATGCAAGAACTGCACCTTCAAAATTCTTTTCATCTTTATTATTTTCTATTGCGTTACTTAATGCCCATATTCTAGATGTTTGTCCGCATCCGATTGCTAAAGTCTGACCATCCTTTACTATTGCTATAGCATTTGATTTTAAGTTTTTAACAACCTTCATACCAAATTCCATATCTTTTAATTCTTCCTTTGTAGGGACTTTCTTTGTTACTACTTCTTCTTTTTCATCTTTTATTAGGTCTCTATCCTGTAAAAGAAGTTTTCCATCTAGATATTTAAAATCAAATTTTTGCTTACTATCTTCAATCTTTGCAAGTTTTAAAATTCTAAGATTTTTCTTTGATTTTAATATTTCAAGAGCATCTTCATCAAAATCATACGCTACTATTATTTCGAAGAAAATTTTGTTTAGCATCTCTGCTGTAACTTTATCTACCTTTGAAGTAATACCTATTATTCCACCAAATATTGAAACCTTGTCTGACTCATAACACTTTGTATATGCTTCAATAGAATTTTTACCTAGACCTACACCACAAGCATTAGCATGTTTTATGGCTACTGCACATACTTCTTCAGAATCTTTAAATTCTCTCATAAATTCCAAACATCCATACAAATCATTAATGTTGTTAAAGGATAATTCTTTTCCATGAAGTTGCTTAAAGTTAAGTATAGGATTTTTAGCATTTACTTGAGAATATAGGAAAGCTTGCTGGTGTGCATTCTCACCATATCTTAATTTAGTATCTTTCTCAAAAGAAAGATTAAGTATTTCAGGATATCTGTCATCTAATACTTCTGCAAAATATGAAGATATTAAAGTATCGTATCTTGCTGTTATTGAAAATGCCTTATAAGCAAGTTTTCTTCTATCTTCAAGGCTTAATCCACCTTCTTCTAGTTTCTTTATAATCATATCATAGTCAGCTATGTCTACTACTACTGTTACATCCTTATAGTTTTTAGATGCTGATCTTATCATTGAAGGCCCGCCAATATCTATATTTTCCACTATCTCTTCATGAGATTTTCCATTTTTTATTGCCCCTTCAAAGTCATAAAGGCTTACAACTACCATATCAATTGATTCTATATTATGTTTTTCAACAGTATCAACATGAGACTGCAAATCTCTTTTAAAAAGGATTCCTCCATGAACATATGGATTAAGTGTCTTTACTCTTCCATCTAAAATTTCGGGAAAATGTGTTACATCTTCAATAGAAATTACATTTACTCCGTTTTCATCAAGTTTTTTAAATGTATTTCCAGTCGAAATAATTTCATATCCTAATTCATTAAGTTTCTTTGCAAATTCTACTACACCAGTTTTATCAGTTACACTTATCAACGCTCTCTTCATTGATTATAAACCCCTTTCAAATCTAAAAACTAAAGTTTTCCATAAAGCTTTTTATATCTCATTTTATTAATATCTTATTTATATTAGAATTATTAGTCAGAAAAAACTAATTATCTATTAAAACTTTTCTGCCTTCTATTCTAACCTTATCATCACAGAATTTTGAAACTACCATTGGAAGTATTCTATGTTCTACTTCAAGAACTCTTTTTTGAAGAGTTTCCGCTGTATCTTCAGGAAATACTTCTACTATTTCTTGTGAAATTATAGCTCCTGTATCTGCATTTTCATCTACAAAATGTACTGTTGCTCCACTTACCTTGACCCCGTAATCTATTGCGGATTGATGAACTTTTAAACCATAGTAGCCCTTACCACAAAAAGATGGTATAAGAGATGGATGTATATTTATTATCTTATTCTCAAAAGCTCTTATAAAATTTGGACTTAATATTTTCAAAAATCCAGCTAGCACAATAAGATCTATTTCTTCTTTTTTTAGTCTATCAATGATTGACGATTCCTCATTATCAAATATTGCACATATATTATGCTTTCTAGCCCTTTCTAGTCCATAGGCATCTTTTTTGTTTGATATTACCAAACTTATTTTTCCATTTATTTTTCCTTCCTCTACAGCATCTATTATTGATTGTAAATCCGTTCCACCACCTGATATCATAACTGCTATTTTTTTCATTAGCTTTCCTCCACCTTAAAATTTTTGTATAAAAAAGGTAAAACTAGGTCCTATTATTTAATTTCATAACAATTTCTATCATAAAAATAATTTAGATTTATGTCAAATATTTATGAAAAAAATATATTCTTTATTATATAAGTTCTACGCTATTATGAATATCAGTTACCTGACCAATTATATACGCTCTATCTTCCATAAGCTTTTTATATTTATCTTCTACAAAATCAATATTTTTATTGTTTCTATTATTTATAAAGTCCACAAGTTTTTCTCCATTTTCCTTATCTACTATCATTACAAGACCTATACCCATATTAAAACTTTTGTGAAGTTCTCTTTTTTCTATTGCATCAAAAGATTCTATCATCTTAAATATAGCTGGCTTATCCCATGAACTGCTGTCTATATCAAGACCTAATCCCTTTGGTATTACCCTTACAATATTTTCTATAAGTCCTCCTCCTGTTATATGAGCTATTGCCTTTATATTATTATTTTTTATTGCATCAAGGGCAAGATCAACATATATCTTTGTAGGAGTAAGAAGCGCATCTCCCAAACTCATTCCTAACTCTTCAATTTCTTTTGATAAATCATATTTATACTCATCTAAAAATATTTTTCTAATAAAGGAAAATCCATTGCTATGAACACCGCTTGAAGAAATTCCCACTAAAACGTCTCCTGATTTTACATTTTCTCCTGATATTACTTTTTTCTTATCTGCTATACCTATCGAAAATCCTGCAAGGTCATAATCATCTTCTCCGTACATTCCTGGCATCTCAGCTGTTTCTCCTCCTATAAGTGAGCAAGAACTCATTTTACAACCATCTGTTATGCCTGATACTATATTATCTATGTGTTCTGGAACAAGCTTTCCAAGTGCTATATAATCTAAGAAAAATAAAGGTTTAGCACCCTGGCAAATCAAGTCATTTACACACATTGCCACTAAATCTATACCTACTGTATTATGCTTATCCATCATTTGAGCTATTTTTAATTTTGTCCCTACACCATCTGTTGATGCCAAAAGAACCGGATCTTCCATCCACATAAAATCCTTTATTGAATAGGAACCACTAAAATTACCCAGATCTCCAATAACGTTTGAATCATACGTTTCCTTTATCTTACCTTTTATTAAATCTACTGCTCTATTTCCCTCATCAATATTTACACCTGAATTCTTATAAGTTAACATCGCTATCTCCCATTCTCCTAAGTTAAAATACTTTTCTTATATCTTTAAACAAACAATAAAACCTTAGTTACTCGCCTAAAACTTTCTATCTTTTATTAGTCTATGTCTATTATAATAATTTTACTGAATTGAAGCATCATCCGCTAAAACATTTCTTGCCATTTCATTTCTGTACTCAGAAAGTTTATATTTTAATTCATCATCTTTTATAGCCGCTATCTGTAAAGCCATCAAAGCTGCATTAATTCCCGAATCTATAGTTACAGTTGCAACTGGCATTCCGCTCGGCATCTGTACCATTGAAAGAAGTGAATCAAGACCATCCATTGTTGATGACTTTATAGGAAGTCCCACAACTGGTATTAGAGTCTGAGCTGCTATTACACCTGGAAGATGTGCCGCTTTTCCAGCTGCTGCTATTATTGCTACTGTATCATCTTTTATTTCACTTAAAAATTGATTTAAAGCTGCTGGAGTTCTGTGAGCAGATAAAATTCTTACTACTACCTCTACTCCAAAACTTCTCATAAGCTCTATTCCACTCTCTAATTTCGGTAAATCTGACTTTGAACCCATAACTACAGCAATTTTCATAACTTAACATTCTCCTTTAAAATACATTTTGCGAACAATACGCTATTTACTTTTAATACGAAAGTAATTTATATAAATTTTATATATTTTCCACAAATAATAGATTACTTATTAGTTTTTTCGATATATTTAATAATTCAACACATTTAAATATTCTATAAAATACGAACTTTATAC
>JAHHSS010000063.1 GCA_020025095.1 Peptostreptococcus sp.
TTTCTTACTGCTGGTATTCTTTCTTCTTCAAAGAACATATGCTCAGTTCTACATAAACCTATACCTTCTGCACCGAATTCTATTGCTTTTTTAGCATCTCTTGGGTTATCTGCATTAGTTCTTACCATCATATCTCTAATTTCATCGACCCATTCCATAAATATAGCGAAGTTTCCATGAACTTCTACATTTGTCATTTCAACAGAACCTATGTATACACAACCTGAAGAACCGTCTATTGATAAGTACTGTCCTTCTTTAATTATTCTGTCTCCAACTCTTATCTCTCTTGCCGCTTCATCAACTCTAAGTTGTCCACAACCTGCTACACAACATTTTCCCATACCTCTAGCAACAACTGCAGCATGAGAAGTCATACCACCTCTTGCTGTAAGTATACCTTCAGCGCTAACCATTCCTTCTATATCTTCTGGTGATGTTTCTTGTCTAACAAGTAAAACCTTTTCTCCATTCTTATAATGTTCTACTACATCATCAGCATGGAAGTATACTTTACCAACTGCAGCACCTGGTGATGCTGGAAGACCCTTAGCTATTTGCTCTGCTGTTTTTAATGACTTTGAATCAAATGTTGGATGTAAAAGCTGATCAAGCTGATTTGGTTCTATTCTTAATATTGCTTCTTCCTTTGAAATCATGCCAGCATTCACTAAGTCTACAACTACATTTATAGCTGCCTTTGCAGTTCTTTTTCCGTTTCTAGTCTGAAGTATATAAAGTTTTCCTTTTTCTATTGTAAATTCTATATCTTGCATATCTCTGTAGTGAGCTTCAAGAGTATGTGTTGCCTTTACAAATTCATCGTATATTTCTGGCATATCATTTTTAAGGGTATCTATACTCTGAGGAGTTCTAATACCTGCAACAACATCTTCCCCCTGTGCATTTATTAAATATTCACCGAATAGTTTATTTTCTCCTGTTGAAGGGTTTCTTGTAAATGCTACTCCTGTACCGCTATCTTCACCCATATTCCCAAATACCATTGACTGTATATTTACTGCAGTACCAAGATTATTGTCTATATCGTTTAATTTTCTGTAAACGATCGCTCTAGGGTTATTCCAAGATCTAAAAACAGCTTCTATAGATAACATTAATTGTTTTCTAGGATCTTGTGGAAAATCTTCGCCTATTTCTGACTTATATATAGACTTAAATTCTTCTACTATATTTTTTAAATCTTCAGTAGTCAACTCAGTATCATACTTATAACCATTTTTTTCTTTGTATTTATCTAAAACATTTTCAAATTTATACTTAGGTATTTCCATTGCAACATCTGAAAACATCTGTATAAATCTTCTATAACTGTCATAAGAAAATCTTTCATTCTTTGTTGATTCTATCAAACCATTTACACTTGTGTCATTCAAACCTAAATTAAGTATAGTATCCATCATACCAGGCATTGAGAAAACTGCTCCAGATCTTACTGAAACTAGTAAAGGATTTTTCTCACATCCTAATTTCTTCCCCTGTTCTTCTTCCAACTGAGCAAGTTTTTCATCGATTTGCTTTAAAATTTCTTCTCTTATTTTTAAATCGTTTTCATAATAATCATTACAAGCTTCAGTTGTAATTGTAAATCCCTGAGGAACAGGCAAACCAATATTTGTCATTTCTGCAAGATTGGCACCTTTTCCACCTAACAGGCTTCTCATATCCTTATTACCTTCATTAAAACTGTAAACAAATTTAGTACTCATAATTTCCTCCTAAAATTTTCATTTATTCAGAATACTTTTGCACTCATTCTGAAAATATATTTAAAAAACTAAAAATACAATGGCAAATTCTATGGGGGGATCCCCCCCTATAGCTATACTATAAATCATAATCTTTCAAAATATCAATATCGTTCTCTTTAAGTATATCTAATATTATTCCTGCAGTTTCTTCAATAGCTTTATTAGCCACATTGATTACAGGGCACTTCAAATTTTTCATAACTTTTTCAGAATAATCAAGTTCGTCTAATATTCTATCTAGCTTTGCATAGCTGGCCCCACCATTAAGCCCCATTGCCTTCAGTCTTTCTGTTCTGATAACATTTAGCTTTTCGGGTGAATTTGTTAGACCTATAATCCTCTTCGGGTCTACACTTGAAAGTTCTTTTGGAATAGGAACTTCTGGAACCAGTGGTACATTAGCAACTTTTATATGCTTATTTGCTAAATACATACTTAATGGTGTTTTTGAAGTCCTTGATATTCCTACTAGAACAAGATCAGCCTTTAATAGACCTCTTGGATCTTTTCCATCATCATACTTAACGGCAAATTCTATCGCTTCAACTCTATTAAAATATGATTTATCCATCCTTCTTATTAGCCCTGCTTCCCTAAGAGGTTGCATATCAAATTTTCTACTTAATTTTTCTATAATATCAGATAAAAGATCTACATATTCTATATTTTCTTCTTCACAAATTTCTCTAGCAAGTCTTCCAAGTTCTTCACTTACAATGCTATATATTACTAAGGCATTAAATTCCTTTGCTTGTTTAAGAACTTCTCTCAGTATATCCTCATTGTTAACATATGGAAAACGTTTAATATCCCAACTCTCAATCTCTGGAAACTGTGATATCGTTGCTCTTGCAACAGATCTAGCAGTTTCCCCTAAAGAGTCGGATACTATAAATATCTTAAAATTTTTTTTCATATTACCTCCTGATGCACCTTTTACTCTGTTATTTCCACAAAAAGTCTTGTAATAGATGTTTTCGATATTTTCCCAACGATTTTCATTTTATTTTTATCGCCATTTACATATCTTACAACTGGTACACTGTCTACTTCCCTTTTTACAAGTTTTTTTGCCGCTAAGCTCACTAAATCATCTTCCAAGACAGTAGCAATATTAGGAACTCTTGTCATTATCATACCTATTGGTAGTTTATTTATATCGCTACCACCAACAGTAGCTTTCAAGAGGTCTTTTCTAGAAACAACACCACACAAAAGATCTTCCTCATCAGTAATAAAAACGCCTCCTGAATCTTCTAGAAATATGTTTACTATTACATCATATACTGAATCTTCTTGTCTTGCAGTAAGAGGAACCCCCATTACTTCAGAAACCTTCGTTTCTTTCATTGAGCTATTCTCATTAGAAAAATCTCCTTCTCCTAAGTAAAAATAACCAACCTTGGGTCTAGCATCTAATATTCCTGTCATAGTAAGAACAACCAAATCAGATCTAAGAGTTGCTCGTGTAACATTCAGTTTATCAGCAATCTTTTCTCCTGTTATCGGCTCATTTTCTTTTACTATGTCAATAATCTTCAATTGTCTATCATTAAGCCGGATAAGAATCACCTTCTTTCAATTAATACATACTAATTTGTCGTATATATGATATACCATTTCTATAT
The DNA here is from genome assembly GCA_020025095.1 of Peptostreptococcus sp. Classification (GTDB taxonomy): domain Bacteria; phylum Bacillota; class Clostridia; order Peptostreptococcales; family Peptostreptococcaceae; genus Peptostreptococcus. The sequence continues at coordinate 3,401 of JAHHSS010000063.1, forward strand.
AGTATATTATAATACTATATTAATTTTTAATCAATAGCTATATATAAATATATTTGCTTTTTAATAAAGTTTTTAGATATTTATAAAGGATTTATTTGCACATTGTATTAATATTTTTTATATAAAAAGAGAATCAAATAGATGTAAATATAACACATCTATCTGATTCTTTAATATATGACATACTAATTTGTTACTAAGAGCCTACTTGTATACTATTTTTGATAAATCGCATATTTGAAGCATTGAGTTATATATATTATCTAGTAAGGCTAATCTGTTATTTCTTATTTTTTCATTTTCATCCATTACCATAACTGAATCAAAAAATCCATCTATCGAAGCCTTTAAGCTAGCAAACTTATCAAGTGACTTCGTATACTCTTTTTCAGACATCAATTTTTGAATTTCTTCGTCCACTGATAAAAATTCTTTGTAAAGTGTCTTTTCTGTTTCGTCTACAAATAACTCTTCATCTATTGAATTTATTATAGCTTTTTCAGCAAGTGTTGATACCCTGTTAAAGGCAACAAGCATATCTGTAAGTGAATCTCTATCTATCCACTTATTTATAGCCTCTGCTCTTGTATATAAATCTAAAATATTCTTTTCCTTTGAAGAAAGAACTGCATCTATAACATCATATCTGATATCCATATCTTTAAACATATTTTTTGTTCTTTCATTAAAGAAATCAAGTATATTGTCTATTACCTCTTCTCTATTAAATTCAAGATTTGAATACTGATCAAGTGCTATTCCTGCAAGTGCAGCCACATCAAGTTCAATATTATTCTTTAGAAGTATCGTAAGTATACCTAAACATTGTCTTCTAAGCGCAAATGGATCCGCAGAACCTGTTGGCGTAATTCCTATCGCAAAAAATCCTGCTATTGTGTCCATTTTATCTATTATTGAAAGAATTGAACCTTCAATTGTTTCAGGAACTATATCACCATTAAATCTTGGTAGATAATGCTCAAAAATAGCCTTCGCAACAATTTCATCTTCGCCTTTAAGCTTAGAATATTCCATTCCCATATAACCTTGAAGTTCATCAAATTCAAATACCATATTTGTCACAAGGTCTGCTTTACAAAGATAAGCTGCTCTCTCAAGTTTTGCATTATCCAATTCGTATTTATCCTCTATCTGCTTTGCAATATTATAAAGCCTTTCTGACTTATCAAGTATTGTTCCAAGCTTCTCTTGGAATACTACTGAATTTAACTTTTCTCTAAAGTATTCTAAATCATGAACAGTGTCTTCTTTAAAGAAGAAAAGAGCATCTGCAAGTCTTGCTTCAAGAACTTTTTCATTTCCCTTTTTAACATTTTCTATTTTATGGTCATTACCATTTCTTACAGCTATAAAATATGGAAGTAGTTCTCCATTATTATTAAGTACAGGGAAATATCTCTGATGAGCCTTCATAGGAGTCTTTACAACTTCCTTAGGAAGCTCTAGGTACTCCTTATCAAATTCTCCATAGAACGCTGTTGGATATTCAACTATGTATGTAACTTCTTCTAAAAGTTCTTCATCCATATCAACCATGCCATTAATGCTTTCGGCAACTTTGTTAATTTGATTTAGTATAAGTTCTTTTCTTTTATTCTGATCTAATATAACATAATTTTCTTCAAGCTTTTTAAGATATTCTTCTATGCTATTAAATTCAATATTCTTTGATCCTAAGAATCTATGTCCGACAGTTCTATTTGAAGCTATAATTCCTTCTAAGTTAACATCTACAACTTTATCATTCATCATAGCCACAAGCCATCTTATAGGTCTTACAAATCTCATATTTTTGCCACCCCAGCGCATTGACTTAGGGAAAACAACATTTTTTACTATTTCTGGAAGAACTTCAGATAATACTTCTTCAGTAGATACCCCTTCCTCTCTTATAGTTGCAAAAATATATTCTGCCCCATCAAGATCTTTAAAATAAACATCTTTTTCTTCTAAACCTTTCCCCTTCATAAATCCTAGAGCAGCCTTTGTAAAGCTTCCATCCTCAACAACTGCTATTTTTTTAGAAGGACCTTTTATTTCTTCTTCTAAATCATCTTGCTTATCAGCTAAGCCCTTAACAATAAGTACTAATCTTCTAGGAGTGGCATAAGTATCTATGGTATCAAATCTAACTCTTTTTTCATTTAAACCATTTTCTAAATTTTCTTTTAACTGAACTAATGTAGACTCCACAAATCTAGCGGGCATTTCTTCTACACCAATTTCATATAGTAGATAATTATTCATTTCTATCACCTGCTTTCAATAGTGGATATCCCATTTCTTCTCTTTGCTTAACATAACTTTCCGCTACTATCTTAGCTAAATTTCTTATTTTTCCTATAAATGCAGCTCTCTGACTTACACCAATAGCCCCTCTTGCTTCAAGTGTGTTAAATATATGAGAACACTTAAGAACATGATCATAGCATGGTATTACAAGTCCTATTTCAGCAAGTCTTACAGCTTCTTCTTCATATAAATCAAATATTTTAAATAACATATCAAAGTTACATTCATCAAATGAATATCTAGAATTTTCATATTCTTGTTTTTTGAATACTTCTCCATATGTAATATTATCATTCCACTTTAAATCATATACACTGTCTACATCTTGTATATACATAGCTATTCTTTCAAGCCCATAAGTAATTTCACCTGTTTCTAGTTCGCATTCAAGATTACCAACTTGTTGGAAGTAAGTAAACTGGGTAATTTCCATACCATCAAGCCATACTTCCCAGCCAAGTCCCCAGGCACCTACTGTAGCAGCTTCCCAGTTATCCTCAACAAATCTAATATCATGCTCATCTGGATTAATACCTATAGCACGAAGTGACTCAAGGTATAAATCTTGAATATTATCTGGAGAAGGCTTTAATATTACCTGAAATTGATGATGTTGATATAGTCTATTTGGATTTTCACCATATCTCCCATCTGCTGGCCTTCTAGAAGGTTCTACATAACAAACACTCCATGGTTCTGGCCCTAGTGATCTTAAAAAAGTATTAGGATTCATTGTTCCTGCACCTTTTTCAACATCATAAGGTTGAGTCATTATACAACCTTGCTTTGCCCAGAAGTTTTGCAAAGTTAAAATCATATCTTGAAAATTCATAAAATTCCTCCTGAATATTTTATAGTTTTACAACTATTAGTTTGCATATATTTATATAAATAGTTATACTATTTACTTTCTTCGTTTAACAATTCATCAGTAATATCTGAATCATCTTTTTCATTACAATTCGATTTTTTTTGAAGTTCTAGAGTCTTTTTAGCCTCATCAAATGAATTTGTTAGTATCTCTTTTAATACATCCATCTTTTCTGGAGTCATGACACCGAATTCAACTTCATCATCGCTATTTTCATCAGCTATTCTTACCGTACAATTTGTAAGGATAGCTGCAGAAAGTCCAAGAGCACTAGGTATAGGAAGTGTTGCAACACCTAAAATTCCAAGACTTAATGGAATATTTAGTATTGTTCTTTCTTCACTATCGACAATAAATCTAACTCTTTTAGCAGTGTTTAATAGTTCTATTGTCTGTTTCCTTAGTTTATCTGTTTCCTCTGAAAGCTTAGCTCCTATATTATCTAATCCTTCTTTCTTTATATTGGATATGCTAAATTTTTTATCTCCATCCAAAAGAATAATTGCATCTAGCACATCTCCATTGCTACTTATAAGAGCCTCTTTCGCTTCCTTATACGATACATGTGGAAGTCTTTCCATCACATCGTCTACCATTTCAATAGTTATCTGTGCCATAATATTTACCTCCCTCAAACTTTAAACTTTTATGTTATCTAACATCTCTAAAGATTTGAAATCTACTTTTTCAAAGTAATTGATAATGTATTTTTTCAAAATATAAAAAAGTTCATTAACTAAAATCTTTGAAACTCTAGCCTTGGTACATACTATTATATCATTATTTTGCAAGTATTGCATAAGCGATATAGTTGTTTGATCCATTTTTATATAAAATTTTTCATTTTTAGCACACTTATTGCATATTATGCCACCTTCTTCAATAGAAAATACAGCATATTGATAATCCGTACATGAACAAGAAACACATCTACTTACTTGTGGACTATATCCCATGCATACTATAAATTTTATAAGAAATATATCCAATAAATAAAGCTTTTCTTCATACCCTTCAGAATACAAAAATAAAGTCTGAACAAGTAATTCAAAGAGTTTGTTGTTTGTCTGCCCTTCCTCTAAATTCATCTCTACTAATTTTGTTATAAATGATGCATATGAAAAACTTTCAAAATCCATTGATATATTATAAAAACTTTTTATACTGTCACTTTGATATATAGTATAAAGACTTTTTTGCATACTCATCACATAGTTATTATATGAAAATATCTGTGAACTTGGGAGATGTCTACTCTTAGATTTCCTTGCACCTCTTGCAATTGCAGAGACCTTGCCATACCTTCTAGTAAAAATAGTTAATATCAAATCATTTTCATTATATTTAATACTTTTAAGAACTATTCCTTGCGTACTCAATGCCGCCATTTAATCACCCAACCATTATCTATATTTACATTTTAAAAATTTATATCATATATATATTATACACATAAAATACAATATGTATACTAGATACTAAAATTTATCCATATTTTATAAAATAATTCTTTTTGGTATATGCTTTTAAAGATTAATCTATTTAAAATCATCAAAAACCCCCTTCAATATGAAGGGGGGACTTTTATAATAATACGGATATAAGTGTTAAATACACTAATATTCCAATTATGTCCATTATTACGGCAACTATAAGTGATGATATAACCGATGGATCTAAATCCAATTTTTCAAGAATAATTGGTAATAAGGTGCCAAGAGTTGCTCCAAGAACCATGTTTATTAAAGTTGAAATAGAAACAACAAGAGTTATAGATGGGTTTTTCAAGAATATCGTAAGAATAATACTTACAATGGCGACTATTACTATACCATTTATTATACTACTTATTATTTCCTTGTATACTGTTATTGAGTCAACTTCTTTGTCTTTATTTGTAAGATTTATTATTGTTACAGCTGATGATTGAAACCCTACATTTCCACCCATCGCTATTACGAGAGGTGTGAAGAATAAAAGTTCCATCTCCTTACTTCCAATTAAAAATTTCAATTTTGTAAATATAAGAACTGAAATAAAAGAAAGTACCACTGTAAGAACTAACCATGCAACTCTACCTCTAACGCATGATTTTACTTGCTCAAATAGTGTAGACTTTTCGTTTTCTGCTACATCTCTTTCATGCTCACTACTTCCAGCAAACTTATACATATCTTCTGTTGCTTCTTCTTCCATAACATCCAATATATCGTCTACTGTAATTATCCCCTTAAGAACACCCTCACTATCTACAACTGGAACTGCAACCAAATTATACTTTGAAACAACCTTTACAGCCTCTTCTCTGTCCTCACTATCTCTAACAGACTTTACATTTTCTATCATTATATCTTCTACAAGATCTGTTTCTTTAGAAACAAATAGATCTCTTAAGGATAATACTCCTACTAATTTTTCTTCGTTATCTACTACATAAATATAATAAATTGAATCAGCTTCTGTAGCTTCTTTTCTTATCGTATTTATAGCTTCCATAACATTTAGATTCTTATTTACTGTTATGTATCCTTTTTTCATGGTTGAACCTGATGTATCATCCAAATATGCAAGCAATTCTCTTAATTCATCTTCATCTTCTTTACTAACCGCATCAAGAATTTTTTCTCTTTCATCTTCTTCTAAATCGCGAAGTATATCAGATAAATCACCAAGAGACATTTCATCAAATACACTTCTGATATGTTCTTTATCCATACCCGAAATTATACTTATAAAAAATTCTGCTTCGCATTCTTCAAGAATTGCAGCTGCTGTATCCAATGGAAGAAGTTCAAATAGTTTTATCCTATCCGTTTCATCCAATTCTAAAAGAATATCATATATATCCATATTGTGATATTCATCCAGCATCTCTCTCAATTCTATAAGTTTGTTCGCATCCATCATCTCTTTAACTTCATCGTACAACTCTCGCGACGAGTC
>JAHHSS010000064.1 GCA_020025095.1 Peptostreptococcus sp.
AATTCTTTATAAATTCTTCATTAGTAGTATCAAAATATGAAGTTAATATTTCTCCATTAGATGACTTAGCCCTACTTATTCCAGCTTCTTCAAATGTATACTCTTTTCCATTATTAATCTTTATTTTACCACTTTTTAGGAGTCCTTCAGCCATACCTTTATTGAAAAGTATTATTTTTTTTTCGTAATCTTTTTCTTTAAATCCGAACCTAAATCTTACTTTCTCATCATCTCCCTTTTTTAGCCCTATAGAATCCACATCACCTATGAGTACATACTTTGATTCTTCTACGCCTGGCAAATCTTTTTCTTTATCTCCATCTGGCTTTGAGCTAGCTTCTTTTTCAAATTTAGCTCTAAGTTCTTCACGTTTTTCAGCATCTAATTCGTTATTTATATTGTTAACAGAAACTTCATGACCTTCTGGAGTTATTATTGTTACTTTAAAATTATCCTTATCAAAAAAATTCTTTATAAATTCTTCATTAGTAGTATCAAAATATGAAGTTAATATTTCTCCTCTCGATGACTTAGCCCTATTTATTCCAGCCTCTTTAAATGTATACTCTTTTCCATCATTAATCTTTATTTTACCTTTTTTTAGGAGTTCTTGAGCCATTTCTTGAGTGAAAATTTTTTCTCTTGTTTCTGAATTTTCTTCATCAAATCCAAACTCAAATCTTATCGTTCTGTCATATTCCATTTTTAATCTTGTGAAATATTTACTATCTGACAAGATATATGATTCTTTTTCTGCAGCATGACTCACTAGCTGTGCTACATTAGATGTAGTCCCTAAAACTGTTGTTGCCGCCATAGCAACTGCTGTTGTTTTTTTAATTGTTCTTACAAGTTCAGTTTTTCTTTTCATACGCTTCTCCTTAAAAAATACTATTACTTGCTTATAATCCCTTTAATATATCTGCTGATATTGAACCAAAACCGCCTATTATAAGTAAATCATTTATCTTGTTATTTTTGATTAACTCTTTAGACTCTTTTGATATAGCATTCTTTGAAACTAAAAGTAGTGGTCTCTGAGACTTAAGTGTTACAGCACCAGCTGAAAGTGCATCTGCAGACTTTTCTCCACTTGCTAGCATAAGCTTGCCAGTATTCGCCAATTTACCAACTACTAAAGCAGATGTTTCATATCTATTGTTTCCTTGTATTCTTTCAAATTTATTAGACTTTACTCCAGATACAGCCGCATCACTTACTGAATTTTTACCACCAACTACTGTAAGTTTATTTACTCCCCAAGAGTTTAATTCTTTTTCAACATCCTTTGACATGTTCTTTGAAGCAGTTAAAATTATAGGTGATTGATTTTCATTCGCAAGAGAAGATACTGATAATGCATCTGCAAAATTTTCTCCACTTACTACTATCGCATCCTTACTTGCAGGGTTCTTTTCTCTAATCTTTTTAGCAATATTTAATGCTGTTGAATATCTGCTATTTCCAGATATTCTTTCTACTGATAGCCCTTGTTTTTCTAATGTTTTCACTACTGAAGATGAAATTGAATTTTCTCCTCCTACTACAATTACACTCTTTGCTTTTAATCTTGATATTTCACTTAAAGTTGCAGGTGAAATATTTTTTGATTCACTAAGAAGTATTGGTGCAGAATTTAAACTAGCTAACGGCGCTGCTGCAAGTGCATCTGCATATACTACTCCATTTGCAAGAACTACTGTATCTGCTGTAGAGTAGTTTGCTTTAGATATAGCTACAGAAGTTTCATATCTATCATTTCCTGATATTCTAGAGCTCTTTATCTTTACTTCATTATTTATAGAATTATCCTTTTCAGAATTATCTTTTCCAGTATTTTCCTTTTCAGAGTTATCCTTAACTAACTTTGCATTATCATAGTCAAGCTCTAAATAAGTATTCTGTCCTCCCTTACCTATATTTTCTGCTAAATAAGGATCTCCACCCTGAGAAGAAATCGAGTCCATAGCATCTACTGATACTCTCAATAAAATGTATTTCTCTTTGCTTGCATTTCTTCTTATTTTGATTTGAGAAGGAAATTCTCTTAGCTTTCCAGTAAGATCTGCTTCCTTTACACTTTTTACAACTTCTGAATCATTTAACTTAGAATTCTGATCTGTATCAAAGTACTGCAACTTCATTACATGACCATTCATATTCATAAACTTCATACCTTGTAAATCAAGTGTTATTTCCACTGTGCCATCTTTTTCTACAACAGTAGCAGTATTTTTTATAGCCTTATTTCCCATTGATTCTGTTTCTTTTGAATCAACCTTTTTCAATTTTACTGGAACAGAATATTCCTTTACAGATTTTGCATCTTCTGCAAAAGAATTAGTTACTGCTAATCCTGATATTGCAGATGTTGCTGCCATAGATACATATATCCCTTTTCTAAGTAAATTTTTCATACAATTACTCTCCTTTATAGTTAATTAATTTTTATATACCTAAAATAAATTTATTGCCATCTATCTCGACAATTTTTAAATCTATACCATATAAATCTTTTATATTTTTTTCATTGATTACATCATATGGCTTTCCTTCCATTAATATATTTCCGTTTTTTAAGCCTATAATGTAATCAGAATATGCTATTGCTTGATTAATATCGTGTAGTACCATTATTATTGTTATACCAAGTTCTCTATTTAACCTTTTTATTAGTCTCAAAATATCTAATTGGTACTTTATATCCAAATAAGTGGTCGGTTCATCTAAAAATAGATATTTTGTTCCTTGTGCAATTGCCATTGCAATCCACACTCTCTGTCTTTGACCTCCCGATAAAGAATTTACTGTTCTCTCTTTAACTTCTTTTAGATTTGTTACTTCAATAGCCCAGGCTATCATTTCTTCATCTTTTTCAGTTTGTCTTTTCATCATTTTTTGGTAGGGAGTTCTACCATAGCTAACTAACTGCTCTACAGTGATATCATCTGCTACTTTATTGTACTGATGAACAATTGCTACTCTTTGCGCAAACTCCTTGTTGCTCAATGATTCTATATTTCTCAAGCCAAATAAAACTTCTCCAGACTTAGCTTTTAAATTTTTTGTCATAAGAGAAAAAAGAGTTGACTTCCCGCATCCATTTGGTCCAAGAATTGTTGTTATCTTTCCCTTTTGTAATTTAAAAGACACATCATCTATTATTGTAGGTAACTTTTCACCATAGAAAAATTTCAAATTTTTAACTTCCAAATCCTTCACCTCCTCTTCTTAGTAAGAAAATGAAGAATGGTCCGCCAAATATTGACATTATAATAGCGGCTGGTATTTCATAGGGTGCAAAAATACTTCTTCCTATTGTATCTGAAAGTAAAAGTACCAAAGCTCCCAATATCATTGTGTATGGTAATTTAATCTTATGATCACTTCCCACCAATAGCTTAGCTATGTGTGGAACTATTAATCCTAAAAATCCTATAACTCCAACTATTGCTGTTGAAACACTTACTAAAACTATTGCCACAAGAGCCACTAAAAATCTATCCCTATCAACATTAACTCCTAATGCTCTTGCCGTCTTATCTTCAAGAGATAAAATATTACATTTTTTATATAAAAAATATGAAATAAGAAGTCCTAATACTACAAATACTGTTAGAAGCTTTACATCAGCCCATGTTTTTTGAGATATATTTCCTAAAACAATTGACTGAACTTGAGATAAATTAGCACCTCCACCTCCTGCAGCCTTGAAAAATTCACTAAAGCCTACAAAAGTCATATTTAATGCAACACCTACCAATATCAATTTGACGGGATTTACTCCACCATCCCATGCAAGTGAATATATAAGAAAATAAGCTACAAGTCCTCCTAAAATTGCAAACAATGGTATTGAAAAATAAAGCTGTGGAATAAATGTAACAATCAATATGCTCATCAAAGATGCAGCAGAAGAAATACCAATTATTCCTGGATCTGTAAGTGGATTTTTCATAACTGACTGTAACATTGCTCCTGATGTTGATATGGCAGCACCAGCTAAAATAGCTATTAAAACTCTTGGAAATCTTAAATCCAATATTGTCGCCACATCTGAATCTTTTGCAATAAACAATCCCCTAAACAATCTTCCTACGCTCATATTTATACTTCCTGTAGTTGCTCCTATAAAGAATATTATTATTAATATAGCTAGCGTTACAGAAAACACAGTTATCTTTCGCTTATTATCTATCGCATACCCTTTTGTGTTTGGAGATGTAATTACTGATAAAATTTTTTCTTTTAATTCTTTCAATTTACTCATTCCCTCCATAATATATTTTTTGCAAGTCTTCCAAAGCACTAGGATAGTTGAACTTAGCTGACATTCCAAATTTATGATTATCTAAATCGTATACCTTATTTTCTTTAACAGCTCTGAAGTGTGACCATGTATCATTTTTCTTAAATTCATCTCTAAACATTTGCATTACATCATCTGGCATTGCATGAGCTGTTCTAAGTATTATATCTGGATCTTTTTTAAGCATATCTTCTGTATTAATATTGATAAATTGCTCCTTATCTGATTCAAATACATTTTTTGCCCCAGACATTTTTACCAGCGAACCTACATATGATTTATCTGTCGCTACTACATAACTTCCAGGTAGTCCCATCAGAATTAACACGCTAGGTTTCTTTTTATCCTTATTTTTTTCTTTATAACTTTTCATAAAATTTTCATATTCTTTAACTAATACATCTGCTTCTTTTTCTCTATTCAATAATTTTCCCAAATCTTTTATAGAGCTATACATCCCCTCTACATTGTTCAAATTTAAAAAACCGTATCTTAATTTAGCATTTTTATATTTTGGTTGTAAATCACTAACAAGACTTACGGGAGAAAATACCCAGTCCGGATTAATGGATTTAATTTTTTCCATATCTGGAGACATTGCCATACCAATTTTTTCAGCATTCTGATATCTTTTAGGTAGTTTATCCACTTTACTATCTGGAACTCCAATCAAGTCAACATTCAATCTATCCATTATAAATACCGTTGACATCGATGTCGCAACTATCTTGGGATTTTCTTTATTTACTCTTTCTTCGGCTTTATTATCAGAACTGTAATCCATACAAGCAGACATAAGTGGCAAAATAGAAAATAAAACTATTATTAACATTATTTTTTTAAATTTACACATAGTCCCCTCCTTTCCACAGTTAGACTTTTCCTACTAATCTTCAAGCTCTGATTCTATCTGTAGATTTTCTCTTTTAGTTTTTTCATATAGTATCCAGATAAATATTGCACCCAATACAAATATTGTGAATATAATTGCAGATACAACTATAAAAAATATAATTATTCCTAAACTTAGAGGTCCTAGTGGTCTACTTTTTTCTTTTTCTTTTTTAATATTGTCATTAAAATCACTGTTAGTTAAAAGTCCATGATTGTATCCGAGATCTGATTGCTCTATTTTTTTATCATTGTCTTTTTCACTAAAATCACTGCTAGCATTCACTTTATTTTTTGGAATGCTCTTTTTGCTTTCTTTTTTTTTAATTAAGGCATTATTACTTTTTCTATTTTCTGAATTAGAAACTCTACTTTTATTACTTTCTTTTTCAGCATTATTTTTATTCACCTGAGTTCTAGCTTGCTCAGCCTGACCTGCCTCATTATTTGCATCTGAAGCCTGACTTCCCCCTTGGGAATTACTACTTGAATCGGAAGTTGAAACAAAGGCCTTAAAATCTGTGTTACCTTCTTCTATGTTATCCAAAGTAATAAAAAATATTACTGCTCTTCCCATTTGATTAACAAAAAAGCTAGATTTGATAACAGAGTCGGTAGATGGTATTTCAAATCTAAAATCACCCGTATCACCTGAGCTTTTTGTTTCTTCAACGCTTACTTCCGAGAATCCGCCACCCTGCTTGGATTGGACCCACATTCTAACATCTTTGATATGATTTCTTTGTCTAAGACGTACAGTTGCAAACAGTTTTCCATTATCATCTTTTTCTACTAAAGCCAAGCCGTACACTGTATTGCTGACCATCCCCTCACCTATACCAGGATTATTTCCAGGATCTTCAACCTTTCCATTAGATGGATTGGCATAGTGCCCAACGGCTTCAGCAGTATAAAGTTCCCCTGCACTTACATCTTGCTTGAAAAAAACAAATAGGAAAATAAATAATACACAAAATACTCCTATAGTTTTTTTAAAGCTATTATATGTGGGATTATTTATATTTCTAATCATATAATATCCCCCTTATCCATATTTTTTTTCAATTTCTTGCTTAAATCAATTTCGTATAAAAGCTTTTTCCCAACATTTATATAGACATAAGTAGCTGCGGCAATACTCATAATTATTGCTATAATTCCAAAAAATATTATTTTCAAATTTTCCTGCGCTCTAGCATTTTCCGCATTTCTATTATCAGGAGCTTTTTCATTAAGTTCATCATTTTCTTCTAAACTATTATTAAAATCTTTATTATCATTTGTAAGAGTTGTTATTGGAGATTTTGCATTAGAATCAGCTTTTGTATTGGATTCTCCTTTTTCTTTACCCCTACTTTTAGAACTTGAGTTTTTTGAGTTTCCTTTTCTTGTTTTATCCATTTTTTTAGATGAGGAGCTGTTTTTGCCTCTGCTTGACTGAGTATTATTTTTCTTTGTTTTAGATGTTGGAGCACCAGCAATATTTCCTGAAGAATTATTTTCGCTATAAATAATAGCAATCTTACCCAGTCTTTGAAGCTCAAAACTTACATCATTGCCTTTAATACTCACTGGTATTTCGCTTAAATCGTCAATATACCTAGCTCTTATTGGAGTTGCAGCTAATTTATCTTTTTTAATTGTGATAGTTATAGGCTTTTGATTTTTTTGAACCTTGCCAAAATCATCCTCTGCCACAAAACTATATATATCAAATTTAGTATTTCGTCCTAACTTTTTTACTGTATCTAGGTATTCTTTACCACCGAAAATTTTATCCGACTTAAATCTTACATTTCGAGTGAAAGTTCCTTTAGGAGCTCTATATCTAATTCCATCGTTTGTTCTATCGATGCTGTCATTTGGGTTGAATATCTTTTTGGGAGTTCCTTTTTTCTTTATTTCATAAAGTTCAGCCTTACTTTCATCAATTTGTTTTAGACTAGACCAGTCTATATTCAAACGAGCTCCTATAGGAACTTCACCCATTGGCTTAACTTTAGGGTCAACTTTCACATAAATCATTGGATCTTTTCTGCTTATTTCAAATTCAAATACCCTAGGTCTTTTTTCGCTTTCTCCAGGTATCTCTAAATCATAAGCATAAGGCTTAGCAAAATGATAATATTCTTTATCATCTCTTACCTGAAATGATACTAAAGATGCAGTTATATTTTGAACTGTCATCTTGTTGCTAGCTATTATCATATAATATTTGCCATTTTTTGATAATATATTAGCCTTGTTTACCATAGAAGCATTCCCCATTGAAGGTTTATTCTCCCTTTCATGGTAAAGACTTACTTGAAGCTCATAAAATCCATCTTTCAAATTAAGTTTTTCGCCTTTTTCTAATTCTGGTAACTTTCTATTATCTTTATATGAATTATCTTCGCCAATATCTAAAATTTCATTTTTGTTTTCTTCAGGACTTGTAGTAGCTACAGCCTCATTAGAATCATCTAAACTATTAAAATCATTCTTCTGTATTCTAGCTTTTTCAAAATCCTTTGGCCAATCTATTTTTAATCGAGCCTCCTGCTCCCCTGAACCAAGTTCTGCCATAACAGGAACATAAACTTTTACAGAGATTATGCTCTCATCTGTTGTAAGATTAAACTCCATATCTTTAGGATACTTTACACCTTTACATTTTTCATCTTTTCCATTTGTAGGATCATTGTAAACATCATAATTATCATATCTTGAAAGAATCTTAAGTTCTCGGTCTTTCACTTGTAGATTTGATAAATATCCCGTAAAGCCCATAAATTGAAGAGGTAAAAACCTTACTTTCATCTTTACTTTTCCATTTGATACCTCTACTATTGCATACTTTTTAAGAGCGTTATTTCCCATTGATTCTTCATCATCATATTTTTTCATTAAAACAATAGGTACCTTATAGTAGCCATCTTTTATATTTCCTTCTGCATTACTATATTCTAAAGCGCTCGAAATAGATACAAGCATAATCATCAAAAAAACCATCACTTTGTAAAGAAGATTATTTTTTTTCTTTTTTATTTTATCTCTTTTATATAAATATCCTTTTTGCACGACAATCTTCCCCCTAATAAAACTAAATATATAATATCAGAAACTAATATTCATTTTCAATTAAATTTTATTAGATATTCTTTAAATTTTTTTGGATAATTATAAAATATAATTATTATCACAAACTTATGTTATTTAGGAGGATGACAACTTAATTCATGATTTTTTCTAAATTTACCAGGGCTCATACCTGTTTTATTTGTGAATACAGTTGAAAAATATGAAGGTGAACTAAAACCACAAGAATCGCTTATTCGGTCTATATTTTCATTTGTTTGAAGTAAAAGTATTTTTGCATGATGTATCCTATGCTCTGATAAGTAAGAACTAAAGCTCTGCCCCATACTTTGCTTAAATAATTGTGATAAATAAGTACTGTTAACATGCATTTTTTTTGCTATATTTTTTATTAATATCGGCTCACTAATGTGCTCCTCAATATATTCTAAAACCTCTTGTATAATTGGATTTTTACTTAATATCTTCATGTCCAATAACTCAGAATAATAAGATTTTATAATATTTTCAGCTACTTTATTTACATTTTCTGGTGTCAGCTTAGTATGCATAATTAATGTGTTTGAATAACAGCAATCTGTCAACTGCAAATCATATGTAAATAATAAATAATAATATATACTGTAATTTAAATTATTTAATGCTAACCTATATGCCAAAATCATATCTATACCATTTAAGCCCTTTAATTTAGATGATTTATCAATAAATTCATCACATGCCTCTTTAACTTTTCCATTGCAAATTGATTCACACAACATTTTATAGTTGAGTTGTATATTATATTTATTTAAATTACTTAATTCTGTCATATACACCACTCCATTCAATTTATTTAATTTTATAATCAGACATAATTAATCTAATCTTAAATCTAAA
>JAHHSS010000065.1 GCA_020025095.1 Peptostreptococcus sp.
CTTATATTTATATATCTGAGATTTATAACAATTTAAATACATTTTTATTTTCATTCAAATAAAAATATATTTAAAACTTCCGATTTCTTTCAAACTCAACAATATGAACTTAAAAATGATACAGATAATTAATTTTGTTGAGAATTTTTAATCTTAACTTTTATATTCCTAGAAATTTCCCATTTTTTATTATGTTTTAATGTTTTTATTAATTAGCATTTGAGTATATTATTTACAATTATTTTCGATTTTATTTAATTATTTTTGAATTATGCTTATAATCTGTATTGGGAAAATAATCAGAAATGAGTTTATATACACATTAACAATACAAACTTATTTATTTTCATGACTAATATAAAATTCTACCTTTCACTCTCCCCTACACTCTTATGTGTCTATGCTTATATATTAACTTAAATAGCTTTACTATTTAATAATACATCTAATTTTTAGAAACTTATATAGTTTTTGCTTCAATACGATTGTAGTACAATCTCTATATTTAAACATAAAAAAAGAAACTACCAAGCCTTATAGGCTAGTAATTTCAATAACTTCACCATTTATATTATCTAACTGGTGGAGATGAGGGGAGTCGAACCCCTGTCCGTAAATCTTTACATCGCTGTATCTACATGCTTAGTCATCTCTTTTTTAATCTCGAATCCTTTGACACCGAGTGACAGGTTTCAAATTCTTCCAGTTTCAATTAGTCTACTATCAGTCGAAACAGTCCTGAAAGCAGTACCCTGCATAATATGATATCAGCTCTTAATCGGCAGGAGGATTAAGAGGGACAAGCTGCAACTTAGGCAGCTACTAAATTATTTTCGTTTGCGTTTATTTTTTAATTTCCCCAGTTTTTTCGTGACCCAGAGTAACACGACATGCAACCTCGAGTTCAAAACCCACGTCGAAACCGGTACATCCCCGATTTGACTAGTATTAAAACTCTATAATACTAATATTATTACTTTTCTATTATACTATTAATGTATTGAAAAATCAATATCTTGCTCTGATTTCTCTTTCAATTCTTCTTTGAGCATCTTTTTTGGCAAGGTCTTGTCTCTTATCATAAAGTTTTTTACCTCTAGCTAAGCCAAGTTCTAATTTTACTTTTCCACCCTTCAAATATACGCTCATAGGTATCAAAGAATAGCCTTTTATAGTAGTTGCTCCTATCAACTTTCTTATTTCATATTTGTGAAGAAGTAGCTTTCTAACTCTCAACGGATCAACATTAAATATATTACCATGCTCATATGGACTAATATGCACCTGCTTCAAAAATACTTCTCCATTGTCAACTGAAGCATAACCCTCTTTAAGATTTATTCTCCCATTTCTTATAGATTTTACCTCTGTTCCTTTTAACTCTATACCACATTCATATACTTCATCTATGAAATATTCATGTCTTGCTTTCTTATTAGTTGCCAGTATTTTTTTCCCTACCATACTATTGCACCCTTTCCTTCTCTTTTTACTTTATTTTATCATATATGTATTTTTTTTTCTATTATATTAAATTTTATAAGTAAAAATTTCTTTCCACACTTTTATATTAAAGATATCTTTTTCATTAATAGATATTATAATTAGCTAGGGAATAAAAGTTTTGAGTAATAAAAAAAATTATATCTTCGGCAGCTTTTACCTATTTTTACAAGGTATGTCTTATTTTGCCAGCAAAGACAAATATTAAATTTTTATAAAAAAAGCAGCTAAACTCACTATAATAAATTTTGAGTTTAGCTACTCTTTTTTTAATTATTACAATCCTTCTTATAAGCAAATCTAAGCATTAAGCACTGAATCACTATCTATTCTTCATTTTCTAAATTATAAAATTCATCATCCTCATTCAGTCCTTCCTTTGATTTTGTATTATCCTTTATATTTTTTTTAGCTCTTCTTTTTTGTAAGTACACTATTAAAGATGCTATCCCAAGGATTGATACTACATATCCCGTAGTCTGTAAAGGCCTTTTGTACCTAAAGTCTACAGTATGTTCTCCAGGTTCAAGTTTGACCGCCATAAATCCTTCATTTGCCTTATAGATTTTTGTTTCCATTCCATCTATTACAGCCTTCCATCCCTTATCATATGGTATTGATATAAACATAAGCTTATAACCTTCATTTGATATATTACCTGTAAATCCATTACCCTTAAGCTTAATATCTTTTAAATGTTCTTTAGCCAATTCTCTTGTTTCAGCTTCTAAATTTTCAACTGGTCTACACTCTAATTTTAAATCCTTGATATTAAAATCATACTCTTCTGGAAGATTTATTTCCAAATGTCTTTTTCCTTTTTCGAAGTAGCCAAGATTTATAACTATATCCTTTTCACCTACATACCATTCAGATGATGGTTTTGTAAAATCTATTGTAGATTTTCTACTATTTGATTTTATATTTATTTTTTCAGCACCCTTTATCGAATCTACATCTGCCAATTTTAAATACAATTCTCCACTGTATGGAAGCTCATACTCTAACTTTATATCTATTCCTTTCTTTCCTTTTATATGACCTGCTACACTTGATGTATAATCAATATTTGTTTTCCTTAATTTTAAATCGCTTAAAACTCCAGACTCAAGATGTTTTACATCTCCAATATTATCTTCTATTAAGCAAGCCTTTAAAAGTGCTTCCTGCATATCTAAAACTCCCATAGAAGCTACTTCATACGGCATGATATATTTTGAATATGTAAAACCAAAAGGTATATAATTTTTATTAACATATAAATTTTTAAAGCCCATATTTTCAAATCCATAAGGCGCCTTACTATTGTTCCATGATATATAATATTTTACAGACATTATATCATCTAATATCGCTCTTCCATCAAAATTATGCATCTTTTTTATAGGTGACGCTGAAGCATTTCTATATATAAAATTAAATTTTGCTAAATTTCTATTTTCTAAACCGTAATATATAGATGTAGATGGATAATCATATATATCTGAAAAATTAAAGCTGTATGGATTGTCATTATCCACTCTTTCAAGGCTTCCTTTAGTTACCTTCGAAACAGTTTCTAATGCTCTATCATTTATAATTTTATCTAATTCACTAAAATTCGCAAGCATTTTACTATTTCCACTTTCATATGCATATATGCCCATATTTCCCGCTAGTGCTATAAAAGTAAATGCCATAAATAAATATCTTTTTAGCTTTTCCTTTTTTATTAAAAGGATTAACATAAATATTATCGCTATAACTGTTAGCAATAAAGGCTGAAGGAACTTAATATCTGTAATATCTAATTTTTTTACTAGTCCTTTTTCTACATTTACGTAAGTTATAAATAATATATATGCT
The DNA here is from genome assembly GCA_020025095.1 of Peptostreptococcus sp. Taxonomy (GTDB): domain Bacteria; phylum Bacillota; class Clostridia; order Peptostreptococcales; family Peptostreptococcaceae; genus Peptostreptococcus. Next base: position 3,349 of record JAHHSS010000065.1, read on the forward strand.
ATTACTAAAAAATACATTATTATTTTTTTAATTGATTTAACATTTAGCGTATTTTCACATTGGTCGACATATATATACGATAAAATAAGTATTTCAATAAAGTACCATCTATGGTTTCCATAATATGTAGCTGCAATAGCACTTTGAAGTGTAGGTACTACAGTTAATAATAGTATCAATAAGAATAGCACTTTGAGTTTTCCGTTACCCTTATTTGAAAATAGACTGATTAACGCAAACAAGGTTATTATAGATATTCCTACTAGAGCAAATTTTTCAACACTCGGTATCTGAAATATCTCTAAAAAGTATTTCAATATATTATTTTTTTCTGCTAAAACAGGAAGATTGTAAGACAAACCGCTACTCTTAATACTTGTTAAAAATGAGTATGATATTGGAATAACTATTATTCCAGATATTGCAATCGCTATAATGTAACTAACAATACCTCTTCCAAATATTTTGAAGCTATTAACGAATCCATTTTTCTTTAACTCGAAAACTATACTTACAACAGCATATAGTAATGATAAAATAGCTATCATATAAGCAAGATATACATTCACAAAAATTGAAATAACAGACACAAAAATAAAGAATAATACTTTATTTTCTTTTATTATTTTGTCAACACCTATTATCATTAGAGGCATATATATCATTACATTGATAAAATATGGATACATTACACCCGCTGATAGGCAAAAATTTGAAAAAACATAAATAAATGCTCCCATTACCATTGCTTTTTTATTTTTATTGAAATGTATGCACATAGCAATAAAGGCTATTCCTGCAAGATACATTCTTATTCCAAAGCTGCAATAATAAAGCAAACTAGCATCAAGAGAATTGAATATTCCCAAGATAATATTTGCTGGATCTGTTAACCCATAGTAGTGGTATGTAAAAAGTATGTCTTGACCTAGACCTATATTGAAGTTAAATGTTTTAACTTCTTTAAATAAGTTGCTAAGAGTTTTCATTAAATAAAACTGCGTAGGATACTGCTGAGTGATTGCATCTCCCATATAGACCAAGCTCTTATTATTTAAATATAGTATAGCAACTATTATTGATGCTATTACCGCAAATCCCAGTGTATAGCACAGATAAGCAAGTATATTATCTATTTTTTTCCTTTCCATGTATAACTCCTTCATAATATTAAATTGTTTATTTTTTTAATCAAATTCTCGATTATTATTTTTAATTAATTAGTTTTTCTGCATACTTAGAGAGTATTTTTTTAATTTACCTCCTTGATTTTCCTCTAATTATTTAAAAATCTTATTCCTTGTCATAAATAAACAGTAATAAAACAAACTGATTTATTATTTAAAATTTTTAAATGGCATTTTTTTGCAATTTTATACTAGATACACAAATGCATATCTAGTATAGATTATAATTATTAAATTAAAGTTAATTCTAGTTATTATATTTAAATTTTCAATTGCTTTATATATTTCGTTTAGTATATATTTTCTATGTTCTTATCGCTAAATATATCTGTTACAAGTTCAAAATCTATTTCTCTCAAAGAAATATCTACATGACTAACTCTTACTCTTAGCTTTTGCCCCAGCTTCATTACTGCATGAGTATTTTGACCTACCAAGGTCATAGAAGCTTCAAAATAATCAAAGTAATCTGGTAAATCTTGTATTCTCACTAGACCTTCTACTCCGTTAGCAAGCTCTACAAATATGCCAAAGGAAGTGACACTAGATATATGCCCCTCAAACTCTTCATCTATAAAATCACTCATATATACTGTTTTATAATAATCGTCTACATCTCTTTCAGCAAGTTCAGCCTCTCTCTCTTGAGTGGAAGATTGATTACTTACGCCTTCTAAAATTTCCTCATAATGATTTATTCTTTTTTCACTTAATTTGCCTTCAATATTTTCTTTTATAATTCTATGTATCTGAAGGTCTGGATATCTTCTAATTGGTGAAGTAAAATGAGTATAATATTTTGCTGCAAGCCCAAAATGACCCATACATTCTGGTGAGTATCTGGCCTGTCTTAAAGTTCTCAACATTATTCTTCCGATAGCTTGTTTAGCTTCTCTATCATCTATAGCTTCTAATATTTTTTGAAGATCTCTCGGTTGTACACCATTTTTAGATATATTCATTCTATAACCATATTCATTTATAAAGTTTCTTAATCTTTCAACCTTTTCATCATCTGGTTCCTCATGGACTCTATAAACAAAAGGTAACTCTTTCCAGAAAAAATCTTCAGCAACAGTTTCATTAGCAAGAAGCATAAATTCTTCTATCATTTTATTAGAAACTCTTCTTTCATATTCTGTAATATTTACAGGATATCCATTTTTATCAAGAACTATCTTTGACTCTGGAAAATCGAAATCAATTGCACCTCTTTTTTCCCTTCTTTGGCTTAGTATTGCCGCTAATTCCTGGGCATTCTCTAAATTTTCAATAAAGTCACTATATTTTTCTCTCATTTTTTTGTCATTGTTTTCAAGAAGATTACTAACTTCAGTATATGTCATTCTAGCCTTCGAGTTGATAACTGATTTTACTATATCATATTTTTCAACTTTCCCATTTTTATGATTTATTTCCATTATACAAGAAAGGGTCAATCTATCTACTCCAGGATTAAGAGAACATATGCCATTAGAAAGTTCTTTCGGTAGCATAGGTATTACTTTATCTACAAGATAAACTGATGTCGCTCTTTCTAGTGCTTCTTTATCAAGCGGAGAATTTTCCGTTACATAGTGGGTAACATCAGCTATATGTACACCTAATCTAAAGTTCCCATTTTCTAGTTTCTCTACACCTATCGCATCATCAAAATCTTTTGAATCATCTCCATCTATCGTATATACTTGACTATCTCTAAAATCTACTCTTCCCTTTACCTCATCTTCAGTTACATAGTCTAGTATTTTTTTTACTTGCTTTGTAACTTTTTCGGGGAAGTTCTCCTTTAAACCATGAGATTTAACAATAGAATCTATTTCTACATATCTTTCGCCAGATTGCCCTATTACTTCTATTATCTTTCCTTCTGGTTTTTTACCATCCAAAGGCCATACATCTACCTTACATACCACTTTATCATTATCTTTTGCTCCACTAAAAAAACGCTTTGGTATAAAAATATCTTGATCCATTTTTTTATTATCTGGAATTACAAATGCAAAAGAAGAGCTGCTTTTAAAAAGACCTACTACTTTTTCATTTGCTCTTTCTATAATTTTTACCACTGCTCCTTCGGGTCTTTTTTCTCCAGATTGATTTTTAGTAATTTTCACAATTACAGTATCTCCATCAAAAGCTCCATTTCTATCTTCTTCATGCACAAAAATATCACTTTTTATACTATCAAATTCTACAAATCCATAACCCCTTTTAGTCGCACAGAATTTTCCTTTTTCCATAGAATAGCTTTTAAGGCTTCCTACCTTCCCTCTCTTATTTATAAAAAGTTCTCCTTTTTCTGCCATTTCATCTAATATACCTGTAAATTCTTGTAAATCTACTGAATTTTCAACAAATATTCTACTTAATTCATCTCTTTTCATGGCCTTATAAGATTCATCTTCCACAAGACCTTTTATTTTTTCCTTAATATTATTAGGTAACATAACTGCACCTCCTATTCATACTACATAAATTATACCACTATTGTAGTTATTTACAACTAGACAATCTGATAATTTCTATTTTTAATTGCACCAAATCTAAACTAATTACATTTTAATTTATAAAAAATGACAAAATAACTAAATTTTAAAAACTAAATAAATATATTTCGACTATGCTTAACAAGTTAATAATCTTATACTCCTCTATGAGTAAAAAAACACCCTACAATCCGAAGATTGCGAGGGTGTTTAAATTTCACTATTTCATAACAATTACTAATGCTATTGCATTTATGAAGAATAACACAGACACTACCTTAGTCATTTTATTCAGGAAAGCTTCCTTTCCCTTTGGCTTAAAATATGCTTGTGAAGATGAATCTTCTACAAAGACCTGTGTCTGAGTTTGCTTACTTTCCTGTGGTAATACAACTATAATCATTATTATACTTAATGCTATCTGTATAGCCATCAATATATTGCCTAATCCTAACATAATATCCTCCTCGTTAATCATCATATCTAACAACATAATAACTCAAGAATAATTATAACATAAGCTAACTTGAAATACAATAATTTCAACAACTATATAAAATTTTTATTAGCAGATTAAAGTTTAGAAAATACAATCATAGGCTTTGTACAGTGTAAGTAAAATAGTACTGCATGCAAAACTATCTTTTCTAGGTGTATTAGTATAAAATTAATCTAAAATATATTCTTTTGGTATTTGTTCTCCAGGTCTAATAATACACTTTATCCATTCTTTTTTTATCTCCCAAATATTGGCCTGAATCTCAAATATATTCCATCTATCGAATTCAAAAATTCTTTTCCAGCTAGCTTTAATTTTCTCTACTTCTTCAGGATAGAGTCCTTTATACCTGCCTTCTATAAATTCAAAAGAATTTGCTAAACCCTTCTTTTTTATTTCTTCTTTGTATAGTTTCAAATCATCACTATTTTCAGGTACATAATGCAGATTTAAGACATAATCCCATTTTAATCCATTAAAGAATATTATTTCTTCATTCGGAACTTCTATCACATATCCTAGTTCATTCCCATAAGGACGCATACAATTCTTTGCACTTACAGAGCACCATATTTGGTATTTTACATCTTCTGGTTTCTTTATTCTTTTAGAAGCCTCCAAAACAAACCAATCATAACATTTAATAAAATGAGGAGAAATATCACCTAAATTCTTTTGTATATACTCCATCTTATTTATAAATCTTCCTTTTTCTTGAATATCTTTAAATGATTTTTCATTTTGAGTTGTAAATAATATAGTCTTTCCACCTCTAGAATATGGATTTTTATACCCTGTCATAAACATCGCCTCACTTCGAATTAACATAATTATTCATAAATTTAAAATAAAAACTAACTTCAAAATACACTGCATATTTTTTGTTTTAAACATCTGATATAGTAATTCCTACTCTTTACACTTTAATTTTTAACCTTTGAATAGTATACTATCATTATACAATATTATTTAGCTTTGATAAATAATTTAATAAATTTCCTGTAGCTATTTTTATATTTTATAAATAAGAATAAAATAAGATACTCTATTCAGAGCTAATGTCAATAAAAAATCACTAGTGAATATTTATTACTTTTAACATG